>JASGGD010000256.1:0-6076 GCA_047605225.1 Novosphingobium sp.
ACGTCACGCGCGGCAGGGCGCGGTAGTCGGCGTCGGGCAGGGGCGTGCCGAGGACGGGGAGCAGTCGCAGTGCCGCGCCGTTGGCGGGAGCGATTGGCGTGGGCTTTGGACTGGGCGTGGGGGCGGGCGTTGAGGCCACAACCTCGGCCGCCGCACCGCTCAGTTCGTCCTTCAGCGCGGCGATACGCGCGCGCGACTTGGCGAGACGGATTTCCGGGTTGGCGACCATCGGCAGCACTGCGTCGAGGTAGCCTGCGGCGTGGAGCGCCTCGACCTCGGCCATCAGCGCCTTGTCGTCGGGCGCGCCGAACAGGCGGCGCAGGGCGGCGCGGACGTCTTCGTTCCAGCGCTCCAGCGGCTTGAGCGCGTTTTCTATGCGCGAGAGCACCACCGGCGCGATGCCGTATTCGCTTTCCAGCACCGCGATCGTTAGCGCCGGATCGCCGCCGCGCCGCGCGCGCAGGGCGGCGGCGAGCAGAACCGCGCGCAGTTCGCCTTCGGGGTCGGCGGGGGCGGGGCCGTGGAGCGGTTCGGCCCAGGCGGCGATGTCGAAGCCGGGGGCGTCCACGTCGATCAGCAGTTCCACCGGGTCCACCCCCAGCGCGCGGCCGAGATCGCGCAGTTCGTCGGCGCGGGCGAAGATTTCGCCGCGCTCGATCTTGGAGAGGCGGATATAGGTTATTCCCGAAAGCCGCTCCGACAATTCGAGCAGGCTGCCGATATTGAGTTGCTTGCGGAACTTGCGGATGCGGTTCGGGAATACGAGCGTACGATGGTAATCGATTGTCGTCATCGCCGCCTCCGTTACTTGCCGTGGACCGGCCCGATCGCTTAATTCGGGCGACTTGTCGTTCATCGCAGATCTTGTTCCGTTCATGGGATGGCCGGGACTTTTCATGTCCGACCTTCCCGGTCAATGCGCCGGTTCGACGAGTTCTGCCGAATCGGGCCTTTTTCACGATCGCCGTTCTCATGGCGGGATTGAGGAATTGGCGCTTACCTTGTTGCCATATCCTTAAAATTTCGCATTTCTTGCGCAATCCGGGCTGTTGCCCTCCGCAAAACCGGGGTGTGGATACGCAAAACGGCGGAATTCAGGACGTCGAGAGGGAACGCTCGAAGGTCCGGAATGGATGCGAAATTGGGGAGAAGGGGGCGAATTTTCTGCTCGCCGAGGCACATCCTTTAAGTGCCGGCCGAATCCTCCCTGTCGCGAAGCGATGGGGAGGTGGCAGGCGCGTAGCGACTGACGGAGGGGGCTTTGAGCGCGCTACCCCTCCACCACCGACTTCGTCGGCGGTCCCCCTCCCCATCGCTTCGCGACAGGGAGGATGCCGCTTAACCCTTACCCACCGCGGTCTTCATCAGCGCCATCTGCTTGCGATAGAGGTTGGTCATCGCCGCATAGTCCTGCTGCACCTGCCCAAGCGACAGCAACTGGTCTTCCAGCGTCACGTTGTTGCCGTCGGGCTTGGTCTCGCTGGTGTTGCTATCGAGGACGATGCGCCCGCCCGCCTGCGGTGCGGTGGCGCCCAGCGCGGTCATGCTGCTGGAGAGTTCGACATGCGGCCGTGCGACGTGCGGGGTGCCGCTCGATCCCAGCTGGCCGTCCACCAGAGACGAGAAGTCCGGCGCCTCCACCGTGCGGGCCTTGTAGCCGGGCGTCTCGGAGTTGGCGACGTTCTCGGCGATGACGCGCTGGCGTTCGGCCATGGACTTCATGGCGCGGCCCATGCCGTCGAACAGGGGGGGGAGGGTGGACATAGGGGGCCTCCTTAGGACGAGCCGGTGAGGCGCGAAAGCGCGGCCTGATAGCTGGCCAGCTTGGCCTGCTGGTAGGCACTGCCGCCGCTGCTGGAAACGGTGCCATCCACGATCGATGCCTTGCCCGAATCCCAGTAGAGCGAGCGATAGGCCGACTGGATCATCGACAGCGCGCTCTGGACCTTGGACAGCGCGGTGCTGGCAGTGGTGGCGTCGGTCAGCGTCAGGGCGCTGGACAGACCGAGGTTGAAGCGGCCCCCCGGCGTTACCTTCGCCGCCTTGGGATCGAGCACCTTGGACGGCACGAGGCGGATCGGATCGAGCCCCAGCTTGCCGAGCGCATCGCTGCCGTCCGCGCCGGCGATCAGTTCCAGAGTGTGGCCGGATTTCACGTCGATCTTGAGGCTGGAGGCGCCGTCGGTGAAGGGCGTGGTGATGGTCGCGTCGGTGCCGGTGATCTTGCGGATCTTGGCGGCGAGACTGGTCATCGTCTCGCCCTTTTCGATGGTGACGGTGCGCGCGGCCTCGCCGTCGACGCTGATCTTGAAGCTGTCGCCCACCCGCAGCGAGGTCTCGGTCACGAGGTCGCCGGTGCTCTGCTGGTTGAGCACGCCGCGATGCAGGCCGAGCGCGCCGAGGGCACCGGTCGCCCCGCCCGCGACGGCGGTGATGCGCACGGGCTCCACGGCGCTGCTGCGCTGGCCCCATTGCGAGACCGTCTGCACCGAGCCATCGGCAGGATCGATCCGCGCGACGAAGCCGTCCACGCTGCCCGTTTTCGCATCGCCCAGCGTCCCCGCCGTGCGCCCGCCGACGTAGAGCGCGCCGTTCAGATAGGCGACGCTGTCGGCCTGATCGGCGCTGTCGGTGCCGATGTAGCTGGTGAGGGTGGACGAGAAATCCGGCTCGATCAGGGTGACGAAAGCGTCGGTGCCGCCCGAGAGGCCGTTGACCTGCGCGCCGTTCAGCGCCGCGCTGGTGGTGCCGACGACGGCGATCTGGCCGCTGTCCGACACCGCGATGGCCTTGGCCGAAGCCGTGCCCAGCGCCACCGAGCCGAGGTCCGTGCTCAGCGATCCGGCGGCGATCTTGCGCAAGGTGGCGACGCCCTTCTCGTTGGTGAGCGCCAGAAGGTTGCCGTCCGCATCGATGGCGAGGGCCGAGACCGAGTCCGACCCGCCGCTGTCGATGGTGCGCCGCTCCTGCATCTTACCCGCCGCGTCGAGCCGCACGATCACCGCGTCCCCGCCGCCGGTCGAGGATCGCCCGGCGATGTAGATCGAGCCGTCGTTGCCCACCGTCACTGCGCTGGCGGTTTCGTTGCCGACCTGGCGGATCGATGTGCTCGAAAGCTCCTCGCCCTTGGTGTTGAAGCGGCTGACGAGGAGGTCGGTCTGGGTGTCGTCGCTGCCGTTGAAGGCGCCCGAGACGGTGCCCGCGACGACGATCTCTCCGTTCGGCGCGATCGTCACCGCCGCGCCCGAGGCGGTGCCCGCCGCGCCGAGATTGCGCTGCCAGACCACCGTGCCCTCGCTGTCCACTTTGGTCAGGAACAGGTCGTCGGTGCCGTCGCCGGTCTGCGTGCCCATGTCGCCTGCGGTGGTGCCGACGATGTAGGAGTAGCCGTCCGCATCGGTGGCGATGGCATTGGCGGCGGTCGCCGAAACGACGGTGTAGTCGGCGTCCTCGGCCAGTTCGGTGCTGGTGGACTTGGCAGTCGCGGCCGCGCTTGCGGCGGCGCGGGCGGTGGCGTCGGTGTCCACCGCGTTGATCTTGCTCAGCCGTTCCCAGGTCAGCGATCCGGCCAGATCCTCGATGCGGTAGACGTTGGCCGAAGTGGGCGATTTCGTGCCCGAGATCGTCGTCGTCTCCCCGCTCGCCACCATCAAGGCATCGCCTGCCGCGACCTGATCGATCGAGACTTTCTCGATGCCGGAGGGGTTGAAGACGAGGCCCCACTTGCCGTCGGTCTTCTCGACGGTGAAATTCGACTTCCACTGCGAGGTCGTGTTGCCCTCGGCGTCGAGGATCGGCGTGCCGCTTGCATTCGTGGCGATCTTCGCGCCGATCGCGGCATTGAGCGCGGCGGCGACCGAATCAAGCGTCGGGGGCTGGGTGTCCGTCTGCGAAAGATCGACGCTGACGACCTCGCTGGTGGTGCCGCGCGTCAGCGTGACCTGAAAAATTTCGCTGCCCGTCAGACCCTCGACCGGAGCCGCGCGGGTGGTCGAGACACCGGTTCCGGCGACCGCTCCGGTGGCGTAGCGCGCCTCGACGCCCAGCGTGCGGGTGCTGCTCGTCACCGACCCGAAACCGAGTTCGAGCAGGTCGGTATCGGCGCTCGAAAGATAGCCCTGAAGGTCCGCCAGACCTTGCGCGAAACTCTTCTGCAAGGCCGCGCGTTCGGTCGCCGAGATCGTCTTGGAGGTGCCCGCCTGCGCCAGAATGCGCAGGTTTTCCAGTGCCTTGTAGGTGGTGAAGGCGGTTTGCACGTCGGGCAGGTCCTCCAGCGAACTGTCGCCGTCGGCATCGATGATCGAGGCGAGCCGCTTGACCGCCGCGACTTGCGCGCTGGTCGCCGTATCGGTGCCCAGCGCGTCCAGCCAGGGGGCGGTCGTTTCGGGCGTCGTGAACGCCTTCTTGGCCGCCGTCACCGCCACGCTGTCGGACGAGGCGAGGCTGCTTTGATAGGATGAGTAGGCCGAGGTTCCTCCCAGAACCGATAGGCCGATCAACCCATTATTCAGACTTATCGTCAATTGTGCCTCGTGAGCCGGTTGCGTGGGTGTCCCTCCTATAAATAGAAGGAAGACCTTGCGATCGGATGAAATTGCGCATTTTTCAAGGAATCTCGCAGTGAACATGATGACCGCGGTGGGCGAGCCGCCGGAGCTCAAGAAATATTCGGGCACCCAGCGGGCGGCTGCGCTGCTGCTGGCGCTCGGTCAGGAGCACGGAATCCCCATCTGGCAGCAGCTGAACGACGACGAGATCAAGGAGCTGTCCTCCTCGATCGCGTCGCTCGGCCGCGTGCCTGCCGTCGTCGTCGAATACCTGCTCGGCCAGTTTTCGGGCGAGGTTTCGTCGATCACTACGCTGCACGGCTCCTACGAGACGACCGAGCGGCTGCTCGAAGGCGTGCTCGCGCCCGAGCGCGTCAAGGACATCATGGAGGACATTCGCGGTCCCTCCGGCCGGACGATGTGGGACAAGCTGTCGAACGTCAGCGAGGGCGTGCTGGCGGGCTACCTCAAGAGCGAGCACCCGCAGACCGTCGCGGTGATCCTCCAGAAGCTCAAGCCCGACCACGCCGCGCGGGTGCTGGCGGCGCTGCCGCGCGACTTCGGCACCGAAGTCGTCATGCGCATGCTCAAGACCGAGACGGTGCAGAAGGACGTGATCGTGCAGGTCGAGCAGACGCTCAAGACCGAGTTCATGACCAACCTCTCGCGCTCGCAGCGCCGCGATCCGCACGAGACGATGGCCGAACTGTTCAACGCGCTCGACCGCTCGACCGAGGAGGCGATGCTCGGCGCGCTCGACGAGAAGGCGCCCGAGGAAGCCGAGCGCATCCGCGCGCTCATGTTCACCTTCGAGGACCTGTCGAACCTGTTGCCGAGCGCGATCCAGGTCATCGTGCGCAACTGCAACAAGCGCGAACTGGCGCTGGCGCTCAAGGGCGCGCCGGAAGAGATGCGCCGCCTGTTCTTCGGCGCCATGACCGAGCGTGCGGCCAAGCTGCTGCGCGACGACATGGCGGCGATGGGGCCGGTGCGCGCCCGCGAATGCGAGGCCGCGCAGGGCAACCTCGTCACGCTCGCCAAGGATCTGGGCGAGCGCGGCGAAATCGTCCTCGCCGATCCCAAGAGCGACGATGCGATGATCTATTGATGGCAGGTTTTACCTATTCCTCCGGACCGTGTCCCCCACACTTTGTCCCCCTACGTTTCGTCATTGCGAGCAAAGCGAAGCAATCCAGGGCAGTTCAGCGCCGCCCTGGATTGCTTCGCGTTGCTCGCAATGACGACAGGGGGCTGTGATGGCGAGTAACCCGAAGGGCTCCTCCGACCCAGCGGCGACGATACAACCATTCGGCTTCGACCGGGTGTTCTTCCACCCCGTCGAGACGCCGCTCGTGCCCGTGCCCGGCGAACCCGAGATCGCGTCCGCCGCCGAAACCCTGCCCGAATCCCTGCGCGACCGGATCGAGGACCTCGAAGCCCGCATCGAGCGCATGCAGGCCGAGCACCGCGCCGAACTCGCCCGCGCTCGTATCGATGGCTTCGAGGCGGGCGCGGCGCAGGCCCGCTCC
>JASGGD010000257.1:0-5935 GCA_047605225.1 Novosphingobium sp.
GGGCAAGCGCGCGGGCCCACCCCCGGCCCCTCCCGCAAGCGGGAGGGGTAGCGAGAGTTGGCAGCTTGCTGCCTACTCGCAGCGGGGTGGGCAGGCCCTTGCCCCCACCCCCGCCGTCTGGCACCTGTGCGCCCGTTCTTCCGGAGGTCCCCCCATGAAGCCTTACCTGCCTTTCGTCGCGCTGGCCGCGCTCGGCGTTTCGCTTGCTGCTTCAGCCCAGCCCTTTCCCAAGGGCACCGCGCTGAAGCCGCCCGTCGATGCAGGCGCGCAGCCGGACGTGCCGGTGGACCTGATGAAGGCCGTCACCAAGCGGCTCTCCGCCGACGATTTCGAAGGCCGCGCGCCGAGCACCGCTATCGAGCCCAAGGTGCTCGACTACATCGTCGCGCAGTTCAAGGCGGCGGGCCTGCAGCCGGGGAACAAGGGCCAGTGGCTCCAGCCGGTGCCGACCGTGGAGATCACCGCGAGCGATTACACGCCGCTCAGGGTTTCGGGCGCGGCGGCGTCGCTTTCGTTCAAGCCGGGCGACGACTATGTCGCATCGAGCTACCGGGTGACGCCGAAATCGCAGGTGCAGGACAGCGAACTGGTCTTCGTCGGTTACGGCATCAATGCGCCCGAACTCGGCTGGAACGACTATGCCGGCATCGACATGAAGGGCAAGACGGCGGTGATCCTCGTCAATGACCCGGATTACGCGATGGAGGGCGAGCAGGGGCTCTTCAAGGGCCGCCGCATGACCTACTACGGCCGCTGGACCTACAAGTTCGAGGAAGCCGCCCGGCAGGGCGCGACTGCCGCGCTGATCGTGCATGACACGTTCCCGGCGGCTTACGGCTGGAACGTCGTCAACTCAAGCTGGACCGGCGCGCAGTATTCGGTGCAGACCCCGAACGATGCGATGGACCAGACGGTCGCCAACGGCTGGATTCAGAAGCCGGTGGCCGAGGCGATCCTCAAAGCCTCGGGTAAAGACCTCGCCGCGCTGACAAAAGCGGCGCAGAGCAAGGGCTTCAAGCCGGTGCCGCTCGGCCTCAAGGTCAGCTTCGGGTTCGACAACGCGATCCGCCGCTCGACCTCCAACAACGTCGTCGGCGTGCTGCCGGGCAAGTCGCTGCCGGAAGAGGTCGTGCTCTATTCGGCGCACTGGGACCACCTTGGGCACTGCACGCCGCAAGGAGGCAGGCCGAATGACGACATCTGCAACGGCGCGGTCGACAATGCCGACGGCGTCGCGGCGCTCACCGCCATCGCGAAGATGAATGCCGAGGCGGGGGCAGCCGAACGCAGCCAGGTCTTCGTGGCGCTGACGCTGGAGGAATCGGGTCTGCTCGGCTCCGAGTTCTACGGCGCCAATCCGATCTATCCGCTCGACCACACCGTCGGCGGGGTGAACATGGACGCGCTGCTGCCTGCGGGCCGCGCGAAGTCCTATACCCAGACCGGCGGCGACAAGTCCGAGCTGGGCGACCTTTATCTCGCTGCGCTGAAGGCGCGCGGGCTGACCGACGTGCCCGAGGATCACCCGGAGCGCGGCGGTTACTACCGCTCCGACCACTTCAGCCTCGCCAAGCGCGGCGTGCCGATGTTCAACGTCGAGCGCAGTAGCGATCTGGCCAACGGCGGCACGGCGGCAGGCGAGAAGGCCGCGCAGGACTATACCGACAACCGCTACCACGCCCCGGCCGACGAATACTCGCAAAACTGGGACTGGAGCGGCATCACCCAGGACGTCGAACTGTTCTACGACCTCGGCCGCACGCTGGCGGACGGCACGATGTGGCCGAACTGGCGCATGGGCGACGAATTCCGCGCGATCCGGGATAAGGACTGCGCCGCTGCAACCAAGGGATGCAATACCAAGTGACTTTCGTTCTCCCCCCCGAATGGGCCGCGCAGGACTGGCTGTGGATCGGTTTTCCGCATGATCCGGTCGAGTGGCCCGGTTTCCTCGAACGCGCGCAGGAGCAGATGGCGGATTTCGCCAGCGCCGTCGCCGAGAGCGGGCAGGAAGTGCGCCTGATCGTGCGCGACGAGGCGAATCGTGCCCGCGCGAGCGAACTGGTGTCGGACAAGGTGACGCTCGAAACCCGCCGCTACGGCGACGTCTGGCTGCGGGATACCGGGCCGCTTGTTACCGTGGACGCGCATGGCAACCGCAAGGGCATGCGCTTCGGCTTCAACGGCTGGGGCGGCAAGTACCTGATGGACGGCGATCAGGAGATCGGCGAGGAACTGGCGCGCGATGCCGGGCTCGACGTCGAGATGGCCGACTGGATCCTCGAAGGCGGGGCGATCGACGGCGACGGCACCGGGCTGGTGGCGGTGACCGAGCAGGTCTTCCTCAACCCCAACCGCAACCCGCATCTCAACCGCGCCGATCTCGACATGCGGCTGCGGCGCGATCTCGGCTACGACCGGGTGCTGTGGCTGGGCGACGGCCTGATCAACGACCATACCGACGGCCACGTCGACAACCTCGCCCGCTTCGTGGCGCCGAACCTGCTGGCGGTGCCGCGCGCGACGGGCAAGGACGATCCCAACGCCGCGATCTACGCCGATGCCAAGGCGCGGGCCGAGGCGATGGGCGTCAAGGTCGCCGAAGTGCCCTCGCCGGGCCGGGTCGAGACGGATGGTCGGGTCGAGCCCGCCAGCTACATGAACTTCGCGATCACCTCGAAGCTGGTGGTCGTGCCGATCTACGGCACCGAACATGACGAAGACGGGGTCGCCGCCATCGCCGCGCTGTTCCCGGATCGCGACACCGTGGGCGTCATGGCCGATGCGGTGCTGGCGGGCGGGGGCTCGTTCCATTGTTCCAGCCAGCAGATGCCTTCGGTCTGATCGACGGGCTTAACGCTTTGGAAACCACTGCGCGCGCATAGTCGCGCGCATGGTTCGCATCG
Organism: Novosphingobium sp.; assembly: GCA_047605225.1. GTDB lineage: Bacteria > Pseudomonadota > Alphaproteobacteria > Sphingomonadales > Sphingomonadaceae > Novosphingobium. Next base: position 2,907 of record JASGGD010000257.1, read on the forward strand.
TCGCTCTCGCACAGGCTCATCGTCCCATGTCCGGGATGGAGTGGTTGCGTTCGCTGATCGTCGGCGGCTGCGCGCTGGCGCTCATCCTGGCACGCGACGCGCTGCCCTTCTGAGCGCGCCGCCGTTCATCCGGCAGCAATCTTTCCTAACAAATTCAACGTTTCGTGACGGAGCGTGGCTGCATCTTGTCTCTTCTGTTGCACCGCACACCTTCATTGTGCGTCGCAGCAAAGTTTTGTCGCATTGTGATGATGCAATCGAAATCCCGGATGCCCACTCTTGGGGCTCACCCGTTTGATGGAGATGACAATGCGCAACATGACTGACGCCGACCGCGCCCGCCTGCGCGAATCGTTCATCGGCAACGGCCTGCTTTTCCTGTTCGGTTGCGGCGTTCTGGCCTTCCTGGTCGCCGTGGACCGTGTAGACTGGTTCTCGATCCGGCCTGCTACCGGAACCTCGATCGCCATGGCCCGTTCGACCGAAGGCGCACCGAAGGTTGGCCCGGCAGTGGGTACGCCGGTGGCAGTGGAGCCCGCCAAGACCCAATGATCGTCGCAAAAATTCCAAGTTCCCGGCGCGTCTTCCAGGAGATCTGGAGGCCGCTAGCCCTTCTGTTCGTGTGGGACGTGGTCGTGACGATCACGTACTATGTTCTGCCCTTCAAGGCGCCGGAACTGCCGATCACGCTGTTCGGCTCGGCGCTTGCGCTGTTCCTCGGCTTCCGCAGCAACTCGGCCTACCAGCGCTGGTGGGAAGGGCGCGGGCTCTGGGGTCTGATGATCAACGCGAGCCGCAACATCGCGCGCGCGACCCGCAATTTCATGCCCGATCCCGAGGCGTCGGATCTCAAGAAGCAGATCGTCTATCGCCAGATCGCCTATGTGAACGCGCTGCGCTGCCAGTTGCGCCGCCTGCCGCAGGACGAGGAAGTCCTGCGCCTGCTGCCCAAGCACGAGAAGGACCTCGCTCTCCAGCGCGTCAACGTGGCGAACGGCATTCTCGACGGCACCGGCCGCCGTATCGACGAAGCACGTCGCGCAGGCTGGATCGACTCCATCCAGCAGGCGCAGATGGAGGCGGTCCTCGTCGACATCGCCAACTCGCAAGGCGGCATGGAGCGGCTCAAGAACACGCCGCTGCCGTTCCAGTACCGCTTCATCCCGGAAGCGTTCACGCACCTGTTCTGCGTCCTCCTGCCGATCGGGCTGGTCGAGACGCTGCAGTTCGCGACGCCGCTGGGCTCGACGATTGCGGGGCTCATGTTCCTCGCGGTGCTGGCAATCGGCGACGACCTCGTCGACCCCTTTGCCAACGACGTCCACGACCTGCCGCTCAACGCCATGTGCCGCACAATCGAGATCGACCTGCTGCAGTGCATCGGCGAAGAAGCGCCCGGGCCGGTCACGCCTGACAAGCACGGGGTGCTGTGGTAACCGTCAGGGCATGAAGCTCTACAAGGATCGCCAGGTCACCAGCGCCACGCTGCGCTTCGGCAAGGTCTTCAGCGCGGAAGCCCGAACGGATTTCAGTCCGGTCGGGCTTCTGGCTGTCGGGGCCATGGTTACCGGGATACTGCTCGGCAGTGCGGTGATCGTGGCGGTTTCCAAGGGCAGGAAGAAGAAAGCAGGGGAGCATGGCCCCCCTGCACCCCCGTTACCGTCGAGCTAAGTTCGCGCAGGGGCGTTGCGCGCTCATTGTGAGCCCGAACTGTTGATAGCCTGCGGCGCAATGTGGGGCTGAGGCTTCTGCGCGCGCCACGCCGACAGTAAAGGGGTCTGGGGCAATGGCCCCAGGACTTCTTTATTTATTCGCTCTTGGACGCAAACCAGATGACGTGCTTCGGCCCCTTGCCGTTGCTGCGGGCATGGACCTTCACTTCGTCCACCGCGAACCTCGCCCGTTCGATGCGGCGGGTGAAGGAAGGATCTGCGCCTGCCGACCAGATCGCCAGCACGCCGTCCGGGGTCAGCGCCCCGTAGGCTTCGCGCAGGCCGACCTTGGAATAGATGACGTTGTTGTCTTCGCGCACCAGCCCGTCGGGGCCGTTGTCGACGTCGAGGAGGATCGCATCGTAGTCGCCGTGGCCGTCGATGATGGCCTGCGCGACGTCGCCCATCACCAGATTGACGCGCGGGTCTTCGAGGCAGTCCCCGGTCAGGTGCGCCATCGGGCCGCGTGCCCACTGGATGATCTCGGGCACCAGTTCGACGACGGTGATCTTCGCGTCGGCGGGCAGCACCCGCAGCGCGGCGCGCAGGGTGAAGCCCATGCCGTAGCCGCCGATCAGGAAGTGGGGGCGCTTGGACGAGCCCTTGATCCGGTCGTAGGCCATCGTCGCAAGGGCCTCTTCCGAGCCCCACTTGCGCGTGCTCATCAGCTCGTTGTGGCCGATGACGATCATGAAGTCCTTGTCGTGGCGGAACAGCTCAAGCTTCTCGCCGTCCGGGATCCATGCCGAGTCGAGGAGTTCGCGCTGGATCATGCCTTGAGATCCGGCGCGGTCGCCTCGTCCTTCAGAAGCGCGATGACTTCGTCCAGCGACATGACCTTTTGGTGCTCGGCGCCAAGGGTGCGCAGGGCGACGGTGCCTTCCTCCGCCTCGCGCTTGCCGACGACGACGAGGTGGGGGACCTTCTTCAAGGAGTGCTCGCGCACCTTGTAGTTGATCTTCTCGTTGCGCAGGTCCGTCTCGACGCGCACGCCCGCCGCCTTCAGCTTCGCGGCGACTTGCGCTGCATAGCCGTCGGCGTCCGAAACGATCGTCGTCACCACCGCCTGAACCGGGGCCAGCCATACCGGCAGCTTCCCGGCGAAGTGCTCGATCAGGATGCCGATGAAGCGTTCATACGAACCGAAGATCGCGCGGTGCAGCATGACCGGGCGGTGCTTCTCGCCGTCCTCGCCGATGTAGTGCGCGTCGAGGCGCTCTGGCAGCATGCGGTCGGACTGGATCGTGCCGACCTGCCAGGTCCGGCCGATCGCGTCGGTGAGGTGCCATTCCAGCTTGGGCGCATAGAACGCGCCTT
>JASGGD010000258.1:0-5931 GCA_047605225.1 Novosphingobium sp.
TCGCCCCCGGCGCGGTCAACGGCTGGCAGACGGTCTCCGCCTCCGACCTGCCCTTCGAGGCGCACGAGAACGCGCCGGTCGCGCTGGACAGCGCCGGGCTCGCCCGCGTCCGCAACGCCTTTGCCGAAGCCGCGCATCGCGCTGCCCGTCTGGGGATCGACGCCATCCAGATCCACGCCGCCCACGGCTACCTGCTGCACCAGTTCCTCTCACCGCTCTCCAACACGCGCACCGACGAGTACGGCGGCAGCCTCGAAAACCGCATGCGCTTCCCGCTGGAAGTCTACGACGCGGTTCGCGCGGCCTTCCCGGCGGATAAGCCGGTGACGGTGCGCCTCTCCGGCACCGACTGGGTCGAGGGTGGCTGGGACATCGAGCAGACCATGGCCTTCTCCAAGGCGCTGGAAGCACGCGGCGCGGCGGCTATCCACGTCTCCAGCGGAGGTCTGCATATCGAACAGAAAATCCCCGTCGGCCCCAACTATCAGGTGCCGCTGGCGCGCGCGGTCAAGCAGGCCGTGTCTATCCCGGTGATCGCCGTGGGCCTCATCACCGAACCCGAACAGGCCGAAGCGATCATCGCGACCGGCGATGCCGACATGATCGGGCTGGCGCGCACGGTGCTCTACGACCCGCGCTGGCCGTGGCATGCTGCGGCGGCCTTGGGCGCGAAGATCGCCGTCGCCCCACAGTTCCTGCGCAGCCAGCCGCGCGCCTACAAGGACCTCTTCGTCAGCGCCTGACGAACAATGTATCGCCGCCCGCCCGTTTCGCCACGACGAAGCCGGGCGGCGGCAGCAGGTCGTTCGGAATGCCGCCGGAAACCCATACGGCGTCAAAGCCGTCTGCGCGCATGGCCGCAACCTTCGAGGTCAGCGCCGCCAGATCCGGCCGGTTCTGCGGGCACAATGGCGGGACGTCCTGCGTCCCTCCGACCCATCGCTGCGCCAGCAATGCGTCCCGGATGGTCATCAGCTTGGCGTTATCAACCATGAACAGCGTGTTGACGTAGGCATCCCTGCGCGTGAGCGCGTAACTGCCGAGCTTCTCGTCGGGCACCAGACGCCAGGGGAAGCCGCACTCCGGCGCGGCCCACAAATAGCCCAGACGGCTCCCACGCGGCACCGCGTCGAGCAGCGTCAGGCGCTGTTGCAGAACGCGCCCGTGAGATACCCAGTCGCGCGTCACCGTCCCGACACGCACGCAGAACAAAGCAATGCCAGCCAACATGACCAGACGCTCCCGTTCGGGTCGGGCACTCGGCGTGATGGCCAGAACGAGGATCAGCAGCGCAACGGGCGCTGTGCGCAAGTCGGTGCCCCATGCATTCAGTATCGTCGTCGGCGCCGCGACGGCCGCGACGGTCAGCAGCAGCCCGCTAATGAGCAACCGGCGCTCCAGCCTGCGCCCGGAGGTCCATAACAGCACAATGCTGCTTGCAATGACGATGGCGCCCAGCAAGCCGAGGTCCACTATCTTATCGGTGCCGCGTAAGACGCTGGCGAAGACGACGATCTTGGTGTTCACGAAATCGACGTAGCCCAATCCTCCGCCCTGCCCCGCAGCATCGGAGCGCCAGAGCAGCAGCGGGACTAATGGCGCCAACAACACGAGGTTGCGCCGGACCGCAGGCCACAGGTCGCGCCAGCCTTTTAGGGCGCCAAGCTCATTACCCGCCGCGAGGATCAGCAGAATCACCCAGCTCGCCATATGCGCCGTCCAGACAACGAGCGCCGCGATCGCCAGGATCGTCTGCTCCCGTCCGCTCACGCGTGGCCGCGCATATAGCCACGCCGCCACAAGCAAGGCGAGCGCCACTCCCATGCAGTAATTGAGGAACCCCCACATCCACGCCTGATGCATCGCGAAAGGCAGCGCGACGAAAGTGCTGGCACTGACGCGCCCATGCGCCGCACGCGACAGTTGGAACATCCCCATGACCATCAGCGGCGCGAGCAGCGCTCCCACCACCAACGTCGCCCGCTCACTACCCAGCAACGGCGTCAGCAGTACCGAGGGAAGATCGACGCCAAGGTTGGCAATCCACTGCCAGTGAACCGCGAACATCCCCGGCAAAGCCGAATCGCTGGAGATGTTCGCCAACACGTAATGGCGTGCCATATGCGAAGGCATGTCGACGAAGCCCGGCACCGGGGCCAGCATCACGGGCAGGAAGGCCAGCGCTACCATCGCGAGCATGAGCAGTCGCCAGCGCGGCATCGAAGAGTGGTCGTCGTGTGTCGGCATCGGCCTCATCTAGCGCCGCGAGAGTTAAGATCGCCCCAATCCGACCGCGCAAACGAAAACCCCCGGAACCGTGGGTTGCGGGGGCCTCTCGTTATTCGAATTCGAGCCGGATCAGCGCAGCGAGACGACGTTGTCCGAGACGCGCGGGTCCTTGCGGCCGGTGTAGAGGCTCGCCATCGGCTCGTCCTGGGCGAGGACGACCTCGCCGCCGCCGAAGCCGTTGAACGCCGTGCGCATGGCGGCACCGTAGGCACCCAGCATGCCCACCTCGATCCAGTCGCCCGCCTTGATGTCGGCGGGGAGCAGGAACGGGCCTTCCATGAAGTCGGCATCGTCGCAGGTCGGGCCATAGAAGGAGAACTCCTTCAGTTCCGACGAACGCTCGCCATCCTTGGCGATCGCCTTGACCGGGAAGCGCCATGCGACGTGCGCCGCATCGTAGAGCGCGCCGTAGGCACCGTCGTTGATGTACAGTTCGTCACCGCGACGCTTCTCGACCTTGACGATCAGCGAGTTGTACTCGGCCGACAGCGCGCGGCCGGGCTCGCACCACAGCTCTGCGTTGTAAGCGATCGGCAGCGCCTCAAAGTGGCGGTGGATGATCGCGAAGTAGTCCTCGAGCGGCGGCGGTTCCATGCCCGGGTACGACGAGGGGAACCCCCCGCCGACGTCGACCATGTCGATGACCACGCCGGCAGCCGCAATGGCCGCGCGGGCGCGCTCAAGCGCCTGCACGTAGGCGAACGGCGTCATCGCCTGCGAACCGACGTGGAAGCACACGCCCAGCCAGTCGGCGACCTGACGGGTGGCCTGCAGCAGTTCGCCCGCATCGGCGACGTCGATGCCGAACTTCGAGGCAAGGCTCAGTTCCGAATACTCGGACGACACGCGCAGACGCACGCAGAGGCGCAGGTCCGTGGCGACGTTACCCTCGGCATCGGTGGTGGCTTCGACGATCTTCTCGACTTCCTCGAGGGTGTCGAGGCTGAAGGTGCGCACGCCGTGCTGGAAGTAGGCTTCGCGGATCGCGCTGGCGGTCTTGACCGGGTGCATGAAGCACAGGGTCGCGTCGGGCAGAACGCCGCGCACCATGCGCACCTCGGTAATCGAGGCGACGTCGTAGTGCGTGATGCCGTTGTCCCAGAGAATCTGGACGAGGTCGGGCGACGGGTTCGCCTTCACCGCATAGAGCGACTTGCCCGGAAACTTCGTGGCGAAGAAGCGGGCAGCGCGCGCCGCAGCATGCGGGCGGTTCAGAATGACTGGTTCGTCAGGCGCGAGGGTGCGCGCTACGGCCGGTGCGTCGAGGAATGCGTGCAACTCAAGGGACCCCCAAACGGTGTGTTAACAGACAAGAGCTGCCTTGCGGTTTGGAAGTCCCCATGGGGCAGCGAGGGGCGGGATATAAGGCTCAGGACATGAATCGCAAGTGAAAAACGGGGACTTTCACAAAAACGTCATCTACTGAAACACAGGTTCCAAAGGGCGCCCACAATCTCAGGAAATTCCGTTTTTCTGCAGCGGCTTGCATCGATCCACTCCATTGCTGTGTGATGACGACCCGGTGACAGTCGGGCCATTCGTGTCATCGTTTGCAACACGGCAAGGCGCAGGATCGGTCCCTGACGATTCGCCATAACGGGATTGGCTGCATCATGGGCGCGGCGGGCGGATGCAGCTTCGCACACACCCACCCCATTGATGCTTAATGGCCCTATCCGGATACCTCCGGGGATCAGCTCAGGCGGCTGCGGAAGTCCTCGTAATCGAACCGGCGCACACATTCGAGCGAGTCCGTTTCCGAGTCCCACAGCCAGATCGAGGGCAGTGGCACGCCGTTGAAGGTCGTGGTCTTGACCATCGAATAATGCGCCTGGTCGAGGAACGCGAAGCGCTGTCCGGCTTCGGGGTCGGCCGGCAGCACATAGTCGCCGATCACATCTCCCGCGAGACACGACGGGCCGCCGAGGCGGATGGCTTCGCCCTCATCCTCGCTGCGTTCGCCCAGCATGGCGGGACGATACGGCGCCTCGATTACGTCGGGCATGTGGCAGGTGGCAGAGATATCGACGATCGCCACTGGCATGCCGTTCCAGCCGACATCAAGCACGGTGCCGACCAGAATTCCCGCGTCCAGCGCCACCGCCTCGCCCGGTTCGATGTAGATTTCGGCACCGGTATCCTCGGCCATATCGGCGAGGAATTCGATCAGTTCCTCGCGCTGGTAGTCCGCGCGGGTGACGTGGTGGCCGCCGCCGATGTTGATCCACTTGAGCTGGCCGAAGAACGGTTCGAGGAAGTCGAACACCTTGTCCCACGTGCGCTGCAGCGGCTCGAAGTCCTGCTCGCACAGATTGTGGAAGTGAATTCCGTCGATCAGGCCGACATGGTCCTCGGTCAGTTGATCGATCGGGAACCCAAGGCGCGAATGCGGCGCGCTCGGATCGTACTTGGGCACTTCGCCCTCGGGGTGGAGCGGGTTGACGCGCAGGCCGATGTCGAAGCTCTCGCCACGCGCGCGGGCGCCTTCGATGAAGGGCCAGAAGCGCTCGATCTGGGCGGGCGAGTTGAAGATCACATGGTCGGAGAGGCGCAGGATCTCGTCCACGTCCTCGGCCTTGTAGGCTGCGCAGTACGTGGCGATTTCGCCGTCGTAGAATTCCGAGGCGAGGCGCGCTTCCCACAGGCCCGAGGTGCAGACGCCGTCGAGGTACTCGCCCACGATCGGCGCGGTGGACCACATCGAGAAGGCCTTGAGCGCCGACAGCACCTTGGCGCCCGACTGCTCGCCGATCTCGCTCAGGATGCGCAGGTTCGAGCGCAGCTTGGCGGCATCGACCACGAAAGCGGGGCTGTCGACGCGCGACAGGTCGAAGTTCGCGAAAGCGCCCGGATCGCCGGCTCTGGTTTCCATGATGCTTAGTCCCAAGTCAGCCCAGCGGGCCTTTGAAAATGAACCACGCCCCTGCCCCGATAAGGCAGAAGCCGATGACCTCGTTCCATCCGGGCTTCTGCCCGAACAAGGCCCATGCGACGAGCACGAACGCCAGCAGCGAGAACGCTTCCTGCAGGACTTTCAACTGCCCGAGCGAATAGACCGTACTGCCGATCCGGTTCGCCGGAACCGCGAGACAATACTCGAAAAAAGCGATGCCCCAGCTCAGCAGTATCGCAAACCACAAGGCTTTTCCCGGCATCTTGAGATGCCAGTACCAAGCGGTGTTCATGAGGACATTGGAACCGGCGAGCATGATCACCGGCGCGACGAAGGACCAGTTCATGCCGCTCAGTCGACGCAGATCGCATAGGCGGACTTGCCGCCCTTGATCTCCGCATAGCAGCCGAAAAGCCGGTCGTCGGCCTGGCATTGCCCGGTCGCCGCCTTGTCCGGCGATACCGAACCCGCGCTGCCCACGCACTTGCCCTCACACTGCGCGGAATCGGTGCACTGCTTGCCCGCATCGGCATAGGCATGCACGCACATCTCCGCGCCGAGCATCCCGCGCCGCTGCACCGTGCCGCCACCGGAGGTGCAGGCCGCCTTGTCCGCCGCGCTCATGTCGCGCGCATAGGACTGGTTGCCTGCAGGCTCGGCGGGGCCGGTCGGCGCCGTGGGCGTGACCGGCCCAGGCTGGGGCGCCGCGGCGGGGGTGCAGGCAACCAGTCCTATGCGCGCGACATGAG
>JASGGD010000259.1:0-5928 GCA_047605225.1 Novosphingobium sp.
GGCCGCCGCCGCCCGCTGGCGCGTCGCCTGGGAGGAATGCGAGGTCGCGAACGGCTTCGTCACGCATGAGGGCAAGAAGCTGCCCTTCGGCCCTCTGGCCTCCGAGGCGGCGCGCTTTTCCCCGCCCTCGACCCCGCCGCTGCGGCCCGATGCCATGGCTGAGCGCCCCGGCGAATTCCCGCCCGGCGCGCGCCTCAGCTATCCGCGTCTCGACCTGCCCTCCAAGGTCGATGGCTCATGGACTTTCGCGGGCGACGTGCGCCTGCCCGACATGGTATTTGCCGCCATCCGTCACGGCCCGATCGGCCGCAAGACCTTCCTCTCCGACCTCGACGAAAGCGCGGCGAGGAACATGCTCGGCTTCCTGCGTACCGTCCGCAGTCCGCAGGGAGACGCCGCATGGGTCGCTGCCGTCGCCACTGACGGCTGGGCCGCCGAGCAGGCGCTGACCCGCATGGAGCCGGGCTTTCGCGTCGCCGCCGGGGCCGAATCCGATGCCGTGGACACCGCGATGGACGAGGCGCTGCACAACGCAGACGCGCACCGCATTCACTCGGCGGGCGACATGTCGCTGGTGAAGGACCGCCTGCCGATCCAGCTGGGCTACGAAGTCTCCCCCGCGATCCACGTCACCATCGAGACCGCCGCCGCGACCGCATGGCTCCATGACGGCAAGCTGGAACTCTGGGTCGGCACGCAGGCCCCGCAAGCCACGCGCGAGGCGGTCGCGGCGGCGCTCGGCATGGATGTGCGCGACGTGGTGCTCTACCCCGTCGCGATCGGCGGGAGCTTCGACCGCCGCCTCGAATTCGGCCATGCGGTCGAGGCCGCGCTGATCGCGAAGGAGGTGGGCAAGCCGGTCCAGCTCACATGGTCCCGGCGTGAGGAATTCCGCGCCGGTCTGCCCCGCGCGCCGGTCTCGGCGGTCATGGCCGCGCGCCCCGATACCGACGGCCAGATCGCCGGCTGGCGCGCGCGCATCACCGTGCCCGCCACCGCGCGCGAGTTCGGCCACCGCCTGCTGGGTGGCGAGCCGCCTTACGAAGCGCTCGAAGCGGTCGCGCTCGATGCCGATCCGATGGCGCTCGAAGGCGCGGTGCCGCCTTACGCCATTCCCAACCTCGCGATCGACCATGTCCCCGTGCGCGTCGGCCTGCCCACCGCCCAGATGCGCGGCAATGCCCACGGCTGGACCGCCTTCTTCAACGAGAGCTTCGTCGACGAACTCGCCCACAAGGCGGGGCGTGAGCCCTTGTCCTACCGCATGGCGATGCTGGGCCACGACCCGCGCCTCGCCGCCTGCCTCCAGCGTGTCGCCGCGCTGGCGCAGTGGGGCGGCGGCTCGGACGCCAGCGGGCAGGGCCTCGCCTGCCACGTCATTGGAGGCGGCCGCATCGCCGTCATCGCCAGCGCCCGGCGCGAGGCCGACGGCGTGCGCGTCGATCGCCTGAGCGCCGTCGCCGACGTTGGCCGCATCGTCAATCTCGACATCGCCCGCCAGCAGGTCGAGGGCGGGCTGGTCTTCGGCCTCGGCCTCGCGCTCGGCTGCGCGGTGCGCTATGCGGGCGGCCGCCCCGACAGCGAGAGCCTCGCCGCGATGGGCCTGCCGACGCTGGCCGACTGCCCCGCGATCGAGGTGGACTTCATCGAGAGCAAGGAAGACCCCGCGGATCCGGGCGAACTGGGCGTCGCCGCCGTCGCTCCGGCCGTCGCCAACGCGCTTTTCTCGGCGACGGGCCTGCGCCTGCGCCGCCTCCCCTTCTTTGCCGAGGACGTATGACGCCAGACCTTTCCCAGCCCGTACAGGGAGGCATCGGCGTCCTCCTCGTCAACCTCGGCACCCCCGATGCGCCGACCCCCGACGCGGTGCGGCGCTACCTTGCGGAATTCCTCTCCGACCCGCGCGTGGTGGAAATCCCCGCAATCGCGTGGAAGCCGATCCTCCACGGCATCATCCTGCGCACCCGCCCGGCGAAGTCGGCCCACGCCTACAGCCAGGTCTGGACGCCCGAAGGCTCCCCGCTCGCCGCGATCACCGCGGCACAGGCCCGCGCGCTGCAGGAGCGGCTGGGCGACGACGTCAAGGTCGATTGGGCGATGCGTTACGGCAATCCCTCGCTCCCCTCACGCCTGCAGGCGATGAAGGAGGCTGGCTGCGATCGTATCCTCGTCGCCTCGCTCTACCCGCAGTATTCGGGGGCGACGACGGCCTCGGTGATGGACAAGCTGGGCGACGCCCTGCGCGCCATGCGCTGGCAGCCCGCGCTGCGCACCCTGCCGCCGTACTATGCCGATCCGGCCTATATCGCCGCGCTGGAGGAGGACGTCGTCGCGCATGTTTCCGCGCTCCATTTCACGCCCGAAGTGCTGCTGCTCTCCTACCACGGCATGCCCGAGCGTACCCGCCAGCTTGGCGACCCCTACCACGACCACTGCCGCGAAACCTCGCGCCTGCTGGTCGCGCGGCTGGCCGAGCGCCTGCCGGACCTGCGCGTGGAGACCAGCTTCCAGTCCCGCTTCGGCCGCGCCAAATGGCTCGAACCCGCAACCGAAACCGTGCTTGAAGCCGAGGCGAAAGCAGGCACCCGGCGGCTCGCCATCCTCGCACCGGGCTTCTCGGCCGACTGCGTCGAAACCCTCGAGGAACTGGCGATCCGGGGCCGCGAGGTCTTTGAGGAAGCGGGCGGCGAACGCCTTGCCGTGCTCCCATGCCTCAACGCCCGCGAGCCCGGCATGGCGATGCTCGAAGCCCTCGTTCAGCGCGAGCTGTCTGGCTGGGTTGCAGCAATTTAACTGTCGATAGCGACCCGTTTGTTCCAACTCTGTTCCCGCTCAGAGGGAAGGATTCGGATCATGCGGGAGGCGGACTATCTCCAGCCCGACTTTGCTTATGGTGGGGCTTATGGCGGGCCGGAGAAATCGGCGTCCGGCGGCTCGGGCACGGCGCTGTCGATCTACGCCAACCGCGCCCACTTGCGCGCCACCTTGCGGGAGGATGCCGATGCGGCGGGAATGCGCATCGCCGCTGCCGCGCCGCTCGCCGATCTCGTCACGATGGGAGAAGGACTGGCACAGGCCCGCCTTGCCGACGTGGTGCTGGTCGATTGCCCGCAGGTCGATGCAGGCGTGCTGGCGGCGCTCGCCCGGCTGGACTTGCGCGCGGCAGGCGGGGCGACGCGGCTGATCGTCTCGACCGGGGTGGAGGCGCTGGACGATGTCTTCGCCTGCATGGACCAGTCCGCGCCCGTCCTGCTCGTCGATCCCGACCGGGCCGAGCGGGTGCTGGCGCTCGGCCGCGTACTGGCGACGATGCCGTCGGGCCGGGTGCGCGAACTCTCCGACGACGACCGCCTGATGCTGCTGCGCCTGACCGAGCAGGTCGGCCAGATCGCGGGCCGCATCGACCGCCTCGACGCGGGCGGTATCCCCGCGCCGCTCGCCGCAGCCCCCGCCGCCAACTCCGTGCCCGGCCAGCTTCCCGACGCGCGGCTGGTCCGCCGGATCATCCGCCAGCGTCAGTTGCGCGCGCGCTTCCTCGACAACGATCTTTTCGCCGATCCCGCCTGGGACATGCTGCTGGACCTCACCGCCTCGCGCCTCGAAGGCAAGCGGGTCTCGGTGACCTCGCTCTGCATCGCGTCCGGCGTGCCGCCGACCACGGCGCTGCGCTGGATCGGCCAGATGGTCGATGCGGGCCTGTTCGTGCGCCTCAGCGACGGCGCCGACAAGCGACGCGCCTTCATCGACCTCAGCGAGAAGGCGCTGCAGGCGATGGCCCGCTATTTCACCGAGATCGCTCTCACGGCCCCAGCGCCGATCTGATCGCCGCACACGCCGCCATGGCATTCGCGCGCGCCAGCGTATAAAGGCGCGCGGATGCTTCGCCTCACCGACATTGCCCTGCCGCTCGATCACACGCCTGCCGATCTCGACGCGGCGGTCGTCCAGCGCCTCGCCATCGCGCCCGCCGACCTGGAGCGCGTCACCGTGTTCCGCCGGGGCAACGACGCGCGGCGCAAGAACGCGATCAAGCTGGTCTACGCGCTCGACGTCACGGTGAAGGACGAAGCCGAAGTGCTCGCCCGCTTCGCCGACGACCAGCATGTGCGCCCGACGCCGGACATTTCCTACAAGTTCCCCGTCCGCGCGCCCGAGGGCTGGGAAGGCCCGCGCCCGGTCGTCATCGGCGCAGGCCCCTGCGGCCTCCTCGCCGCGCTGATCCTCGCGCAGATGGGCCTGAAACCCATCATCATCGAGCGTGGCAAGGCGGTGCGCGAACGCACCAAGGACACCTGGGGCTTGTGGCGCCGCTCCGAACTGAACCCGGAAAGCAACGTCCAGTTCGGCGAGGGCGGGGCGGGCACGTTCTCCGACGGCAAGCTCTACAGCCGCATCAAGGATCCGCGCCACCTCGGCCGCAAGGTCTTGACCGAATTCGTCAAGGCGGGCGCGCCCGAAGACATCCTCACCGAAGCGCATCCGCACATCGGCACCTTCCGCCTCGTCACCATGGTCATGTCCATGCGCGAGACGATCGAGCAACTGGGCGGCGAATACCGCTTCAGCACCCGCGTCGAGGATTTCGAGATCGAAGGGCACGGCGACGAACGCCGCCTGAGGGGCCTCCACCTCTCGACCGGCGAATATCTCCCCGCCGAACATGTCATCATGGCCGTGGGCCACTCCGCCCGCGACACGTTCGAGGTGCTGCACGGTCGCGGCGTCTCGATCGAGGCCAAGCCGTTCTCCATCGGTGTGCGCATCGAACACCCGCAAAGCTGGGTGGACAAGGCGCGTTACGGTGCCTGCGCGGGCAACCCGATCCTCGGCGCGGCGGCCTACGCCATCTCGTACAAGGCCAAGAACGGGCGCACCGTCTATTCCTTCTGCATGTGCCCGGGCGGCCGCGTCGTCGCGGCGGCGAGCGAGGAGGGCGGCGTCGTCACCAACGGCATGAGCCAGTATTCGCGCGCTGAATTCAACGCCAATTCCGGCCTCGTCGTGGACATCAGCCCCGAACGCGACTTCCCCGGCCACCCGCTCGCGGGGATCGCGCTGCAGCGCAAGTTCGAGAAGCTGGCATACGTGGCAGGCGGGTCGGACTACCGCGCGCCGGGCCAGAAAGTGGGCGATTTCATGGCGGGCCGCCCCTCGACCGAACTGGGCGAGGTCAACCCCAGTTACCAGCCCGGCATTCGCCTGACCGACCTTGCGGAATGCCTGCCCGACTACGTGGTCGAGGCGATCCGCGAGGCGCTGCCGGTATTCGGCCGCCAGGTGCCCGGTTACGACCATCCCGACGTCGTTATGACCGGGGTGGAGACGCGCTCGTCCTCGCCGGTGCGGATCGGTCGCGGTAAGGACTGCCAGAGCCTCAACACGCGCGGCCTCTACCCGGCGGGCGAGGGTGCGGGCTACGCGGGCGGCATCCTCTCCGCCGCCGTCGACGGCATCCGCGTGGCCGAGGCGCTGGCGCTGGAACTGGTGGGGGCGTGACTATGTCCGGTGAAGGCCCACCCCCGACCCCTCCCGCAAGCGGGAGGGGGGACCTAGAGCGCGCTTCTTCTCCCCTCCCGCTTGTGGGAGGGGCCGGGGGTGGGCCAGTCCAGTCCTACGACGCCATCGTCCTCGGCGCCGGGGCCGCCGGGCTGTTCTGCGCCGCCACCGCCGGGCAGCGCGGCCGCCGGGTGCTGCTGATCGACCATGCGCCCGAGCCGGGCCGCAAGATCGTCATTTCCGGCGGCGGGCGGTGCAACTTCACTAACATCCACACCGCGCCCGACCGCTACCTGTCGAGCAACCCGCACTTCGCCAAGTCCGCGCTCAGCCGCTACACCTCCGCCGATTTCCTCGCGCTGGTCGAAAGCCATGGCATCGCCTGGCACGAGAAGACGCTGGGCCAGCTGTTCTGCGACGGTTCGGCGAAGC
>JASGGD010000260.1:0-5906 GCA_047605225.1 Novosphingobium sp.
GCGCTCGACAACCGCCGGCTGCGCGCGGCGGCGCGGGGCGATGCAGCTTCCGGTCTCATCGGCGAATCTCCCGCCATTCGCCGCCTGCGCGAGATGATTCCGACCCTTGCCAACGCCGACATCGACCTCTTCATCGAGGGCGAGACCGGCACCGGCAAGGAACTGCTCGCGCGGCTCATCCACCGCGCGGGCAAGCGTTCGCGGCAGCGGTTCATGGCGGTGTCCTGCGGGGCCTTGCCGGAGGCGCTGGAGGACGAACTCTTCGCGCCTATGGGCGAGGCGAGCATCGCGTCGGTGGCGCGCGGTACGCTGTTCCTCGACGACATAGACCATGCCTCGCGGCGGCTGCAGGCGCGGCTTACACCGCTCGTCGAGGAGCGCGTGCTGCGCAGTCCCGGCGCGCGCGAGCCGCTGCCGCTGGACTTGCGCGTGATAGCCACGGGCGGCACCGACGAGGGCGACTTGTCCGAGAAGATTACGCCCGGCCTGTTCTACCGCCTTGCGGCACTGCGCTTGCGGATGCCGCCGCTGCGGGAACGGCGCGAGGACGTGCCGGCGCTCTTCGCGCACCTGGCCGGAGCCGCCGCGACCCGGCTGCGACTGCCGTTGCCGATGATGACCGGGACTGTCCGGCACCACCTCTCCAGCCACGACTGGCCCGGCAACGTGCGGGAACTTGCCCACTTCGCAGAGCGCTTCGTGCTGGGGTTGGAAGATGCCGTCCCCGAGCCTGCGAGCGAACCTACCGGCGACACCCTGCCGCAGCGCCTCGACGCTTTCGAGCGTGACACCATTGTCGCTGCCGTGCTGGGTGCAAAGGGAGAGATCGGCGCCGCGATCAAGCGGCTCGGCATCCCGCGCAAGACCTTCTACTACAAGGTTCACAAGCACGGGATCGACCTTACCACACTGCGCAAGGGCGGTCGCTGAGCGCCACTGACCGACCGGCAGGCCGGTACACAGGGCGCTCCACCGCGCAATTGTTGCAAGGCGGCGAGGACGCTGCGACCTTCTGAAATGCGTCGGCAAACCGATGGGGCCAAGGATCGGTCAGCCGAGGCTTGGAATGGAGGAACCCCATGCTCCAAGGAGCGACCGAGCGGCTTGCCGACCCCGCGGCACCGCAGAAGATCTGCTTTTTTTTCAACGCACAGTTGCACCACGTCCTCCATGCGATGCCGCTGGCGATCGAACTTGCGCGCGATCCGCGCTTTGCGGTCGATGTCATGGCAATGACGCCAGAGCACATCGCCATGGCCCGTGACATCGCGCGGCGGCATGGAATATCGGCGATTCGCTTCGTGCAGGTCGAAGGCACGGTGCTCTCCGCCTTCACGCGGCTGGTCGGAGGGGCTACCCCGCCAAAGCTCGTCGCGCTTGCCGCAGCACGCAGGCAACTCGCCGACTACGACGCCATCGTAGTGCCGGAGCGGACCTCGCTGCTGCTGCGTCACGCTGGTTTGCGGCAGACGTGCTTCATCCATACCTGCCATGGGGCAGGGGACCGTGCCGTCGGCTACGACCGGCGCATCCGTCAGTTCGACTTCGTCCTTCTGGCTGGAGAGAAGCAGCGCCGCCGGATGCTGGACAAGGGCCTCATCCGCGAGGGACACTATGCGATCGTCGGCTACGGCAAGTTCGACCTGACCGCCAACCGCGCCCCCGCACGGCTCTTCGCGCAGGAGCGGCCGGTGGTGCTCTATAATCCGCACTTCTCGCGCAAGCTGTCTTCCTGGCCGACGATGGGCCTCGACGTGGTCCGCCAGTTTGCCGAGGATGATCGCTTCAATCTGATCGTGGCGCCGCATATCCGCATGTACGACGGTTGCCGCCGCCGCGAGCGGATGGAGCGCCAGTTGGAGGAATTCGCCCGCCTCCCGCACGTGCACGTCGATCTCGGCAGTGCCGCCAGCGTGGACATGAGTTACACACGGATGGCATCGGTCTATCTCGGCGACGTCAGCAGC
Organism: Novosphingobium sp.; assembly: GCA_047605225.1. Classification (GTDB taxonomy): domain Bacteria; phylum Pseudomonadota; class Alphaproteobacteria; order Sphingomonadales; family Sphingomonadaceae; genus Novosphingobium. The sequence continues at coordinate 1,968 of JASGGD010000260.1, forward strand.
CAGATCTACGAATTCGTGGTGCGCCCGCGCCCCTGCCTTTTCCTCAACGCGCACGGCGCGAACTGGGAGGGCAACCCGAGCTACCGCCACTGGCAATATGGCCCCGTCCATGAGGACAGCGAGGACATCGTCGACAAGGTCGCCCATGCCATCGCCTCGCATGGTGCCTACGCTCCGGTGCAGCATCAGGGCATCGAGGAAACCTTCGACGCCGGTGGATGTGCTTCGGAGCGGGCGGGCCGCGCCGTCGCGGATTTCCTGACCTCGCGCGTCAGGCGGAAGGCGATGGTCCGACCAGCGACGTCGTTCGCTTTCGCGCGCAGGAGTGCCCTCGTCCATGAGTGATACTGCGAGGATATGGGTCGTTGCACGGGTCCATGCGCCGGACGAGGGCGGTGTGCAGACGTACGTGAGCCAGGTTGCTCGTGCTTATGCGCGCGGCGGCCGGCAAGTTACGGTGTTTGCGAAGTCTTCCGCCGGGCCGCGTCGACTTTGCGACGACGGCATCACCCTGATCGACGTCGGCCCAGCGCCGCAACTGCTAGTCTACCTGCGCCTCGCCATCGCGATGATGCGGGCATGGCTGGGGGGAGAGCGTCCATCCGCCATTCACGCCTGCACATGGCGCGCGGCAATTCCGGCGCTCCTGTTTCCCCGCCCGCTGCTCGTGACCGTGCATGGACGCGAGGTCGGTCGTCCCTCCAAAGGCGCGTTCCGGCTGATGAGTGCGGTACTGGCCCGCACGACGCGGATCATCGCCGTGAGTGATGCCACGCGCCGCCTTTTGCTCGACCGCGCTCCGGAACTCGCTGCACGTTGCATCACCGTCTGGAACGGCGTCGCTCTACCTGCCGAGGAAAGGCCGGAGCCTGCCAATCCCCGTCCGCGCGCCATTACCGTGTGCCGCCTGGTGCCGCGCAAGAATGTCTCTGCGGCCGTGCGTGCGGTGGCGGCCTGCCGTAGCGAGGGCGTGGCGCTGGATTACGCGGTGATCGGCCGCGGCCCTGACGAAGATGCCATTCGCGCGGCGCTCGTGCCTGATGAAGGCGAACTCGGCGTCACCGTGATGACCGGCTATGTCGATGACGCGGAACTCGCAGAGCGCCATCGGACCGCCGACATTTTCCTCCATCCACAGATCGCGCTGGAGGACGGGGCGGAAATGGAAGGTTTCGGTATAAGCGTCGCGGACGCGATGGCGCACGGCATCGCCTGCATCGTCGGCCACGACGGTGGCCCCGGCGAACTGGTGCGTGACGGGGTGACCGGCCTCGTCGTCGACGGCCGCGATCCGATGGCCATTCGATCGGCGTTGGCTGTACTCGCGCGCGATCCGGCCTATCGCCGCCGCCTCGCCGAGAACGGGCGCGTTTTCGCGCGGGAGAACTTCAGCTGGGATCGGCACTGCCGACTGGCGCTCGAAGGCCTCGTGGCCGAGACGCAGCAGATCGGTGCCTGTGCTCAGGAACAACTCGCGCCCTCGTTGAATTAGCATCGACGGGCGCGTTTGCGGCTCGCTTCGGACCGAGCGGGCTTGTCTGCCTGTGAATTGACCGGCTAAGGCGTGCTTCGGGGCGCCTTTGGTCTGAAGCAACGACAGGATTTCGGCTTTTTGCGCAAGAGATCGTCAGTGCGCCGCATTTCGCGCATTACCGGCAGCATCGGGCTGCTCGCCTCGCCGTTGATGTTGGCAGGTCCGGCACTGGGCGATCCCGCGCCGTTCGAATTGGCGGGGCCGGACTTGCGCGTCGAAGTCACGCGCGAGGGACAGACGCTGCCGATCGCCCGCGTTCCCAGCCTCGCGCCGGGCGACAAGGTCGTGGTCCACGGAGCTTTCCCCGAGAATCAGGGCGCCAAGTTCGTGCTCATGTCCGCCTTCCTGCGCGGGGCGACGAACCCCCCGCCCAAGGACTGGATCGACACTGCCCAGACCTGGAAGGAGAAGGAAAAGGACAAGGCGCTGACGCTCACCGTGCCGCGCGATGCCCGGCAGATGGTGCTGCTCATGGTGCCCGAGACCGGCGGCGCGGAAGGCGTGCTGATGGACGCGGTGCGCGGCAAACCGGGGGAGTTCGTGCGTGCCAGCCAGGATCTCAATCAGGCCTCGCTCGATCACTCGCGCCTCGAAGCCTTCATGGCGGCAATCCGGGCGCAGGACGACAACGGACCGGAATATTTGCGCACGGTCGCGCCGGTGCTCGCCAGCAGCCTGTCGATCAAGCTGCAGGAGGACTGCCTAAACAAGGTGATCCAGTCGCAGGCATCGTGTCTGGTGGAGAACCGCGAATCGCTGGTGCTGAACGACGTGCACACCAGTTCGCTGGCGGAGACGATCACCGGCACTCCGACCGACCTCGCCCTGCAACTCAGCAACACGCGCGAGGCCGGGGCAGGCTATTACAGCGCCTACATCGCAGTGGCGCGGGACGTGGCGAAGATCTTCGGCGCGTTCAACAATCCGACGTTCAATTATCTGCCGACGCTGACCTTGCGCGACGCGGATCGCATGTCGATGCTGCTCAACGCCGCGCCTTCGTTCCAGAAGCCCAAGTCGGTGATGATTGCGGCCATGCCCGCAGTCGAGGCGGACATTCCGCCGCAATTGCGCAGCTCCGCGAAGGGGCCGGTCTGCATGGCGCCGGGTGCGGTTCTGCCGGTCGAAGGCGCCCCGCTGATCTTTTCGACCGACTTTGCGCACGACATGAAGGTACGCCTGACATCGGCTTCCGGACAGACGCTGGAGGTCCCGGTCAAGGCGCGCGCGGACAAGGGCGGCTACGTGCTTGCCGCCGATACGCTGCCTGCTGCCTTTGCCGGAGACGTGCGCGGTCACCTTCACGGCGTCTGGGGCTTTGCGCCTTTCGATGGCCCGGACTTTCTGCTCCAGCGCCCCGGCGGCGAGCCTTGGAAGGCGGCGGGCGGCGCCGAGGGCCTGATCGTGGGGCGCGACAACGACGTGGCACTGGAGGGCGCAGCCCCCGGATGCGTCGAGGAAGTGACGTTGCGGCAGGCCAATGGCACGGGCAGGCCGCTCACTTTCAAGGCGCTTGAAGGGCGGCGCCTCAACGTCACGGTGCCGCTGACGGACGCTACCGCAGGCGAGGTCCGGTTGGAGATCCGCCAGCGCGGAGCCTCTGCGGCGCAGACCGTCACCTTGCGTGCCCGCGTGCAGGCGAGCCGTCTGGACGCGCTCGAACTGCATGCCGGTGATGCGCAAGGCGTCCTGACCGGGCAGCGACTGGATCAGGTGCGCTCGGTCATGCTCGGCGATGTCGAGTTCCGCCCCGACGGACTGACGCGCGAGGGCGGGACGGACCGGTTGCGCCTCGTTGCGCAAGGGGCGGGCAAAGTCCCCGCCAATGCGCAGGCCGGTAACGCGGCTGACAAGGCGAGCGTGCGGCTGGAGGATGGCCGCAGCCTGACGCTCCCGGTGCGGATCGGCGGACCGCGTCCGCAGGCCGCATTGCTGCAGCGTACGGTCTATCCCGGCCCGGCGGTGCAGGGCGCCCGGATGCTCGACATGGGCGCGGGCGATCTCTTGCCTGACAATGGTGAGATGGTTTTCTCGCTCAAGGCCTCGGGCGAAACGCGGTTCGGCGCCGGTTCCGCGATCGAAATCGCGCCGGCCTCTGGTGATACCGTGGCCCGGCTGGAGATCGGCAAGGGGCTCAATCTGGAGAGCCCCGAGGTGCTGATCGCAACGCTCAGAGCGGAGGACCTGCCGCCCGCCACCTCCGGAGCCCTTCGCCTTCGCCTTGTCAGCAAGGGGCCGGGCGGGCGCGAGGATCGGGGGGACTGGCTGCCGCTCACGACCGTGGTGCGCCTGCCCCGGATCGAGGGCGTTACGTGCGAGGGGCAGGACGGTCCCTGCACGATCGCGGGGCGCAACCTGTTCCTGATCGACGCGGTCGCGGTCGAGGATGGCTTCGCCAAGCCCGC
>JASGGD010000261.1:0-5899 GCA_047605225.1 Novosphingobium sp.
GTGTGCGGTGAGCAGCAGCGCGCCGGGCTCGGCGACATGCTCGGCGCTGCGCATAAGCAGGCGCGCGGCGGCGGCGACCGGTGCGGCGCGCACACGCTGCGGGATCGAAGGACGCTCCAGCCGCGCGACGAGCTGCACGAAGCCGAAGCCGTTCATCGCCGTGCGCTGGTGGGGCCAGTGGTCGAGCGCCTTGGTCAGTGCCTCGTCAACCGCGCGGCGATCGTCCTTGCGCTCCAGCGAGGGGAAGTCGATGCCGATCGAACCCGCAAGGTCGAGCCGCCCGACCGCATCGGCGATCGCAGGCACGGCGCCCAGCGCCAGCGCGGCGAGGGGCAGGATGCCGTCGATATCGATCAGCGTCATCGCCGGGGTCGGCGTCACCACCAGCGATCCGCCTTCGAAGGCGATCACGCCGTCGAGCGCTTCGGCGACGATCTCGGGCCATGGGTCGTTGGGAAAGCGGCGGACTTTCCTGACCGGCAACCCGCCGCTGCGCAGTGATTCGGCAAGCGTGGGGGCAGGGCGGGACGCAAGATCGCTCGCGCGGGTTTGGGCCAGCTTGTAGCGGCCAGTCTCCGCCATGGCGGCGCGGGTGACGATGACCCGCTGGCGAGCGCCTTCGCTGGCGGATTTGGGCAGGCCTTCGACGAAGGCCTCCTCGCCCGAATCGAAGCGGACCGTCCCGCGCGAGGCTCCTGCGCGTCGCGAAACCAAGACCGCGTCGGCGACTTCACCGGCGGTCAGGCGGCCCGGCCACTCCAGCCTTGCGGCCAGGACCTGACCATTATCGACGAGGATCGCGCGGGTTTCGCCGATCCCCTCTTCGATGAGCCATTCAGCCAATGGGGAAGCCCGCGCCCTTCAGCAGGGCGCGCGTCTCGAACAGGGGGAGGCCGACGACGCCCGAATGGCTTCCGGAAATCCACGCGATGAGGCCTTCGGCACTGCCCTGGATGGCGTAGCCACCGGCCTTGCCCTCCCACTCGCCGCCCGCGATGTAGGCCTCGACCTCGTCTTTGGACAATTGCTTGAAGCGCACGATCGTCTCGCTCAGCCGCTCGTGCAGGGTACCGCTGGGTGCGCGCAGGGCGATGGCGGAGAGGACGCGGTGCCGCCTGCCCGAAAGCAGGGTGAGGCATTCGCGCGCGGTCGCTTCGTTCTCAGCCTTGGGCAGCACGCGGCGGCCGCAGGCGACGACGGTGTCACCGGCCAGCACGAAAGCATCGCCGGGAGGCAGCGCGAGCGCCTTTTCCCGCGCCATGCGCTGGGCGTAATCGCGCGGCACTTCGCGGGGATGCGCAGTCTCGTCGATATCTGCAGCTTCCACCGTGAAGTCGCTCATCCCGATGCGGGAGAGCAGTTCGCGGCGTCGCGGACTGGCGGAAGCGAGAACGAGTCGGGGGGCAACCTGCCCCGCCGACAAATCTGCCACAGTCAGGTCAGGACCCGAACTGGCCGGGGCCGCCACGGCCCGGCATGAAGCGGTAGGTGATGCGACCCTTGGTAAGGTCGTAAGGCGTCAGCTCGCAGAGCACTTCGTCGCCGACCAGCACGCGGATACGGTTCTTGCGCATCTTGCCTGCGGTGTGGCCGAGGATCTCGTGGCCGTTCTCCAGCTCGACGCGGAACATCGCGTTGGGGAGAAGTTCGACCACGCGGCCGCGCATTTCGAGGAGTTCTTCTTTCGCCATCGGCGATCAGTTTCCGTTGTTCTGGTGTGTCATCGGCGCGCGACATAGCCACGACTCCGCAAAAATGGAAGCCTTGGCGGCATTTTTGCCGTGCGTGTGACCGTATTGCCTCCAATGGACCACCTCGCGAGGCACCGGCAACGACTTCGCGACCACTCGTGCCATGGGCCGGACAATAGTGCCTGTAACCGGTTCATCGTCGCGCAAGACGATTGCGACAAAATGATACCGCGCCCCCGCTTGTGGTCCGCCAGAGGCCAAGGCAATAGCGCGGGAGGGGAAGGAACACATCACTATTTCACAATTGCACCTTGGCGGAGACTGCACTTGCGTTCCTTACCACTGATCAGTCTTGTGGCGTGCCTCGCCATGCCGACGATGGCGTCTGCAGCCGATGCGCCCAATGCGCCTGTCATCAAGGATGATGACACCGATCCCGACAACCCGCTGGAGGTCCACGGCAACGAGATTCTCGTCACCGCGCCGCGCGTGATCGGTTCGATCGACGTGCCACAGCAGCCGATCGCCGTGTTCGACGAGAACGACATCGCCTCTTACGGCGTCGCCTCGATCGAGGAACTGCTCGATGCGATCAGCCCGCAGACCGGGAGCGGTCGCGGACGCGGCGGCTCGCCGGTGATGCTGCTCAACGGCCAGCGCATCTCCAGCTTCCGCGAAATGCGCGGCATCCCGCCCGAGGCGATCCGTCGGGTCGAGGTGCTGCCCGAGGAAGTGGCGCTGCGCTTCGGCTATTCGGCCAACCAGCGCGTCGTCAACATCATCCTCAAGGACCAGTTCCAGGCGGTGACGACCTCGGGCGAATACAATCGCCCGACGCGCGGCGGCTACGACAGTTACGAACTGGAAGGCGGCCTGTTCAAGATCGCCGGGCCGCGCCGCTTCAACGTCAACGGCAAGCTCGACAACACGAGCATGCTGACCGAGGCCGAGCGCGGCATCACGCAGGACGAATCCCGCGTCTCGCAAGTCGCGGGCGATCCCGATCCGGCGCGCTACCGCAGCCTCGCCGCGCAGGACCATGAACTGACTCTCGAAGGCACGATGACGCAGGGTCTGGGCGAGAAGGGGCTGGCAGGCGCGATCACCGCGACCGGCGGCTATACGCGCTCGAACACGCTCTCGCTTTCGGGACTCGATACGGTGCCGCTGACGTATGACGGCCAGACGCTGCGGCGGACGCTGCCCGATCCGCTGCGGAACCGCTCGATCACCGATACCTTCGAGGGCGGGCTCGGCTACAGCACGATGCTCGGCGAATGGCAGGTCAGCGCCACCGCCAACGCGACTTATACCGACACGAATACGCGAGTGGATGCACGCCGCACCGAGGCGCAATACGGCGATCTGCAGGCCGAGGTCGCTTCGGGCGCGCTTTCGATCACCGGGGCGCTACCCAATGTGCCGAGGGCGGGCGTGGACGTCGCGACCACGCGCCAACTGACCCTCTCGAACCTCGTGACGCTGTCCGGTAAGCCCTTCCGCATGCCGGCGGGCGAGGCGAACCTGACGGTCAAGGGCGGCTACGACTTCGACCGCTCGATGAGCGAGGATACCCGCAACGCCGTGGGCAACGTCACCCTCCGGCGCGGGGACGTGCTGGCCGGCGTCAACCTCGCGCTGCCGCTGACCAGCAAGGGGGAGGACTTCCTCGGTGCGGTGGGCGACATCACGCTGAACTTCAGCGGCGGGCTTGACCACCTGTCGGACTTCGGCACGCTGACCGACTGGAGCGCGGGCGTCACATGGTCGCCGACCGAGACTCTGATGCTGCAAGCCAGCTACATCGTCGATCAGGCTGCGCCCAAGCTGACTCAGCTGGCCGCACCGATGGTCGAGACGTACAACGTCGCGGTCTACGACTTCACCAATTCGCGCACCGCGCTGGTCACCACGGTGACCGGCGGCAACCCCGACCTGAAGAAGGAAACTCAGCGCGACTGGAAGATCTCGGCGCAGTGGAAGCTGCCGTTCCTGCAGCGCTCCAACCTGATCGTCGAGTATTTCCGCAATCGGTCGAGCAACGTCACGCAGTCGTTCCCACTGCTGACCTCGGCGATCGAGGATGCCTTCCCCGACCGCGTCACGCGCGACGCAGACGGCAACCTGACCCGTATCGACAGGCGCGCGGTGACTTTCGACGAGGTGAAGACTTCCTCGATGCGATGGGGTTTCAATATCTCCGGCAGCCTTGGCGGTTCGTCTTCGGGAGGCAGTTCATCGGCAGCCCAGCCGGCGCCGACGAGCGCTGCGCCGGTGCAATCGGTCACCGGCCCGAACGGCCCCATGCCAGGCGGTCAGGTGTTGAACGGCGGGCAGGCCACTGGAGAAGCGGCGCGTCCGAACTTCGACCCGTCGCGCTTCGCGGCGATCCGCGAGAAGCTCTGCGCTCCGGGTGCGGGCGACCCCGATCCGGCGACGCTGCCGGAGGGGCTGCGCAATCGCCTCTCCGGTGCCGACGGCAAGATCGACCCGACCAAGCTGGCGGAGTTCAGGCAGCGGGCCTGTTCGGCCGAAGGGCAGGGCGCTCCGGGCGAAGGCGGACCAGGTCAAGGCGGGGGGCGTGGACCGATGGACCCGGACCGCTTCGAACGCATCCGCACCGCACTCTGCGCTGGTGGCAGCGGTCCGCCGGACGTCGCGAGCCTGCCCGATCGCATGCGTGAGCGCATCATGGGTGCCGATGGAAAGGTCGATCCGGCCAAGCTCGCCGAACTGCGCGAGCGTTTTTGCAATGCACCGACGCCAGCCCCCGGCACGACCCGCGCGCAAGGCGAGCAGCCGATGTTCCCGCCGCCGGGTGCCTTCGGGGGAGGGCAACCGCCGATGGCCTCCAACGCGGGCGAGCGCGGCGCGGGCGGTACGCGGGCGGAATCAGGCGGTCGTGGTCCGGGTGGTCCCGGTGGTCCTCCGGGTGGTGGCTTCGGTCCTCCGGGTGGCCGCAACGGCAGTCGCTGGAACCTCTCGGTCTATCACACTTGGCGTTTCACCGACACGATCCTGATCGCTCCGGGCGTGCCGGTTCTCGACCAGCTCAATGGCGATTCCACCACGGCGGGCGGCACGCCTCGCCATACGATCGAGGCCGAGGGCGGCCTGTTCAAGAACGGCTATGGCCTGCGCCTGAAGGCCGAGTGGAATGCTCCGGCGCGGGTCGATGGATCGGGCGCCCCGGGAAGTCAGGACTTACGGTTCGGCAGCACTTTCGACGTTTCGCTGCGGCTGTTCGCGGACCTTGGCCGCAACGAGGCGCTGGTGGCGAAGATGCCGTTCCTCAAGGGCGCGCGCCTTTCGCTGGTTGCGGACAACCTCCTGGATTCGCGCCAGAAGGTGACGGATCAGAACGGCGCGACGCCGATCGCCTACCAGCGCGCCTATCGCGAACCGCAGGGCCGCGTCCTGGGGATCGACTTCCGCAAGATGTTTTGAGAATACTTGCTCCCCTCCCGCTTGCGGGAGGGGCTGGGGGTGGGCGCGTTCGGGCACTTCCCCTTCGCGCGATCCTTCCCTATCTGCCGAACATGGCACGAACATCTGGCAGCACGCCTGCCGGCACTCCTGAGCAGCCCAATCATCTCGAACGCTTCAACGAGGAGCGGGCGACGTACACCGTGCGCGGCTCTGACCAGCCCGACCTGCAGGCAGGCGTCGAGGTGATCCGCGACACCGTCCGCACGCTTCCCGCCAAGCCCGGCGTCTATCGCATGCAGGACGCGCGCGGCGACGTGCTCTATGTCGGCAAGGCGCGGGTGCTGCGCAACCGTGTCGCCAATTATACCCAGTGGGAGCGCCTGCCCGGCCGTCTGCAGCGCATGGTCAGCCAGACCCGCTCGATGACGATCGTGACGACCAATTCGGAAGCCGAGGCGCTGCTGCTCGAAGCGCAGCTGATCAAACGCTTCCGACCCGCGTACAACGTGCTGCTGCGCGACGACAAGTCGTTCCCGTTCATCCTGCTGCGCACCGATCACGAATTCCCGCGCATCATGAAGCATCGCGGCGCGCGGCGGATGAAGGGCAACTATTACGGTCCCTTCGCCAGCGCCGGTTCGGTCAACACCACGATCAACGCGCTGCAGAAGCTGTTCCTGCTGCGCAGCTGCACCGACAGCTTCTTCGCCCGGCGCGACCGGCCGTGCCTGCTCTACCAGATCAAGCGCTGCTCGGCCCCCTGCGTCGATCGCATCGAC
>JASGGD010000262.1:0-5876 GCA_047605225.1 Novosphingobium sp.
TTCGCCGCGACGGTCGAGCCCAAGATGGTCTCGCTCGAGCAGAACCGCGTCGACATCGTCTTCGAGATCACCGAGGGGCCGAAGTCGAAGGTCCGCCAGATCAACATCATCGGCAACGAGCAGTTCGACGACGGCAAGCTGCGCGGCGAGATGGTGACCAAGCAGGCGCGCTTCACCCGCGTCTTCAGCTCGGGCACCAGCTACGATCCCGATCGCATGGCCTTCGACCAGCAGAAGCTGCGCCAGTTCTACCTGACGCAGGGCTATGCCGACTTCCGCGTCGTCTCGGCCGTGGCCGAGCTGACGCCGGACAAGAAGGACTTCATCATCACCTACGTGGTGGAGGAAGGTAAACGCTACAAGTTTGCGGACGTGAAGGTGGAAAGCCAGCTGCGCGACTTCGACGGCGAGAAGCTGGCGAAGGGGCTGCCGATGAAGGCGGGCGACTGGTACAATGCGAAGCAGGTCGAAGACACGATCGACAGCCTGAACGAGACGGCAGGCGCCTTTGGTTATGCCTTTGCCGACGTCCGCCCGCAGTACGACCGCGACAAGGACAACCTCACCATGGGGATCACCTTCGTGATCCAGGAGGCTCCGCGCGTCTATGTCGAGCGGATCGACATCAACGGCAACACGCTGACGCAGGACAAGGTGGTCCGCCGCGAGTTCCGCCTGGCCGAAGGCGATGCGTTCAACTCGCTGCAGGTCAAGCGTTCGACCAACCGCATCAAGTCGCTCGGCTACTTCCAGGAGAAGTTCGAGGTCGAGCAGAAGCCCGGCAGTGCCGACGACCGCATCCTGCTGGAAGCCAACGTCGAGGAAAAGCCGACCGGCGAACTCCAGCTTTCGGCCGGTTTCTCCAGTCTTGAAAGCTTCATCTTCCAGGCCTCGATCCGCCAGCGCAACTTCCGTGGTCGCGGCCAGACGGTCGGCCTGTCGGGCAGCATCTCGCGCTATTCGAAGAGCGTCGAGGCCAGCTTCGTCGAGCCATACCTGCTGGACAAGAACGTCTCGCTCGGCGTCAATATCTATCGTCGCGACTACAACAGCTTCAACTACTATAACTCTGACCGCAACACTACTTACGAGCAGTCGACCACGGGTATCCAGATCCGTGCAGGCGTTCCGCTGACCGAATACCTGACGGCGGTTGCCAGCTATACCTTGAATTACGACGACGTCAGCTTGGACAAGGACACGTATTACTCCACGCGCGTCGATGGCACGCTGCAGTGCGATCCGCTCTATGCTGGCCGTTACCTGTGCGATGCGATCGGTAAGCGTCTCAGTTCGATCGTCGGCGGCTCGCTGATCTACGATACGCTGGATAACCGCATGCGTCCGACGCGGGGTATTACCGCTTCGGTCAACGTCGATTTCGCGGGCCTTGGCGGTGACGTGAAGTATGCGCGCATCCGCGGCAACGCATCCAAGTTCTTCAACATGGGCCACGGCTTCATTTTCTCGCTGTCCGCTGAAGGTGGCGCGATCAAGGGGCTGGCGGGTCAGGAAATTCGCCTTACGGACCGCTTCTACCTTGGTCAGCCGCAGTTCCGCGGCTTCGCCATTCGCGGCGTCGGCCCGCGCGTGTTGCGTAAGTATATTACCGATGGCGTGGAATCGACCAGTCGCAGCGATTGGACGGATGACTCGCTGGGCGGTAACTACTACTACATGGGCCGCGCGGAGATGGAGATTCCGCTGGGTTCGGGCGCGCGGGAAATGGGCCTGCGTCCGTCGATCTTCGCGGATGTCGGCGCCGTGTGGGGCACAAAGTTCAGCAAGAGCGATCTGACCGATTGTAAGAACGGTTGTATCCCGACGTACTACACCAAGGACTCGGACGGCAACGATACTACTACGACGACGACGTCCTCAACCGACTCCAGCGGACGTACGCTGACTGCGACCGGCAGTTACGCCTACAACTTCAACGAGTATTTCGTTGGTGATACCTGGAAGCCGCGTGTCGCCATCGGCATCGGCGTGAACTGGAACTCGCCTTTCGGTCCGTTCCGCATCGACTTCTCGCGTGTTCTGCTCAAGCAGGATGGCGACGATCCCAAGGCATTCAACTTCAACGTGGGAACCCAGTTCTGATGACTACCAAGACCAAGTTCGTCGCGTTGGCCGCCGGCCTCGCGCTTGCCGCCGCCGCTCAGCCCGCGCTGGCTGCCAAGAAAGATGCGGCTCCCGCTGCCGCTGCTCCCGCTGCAGGCGGTACCATCGTGCAGGGCCTCGGCGTCGCCAGCTTTGACGCGGTGATCGCCAACTCGAATGCGTTCAAGACCGCCGAGACGCAGCGCCAGACCACCTTCAAGGCGCAGTTCGACCAGGCACAGACCCGCCAGAACGCCCTCAACGCCCAGATCAAGCCGCTGATCGACAAGTTCAACGCGGACCGCCAGGGCGGCAAGGCTACCCAGGCCCAGCTTGAACAGCAGGCCGGTTCGATCCAGCAGATCCAGGAGAACGGCAAGGCCGAACTCCAGCGCATCCTGCAGCCGGTCGGTCTGTCGCAGGCCTATGTCAACGAGCAGATCGAGGACAAGCTGAACGACGCGGTCAAGGCGGCGATGACCAAGAAGGGCGTCTCGATCCTGATTTCGCCCGACGCGATCCTCGCGGTCAACGGCGGCGCTTACAACCTCAACCAGGACATCCTGAACGAACTGAACACGTCGATCCCTTCGGCTCAGCTGGTTCCGCCCGCCGGTTGGGAACCGCGTCAGGTTCGTGAGCAGCGCGCGCAGCAGGCTGCCGCGCAGGGCCAGGCTCCCGCCGGTGCCGCTCCCGCGACGCAGCCCTCGGGCCGCTGATCGGACGTCACGGGCATGAGCGATAAGACCGAAGTGGTGTACGACACCGCGAAGATCCTGGCGGCGCTTCCGCACCGCTATCCGATGCTGCTCGTCGACCGCGTGGTCTCGATCTCCGAGGAGGAGATCGAGGCGGTCAAGGCGGTGAGCTTCAACGAGGACTTCTTCCAGGGACACTTCCCCGGTCGTCCGATCATGCCCGGCGTCCTCCAGATTGAGGCGCTGGCGCAGGCCGCGGGCATCCTCGCGATCGAGAGCCTGGGCCTCGCCGGGACCGGCAAGCTGGTGTACTTCATGGCGATCGAGGACGCGAAGTTCCGCGCTCCCGTGACCCCGGGCCACCTGCTGACTCTGCGCACCGGCTTCGTCCAGAAGCGTTCGCGCGTATGCAAGTTCTGGGGCAAGGCTTCCATCGACGACAAGGTGACCTGCGAGGTCAACTTCACGGCGATGATCGCGGACGCCTGAGGCGGAACCTCTCATTCCCCTCCCGCTTGCGGGAGGGGGCGGGGGTGGGCTTCTTCACCCTTGCATTTGGCCGCGCTTCGCTGTAAGCGCGCCGCTTTCCAAGCCAGGCCGGTCGGAACCGGCCACATGCGAAAGAGATTGACCCATGAAGGCCGATACCCATCCCGACTATCACACCATCACGGTGCAGATGACCGACGGCACCACCTTCCAGACCCGCTCGACCTGGGGCAAGGAAGGCGACACGCTGGTTCTGGACATCGACCCGACCTCGCACCCGGCATGGACCGGCGGCAAGGCCCAGCTTCAGGACGGTGGCCGCGTGGCCCAGTTCAACAAGCGTTTCGGCGGTCTCACGCTCAAGAAGAACTGATTGCGTGGAGCTTCAGGCTCCGAACATCAGCTTCACGAAGAAGGCGGTCCTCGGGGCCGCCTTTTTTGTTGTCGGTCTCCGCACGAAATTTCATCTGCAGTTGCGATTGCCTTTCATGTGCAGGGCTTTAGGGTCGCGGGTGTCCACGTGGGGGCGGGGAACGTCCATGCGTGCGGCTGCGTTTCGCAGCCATCCAGCCCGAAAGACCGGAGATACGATATGAAGCGATCCTCCCGCATCCTCGCCGCCTCGGCGGTTCTGCTCTCGCTTGCCGGTGCTGCCGGCGCTGCTGATGAGCATACCGGCCATTCCGCGACTACCGCCGCCGCTGCGCCGATGATCCATGCCGATCTGATCGGGCTGGACGGCAAGACCATCGGGATGGTTATGCTGCAGGAAACCCCCGCGGGCGTCCTCGTCAGCGCCGAGGCCAAAGGCATTCCGGCGGGCGAGCACGGTTTCCACTTCCACCAGAAGGGCGTGTGCGACACCGCGACCAAGTTCGACAGTTCGGGCGGCCACTTCACCGGCGGCGATCACCAGCACGGCTACATGGTCGCGACCGGCCCGCATGGCGGCGACATGCCGAATCAGAACGTCGGCGCGGACGGACTGCTCAAGACGCAGGTGCTCAATTCGGGCGTGACGCTCTCGCCGGGGCCGAGGTCGCTGCTCGATGCGGATGGTTCGGCGCTGGTGATCCACGCGGGCGTGGACGACTACACCAGTCAGCCTTCGGGTAATGCGGGTGGACGCATCGCCTGCGCGGTGATCGCTGCAGCCAAGTAACGTGTCAGGGCGGCGCTGGGGCTCAGCCCCAGGGTCGCTCGCGATACCATTGCGTGATCACGTACTTACGGCCTTTGCGCACCTTCATCGCGTGATGAAGCGTGGCCGCATTGCCGCTGCCGTCGGCGCGGCGGTTGTTCCAGCCGATGAGCTTGCCGGTCTCGGGCTGGATCATCTTGTCGATGACCTTGAAGCGAGTCGCGCCTCCGGCCTCGACATCGTTCAGGTAGATCATGAAGGTCCAGGTCCGCTGGCCCGGCACCTTGCAGTATTTTTCGAAATCGGCGCTGTCGGGCTCGAAGTAGTCGGTGTGTGCCTTGAATTCCTGCCCGACCTCGTAGCGCTGGCCCTGCAGCGGCTCCGCATGAGCCAGATCGATGCCTGATAGGCGGGATAGCGCCTGGGCCAGTTCGTCGACCACCGGGTATTGGCGTGACAGGTCGCAAGTCGAACTGGTCCGGAACGCATCGTCGCCGTTGTAGTCGGCGATCGTCGAGGGCCGGTTGTTCGTCTCGATCAGGTCGATCAACTGCGCGCAGCGGTCGGTGTCGAGGAACTCGCGCAGGATGAACAGGTCGAGCCGCGACGAGGGAAAGCGCTGAACGCCGGGGTGGGATAGCAGTCTTGCAGCCGATGATTCGCCGGGTCCGTCCATGCTCGGACCTTAGCCACGGGCAGGGCGCAGGAAAATCGGGAGCAGGGCACCCGGCAGGTAAATTTCGCTCGCCCTCATTTTTGCTTTGCAAGAATCCGCGCGCTGTGCAAAAGGCGCGCTCCGCACCGGATGCAGCAGCTTCCGATGCCGGACGCGGCGCTCTCCGGATGCGCCTGTGGCGATCGTAGCTCAGTTGGTTAGAGCGCCGGTTTGTGGTACCGGAGGTCGTGGGTTCGAACCCCATCGATCGCCCCATTTTCTCCCTTTTATCACAGTATGATGCGGATAAGCGCGTCATGATACCAATGCCCGATTGGCGCATGAAAAGCGCTGTGCTTTGATCTGAGTCACTTGCTCCTTTCAACACGCACTATAGAAGCGCGCCTGTCATGCACGGCTTTGCCAATCCCGCCCGTTTTCTGCGCATCGCCCGCTGGCTGATGCCCCTGTGCATGGGCACGGGACTGGTCATCGCCTTCGTGGCGCTGGGCTGGGGGCTGTTCGTCGCCCCTGCCGAGCGCCTGCAGGGAGAGACGGTGCGCATCGTCTATCTCCACGTACCCGCCGCATGGCTGGGCATGGCCGGGTGGATGGGCATTGCGGGCGCGAGCTTCACCGAACTTGTCTGGCGTCATCCGCTTGCGGCCATCGCGGCGAAGGCCTGCGCGGTGCCGGGAGCGGTGTTCACCGCTGTCTGCCTGCTTACCGGCTCGCTGTGGGGGCGGCCTGCATGGGGAACATGGTGGGTCTGGGACGGACGCCTGACAAG
>JASGGD010000263.1:0-5851 GCA_047605225.1 Novosphingobium sp.
GGGGACCGCCCGCGCAGCGGGTGGTGGAGGGGGAGAAACCCCTCCGTCAGCCCTTCGGGCTGCCACCTCCCCATCGCTGCGCGACAGGGAGGATCAGGTGACGGCCGCGATCTGCGAAAATTCCGCTTGGGTCCTTGGCCCCGCGTCCCTAGATAGGCCCCGCCCGGCGCAAGGACCGGGCGTGGAAGTACAGGGACGACCATGACCGTAATGCCCGCCGACCTCTCAGGCATCGACGTGCGCGCCGAGATCGAGCGCCTGCGCAAGGAGCGCAATGCCGTCATCCTCGCCCATTACTACCAGAAGCCCGAGCTTCAGGACCTTGCCGACTTCGTGGGCGACAGCCTCGAACTCAGCCGCAAGGCGGCGGAAACCGACGCCGACGTCATCGCCTTTTGCGGCGTCAAGTTCATGGCCGACACCGCCAAGATCCTCTCGCCTAACAAGATCGTCGTGCTGCCCGACCTCAACGCCGGGTGCAGCCTCGAGGATTCCTGCCCGCCCGAGAAGTTCAAGGCCTTCCGCGAGGCGCATCCCGATCACATCGCGCTGACCTACATCAACTGCTCGACCGAGGTTAAGGCGCTGTCCGACGTGATCGTCACCAGCTCCAGCGCCGAGACGATCCTGCAGCAGATCCCGCTCGACCAGAAGATCATCTTCGGCCCCGACCGCCACCTCGGCGGCTACCTTGCGCGCAAGTTCAACCGCGAGATGCTGCTGTGGCCGGGCGTCTGCATCGTGCACGAGGCATTCAGCGAGACCGAACTGCTCAAGCTGCGCGCCGAGCACCCCAACGCGCCGATCGCCGCGCACCCGGAATGCCCGCCGCACATCGTCGACCATGCCGATTACGTCGGCTCGACCAGCGGCATCCTGCAATATGCCAAGACGATGCCCGGCGACACGCTCATCGTGGCGACCGAGCCGCACATCATCCACCAGATGCAGCTGGCGATCCCGGACAAGACCTTCATCGGCGCGCCCGGTGCGGACGGCAACTGCAACTGCAACATCTGCCCTTATATGGCGCTCAACAACCTCGAGAAGCTGTACATCGCCCTGCGCGACCTGTCCCCGCGCGTCGAGATCGAGGAACCGCTGCGTCTGGCCGCGAAGAAGAGCCTCGACCGCATGCTGGAAATGGCCAGCGGGACGATCGGCAAGGGCGACCTAGGGGCGCGCTGATCCTCCCCGAAACGGGGAGGGGGACCACTCGAAGAGTGGTGGAGGGGCACGCGGCAGATCGCGTGCCCTCGAAGGACAGCGTTTTTCCCGGTGCGCGCAGCAAGCTCCGGCGACCCCGAGGGTGCCCCTCCACCATGCTGCGCATGGTCCCCCTCCCCCGTTGGGGGAGGAACTGGCGAAACCTCTTTGCGCTTCCTATGTTGTATGGGAACGAACCGGGGAGCCCTGAAACTTGCGTGACGTCCTCATCCTGAGGAAACTGAAGGTCTGGTGCCTGCTGCTGCTGGCCGCCGTCTTCGCGCACGCGCTGATCCCGATCGAGGCCCGCGCTTCCGGCTCCGCCTTCAGCCCCTCGACGATAGAGGTTTCGACCGGCCACTCCCTGCGCGTGGCCGCCGTGCGCAAGCTGGCGCCGCAGCGCGACCCGCTCGGCAAGGGGCTGCTGCTGGCCGCCGCTCCCCAACGCCGTGCAGTGCAGGACACTCGCGTCTGCCCTGCCCCGACCGCAGCCGCCGCTCCGCCCGGCTGGCGCTGCGCTTTATCCCAACCCAGAGCCCCGCCCCTCGCCTGACACGCCGCCGGATCGCACAGCCGATCCGACAGTTTCAGCAAGGCCGGAAGCCGCGTATTCCAGCGCGTCCCGGCAGCGAAGCACGGGACATCCAATGCCTCATCACACTCCCCTGATCGGCACCATCGTCGCCGGTCTGGTGATCGCCTTCTTCATGGGGGCGCTCGCCCACCGCCTGCGGGTCTCTCCGATCGCGGGCTATCTTCTCGCCGGGGTCATGGTCGGCCCCTTCACGCCCGGCTTCGTCGCCGATGCCGGGCTCGCACAGGAACTCGCCGAAATCGGTGTGATCCTCCTCATGTTCGGCGTCGGCCTGCATTTCTCGCTGCGGGACCTGCTGGCGGTCAAGAACATCGCCATCCCCGGCGCGCTGGTGCAGATCGCCGTCGCCACGCTGCTGGGCATCGGCATCGGCACCATGATGGGCTGGGGCCTTGCCGCCGGCTTCGTCTTCGGCCTCGCGCTCTCGGTGGCGAGTACCGTGGTCCTGCTGCGCGCACTGCAGAGCCGCAACCTCGTCGAGACCGAGCGCGGACGCATCGCCGTCGGCTGGCTGATCGTCGAGGATCTCGTCATGGTCCTCGCGCTGGTGCTGCTGCCTGCGCTGGCCTCGGGCCTGTCCGGAGGCGAAGGCGCGGCCAGCCTGCCGTGGGTGATCTCCACGACGCTGCTCAAGGTAGCGGGCTTCGTGGCGCTGATGCTGATCGTCGGGCGCCGCGTGCTGCCATGGGCGCTGCACTGGGTGGTCCACACCGGATCGCGCGAACTGTTCCGCCTTGCCGTCCTCGCGGTGGCTCTCGGCGTGGCGTTCGGTGCGGCCTATGCCTTCGACGTCAGCTTTGCGCTGGGCGCCTTCTTCGCAGGGATGATCCTGGGCGAAACGCAGCTGTCCCGCCGCGCCGCCGAGGAGACCCTGCCTTTGCGTGACGCCTTCGCAGTGCTGTTCTTCGTCTCGGTGGGCATGCTGTTCGATCCCTCGGTGGTGACCGAGCAGCCGATCCCGCTGCTGGTCACGGTGCTGACGATCGTGGTCGGCAAGTCGCTGGCGGCGTGGCTGATCGTGCGCGCCTTCGGCTACGAGAACGACAAGGCGCTGACCATCTCCGCCAGCCTCGCGCAGATCGGCGAGTTCTCGTTCATCCTCGCCGGGCTGGGTGCAGGGCTGGGCCTGCTGCCCGAGGCAGGGCGCGACCTGATCCTGGCGGGCGCGATCATCTCGATCTTCCTCAACCCCTTCATCTTCAACTTCGCGGTGGGCAGCACCAGCACGGTGAAGAAGCAGCTGGAGGAGGACGCCGAGCAGGCCGAGATCGAGCACGAAAAGCAGCGCGAGGAGCACGTCATCCTCGTCGGCTACGGCCGCGTCGGCAAGCTGGTGGCGCAGGGCCTGCGGGCCACGCCGACCGCCGTGCTGCTGATCGAGGCCCAGAGCGACCTCGCCCGCGAGGCCCGCGCCGAGGGCTTCGAGGTCGTCACCGGCAACGCGGTCGAGCCCGAAGTGCTGAAGGAGGCGGGCATCGAGCGTGCCCATCGCATGCTCATCGCCATCCCCGAAGGCTTCGAGGCGGGCGCGATCTGCGAGGCGGCGCGCAAACTGCGCCCCGACCTCCCGGTGATCGCCCGCGCCCACTCGGACGCGCAGTTCGCGCATCTGGTGGAGCACGGCTGCGACAAGGTGGTGCTGGGCGAGCGCGAGATCGCCCGCCAGATGCTCGAACTGATCGGCGCGAGCGCCAGCCGCATCGCCGCCGTGCCGGACCTGAAATCGGCATGAGGGCGGGAAGGAAGCCACTCCGCAAGCCGCCGGACTGGTTCAAATGGACGGTGCTGGCGGGGATGCTGCTCGCCGTCGCCGTGCCGACCGCCTGCGTGATGAACCACGGGGAGCTGCCGGGCTACGAGGTGCTTGTGCACTGACACCCCCACCTCGTCATTGCGAGCGCAGCGAAGCAATCCAGAGTCGCGCAAACCGCCCTGGATTGCTTCGCTGCGCTCGCAATGACGAAGAAGGCCGGAGCCAGCTTTGGCCGAAGCCTAAACCGCGATTTCGCGCCACTCGCCCGGCGCGATGCCGTCGAGGGTCCAGTCGCCGATGCGCCAGCGCACGAGGCGCAGGGTCGGGTGGCCGACGGCGGCGGTCATGCGGCGGACCTGCCGGTTGCGCCCTTCGCGCAAGGTCAGCTCGATCCAGCAGTCGGGCACCGTCTTGCGGAAGCGCACCGGAGGGGTGCGCGGCCACAGGTCGGGCGCGTCGATGCGGCGGGCCTGCGCGGGCAAGGTCGGGCCGTCGTTCAGCGTCACGCCCTTGCACAGCGCCTCGATCGCGGCCTCGTCGGGCTCGCCCTCTACTTGCACGAGGTAGGTCTTGGCCACCTTGTAGCGCGGGTTGGAGATGCGCGCCTGCAACCGGCCGTCGTCGGTCAGCAGCAGCAGCCCCTCGCTGTCGCGGTCGAGCCGCCCGGCGGGATAGACGCCCGGCACCTTCACGAAGTCCGACAGCGTCGCACGCGGGCTGGGGGATTTCAGATCGGTGAACTGCGGCAGGACGTCGTAGGGCTTGTTGAGGAGGATGAGGCGGCTCATGCCGTGCCCTTAGCGCAGGGCACGGCATGAAGCACGTCTCATCAGTGGGCGGGCTCCCCGCGCGTCTTCCAGAGCGACCAGCCCACGCCGCCCGCGATCAGCGCCAGCGTGATGCCGAGGCTGGCAAGCGGCGGGAACTTGGCGCCGCCCAGCGCGAAGTCGGCGATCAGGATCTTGCCGCCGATGAACACCAGCACCAGCGCCAGCGCATACTTCAGGTAGTGGAAGCGATGCACCATCGCCGCCAGCGCGAAATACAGCGCGCGCAGGCCCAGGATCGCCATGATGTTCGAGGTGTAGACGATGAAGGTGTCGGTCGTGATCGAGAAGATCGCCGGCACCGAATCGATCGCGAAGACCAGGTCGGCAAGGTTGATCACCACCAGCGCCAGGAACAGCGGCGTCGCCGCCCAGACCATGCGACCATTGCGGTTCGGCTCCTTCACGAAGAAGTGCTCCGCATGGTGCTGCTTGGTCACGCGCATGTGGCGCGAGATCCAGCGGATCGCGGCGTTGTTGCCGATGTCCGGGTCATGGTCGCTGGTGAAC
Source organism: Novosphingobium sp. (assembly GCA_047605225.1). GTDB lineage: Bacteria > Pseudomonadota > Alphaproteobacteria > Sphingomonadales > Sphingomonadaceae > Novosphingobium. Next base: position 4,892 of record JASGGD010000263.1, read on the forward strand.
AGCATCTTGATCCCGGTGAAGATCAGGAACGCGGCGAACAGGTACATGACCCAGTGGGCATGAGCGACCAGCGCCGCACCGCCCGCGATCATCAGTCCGCGCAGCACGATGACCGCAAGGATGCCCCACAAGAGCGCGCGATACTGGTACTTGGGCGCGACCGCGAAGTAGCCGAAGATCATCGAGATGACGAAAACGTTGTCGATCGAGAGCGCCTTCTCGATGAAATAGCCGGTGTAGTAGTCGATCGCGGGCGCGGAGCCCTTGGCCCACCAGATCCACGCGCCGAAGATCATCGCGATGCCGATGTAGAACACCGACAGCTTCAGGGATTCGGCGATGCCCATCTCCTTGTCGTCCTTGTGCAGGACGCCGAGGTCGAAGGCGGTGAGCAGCAGCACCACGGCCGCGAACGAGAGCCAGAACCAGGCGGGAGTGCCCAGCCAGTCGGCGAAGAGAAATTCCATGATGACGTACCCCTTTCGGCGGAAACGGAAGGGTTACAGGCCGGGCAGCGGCGTCGGCGCGGGAACCAGCCGGGCCAGCCGCTCCCTCAGCCTGAGCTTGCGCGTCGTCATCCGCGCGATCGCGATCGGATCGGCCCCCATGGGATCAATTGCGCGGGTCGTCTTCATGCGGCGAATTGCGGCATCGAGCTTCTGGTGCAGCTCGAGCAGGCGGAACATGCGTTCGGTCATTATCGTATCCCTATCGAACGGGTTGAAGTTCGATCGGATGAGCGGCGCTGTGGTTGCGTAAGAAAACAATGCTGAACCTGCACCGGTATCACCCGATGCGGTCCGACATCACGAGGCGTGTGGGACAATTCCCGATCACGCCGCGCCAGAGGGGCCCGGCCCGCAGAGACCTTGATACGATCGAATCGGTCGGAATTCAACCCATCGATCCTCCCTGTCGCGCAGCGATGGGGAGGTGGCAGTCGCGAAGCGGCTGACGGAG
>JASGGD010000264.1:0-5848 GCA_047605225.1 Novosphingobium sp.
CTCCACGTTATAGCGCACGTCCTGCGGATCGACGCCGGGGGGCAGGATCTCCACCTTGAAGGCATCGACGAAGCCCGCCGCGTCGAAGGCATCGGCCCACCAGCGCACGCCGTCGGCCAGCGCGGTGCGGATCGGATCGGGCGCGGCGCTGTCGATGTAGAAGACGATCGGCTTCTTGACCGGAGAGCGCGCGGCGGACGGGTCGGTCTTCTCCAGCCGGAAGCGGTTGGAATATTCGACCAGCATCGGCGTGCCCAGCGGGGTGCCGAAGTCATAGGCCTGCGTGGCGTGGCTGCCCGAGCGGATGTCGAACTTGCGCGGCACGAAGCCGGGTTCGGGCAGCGCGATCAGCGAGGAATGGACGGTGACGCTGACGGCGCGGCCATCGGGGGCCAGCGTATCGAGTTCGCGGCCCGCACTGTCGGCGGTGAAGGTCTGGACCGTTTCCAGCTCGACGTTCTTCGGGAACACCTTCACCGAGGCAGGATCGAGCGCGCTGAGCTTTTCGGACAGCTTGTAGCCCTTGGCGCTTTCGCCGATCGCGCCTGCCAGGTCCATGGCGTCGGTCATCAGCAGCGGGGTGAGGTCCACGGTGACGCCGCCTCCAGATTCGCTCACCACGTCGAGCATGGCGACGGTGCTGAACGGGAAGCTGGCCTTCGCGCCCATCTGCACGCCCGCATCGCCGCTGGCGCGGAAGCGCGGGTTCTCGAACACCACGGCCACCTTGCCGCCCATGCGGCGGAAGGCGAGCACCTTGGTATCGCCCTGCATGCCCCGGTCGATGCGGATCGCGGCGGAACCGAGGCCGGTCTTGATCGCCTGCGTGAACAGGTAGCGGCCCGATGTGCCGTCTGCGGCGGGGGCGGGCAGGGTGAACAGCACTTTGCCCTTGGCGGCATCGACCTGCACCGGCAGCAGCGAACCGTCAGCGGTGGAAGCGACCGCAACCGGTGCGGCCCATGCGGACGGGGCGCCTGCACAAGCTACGACAGCGCAACCGGCGACGAGGAAAGGCTTCATGCGGGCGACGAAAGACATCGTGAGTATTCCCCCTGTGGAGCTGGTGGCGAGAGCGTGAACCCCTCGTCTCGCCGTTGCAGCAGAGCCTAGCGCAAACGCGGCGCAGCTTCCCCGAACTTATCAGGGCGGAATGGTACGTCGTTGATGAAATCCTGCGTCCAGACCGATATCGATGTAGAAATCATGCGCCATGGGCCGATCGCCTGCATGACTTGGCTAACGCATTGGCGATGCTGCACTGCATTTCGCGAATCACGGTACGATCGGGTTCGGGAAAATGCGCAGGGTTAGAAGACGTCGCACCAATCTTACGATAATCGCGATATTAATGATGAAATCCGTCAACATAACGCGAAAATGGCCTCAACTTTCTTGGGATCAATCGCACCCTTCCGGATAGTATCGATGGCATCAGGAAGCGATCCGGATCGGGGGCAAACCGAAATCCAAAACGGACGCTGCCGGATGACGGGGTTCCTGCAAGGGTAGGCGGGAACAGGGAATACGGGTCTTCGATCGAGCGCTTTGCCAGCGGCACCGCGAATGCGGTGAGCACATCCTTGTGCCGAGGGACCGTGCCCTCTCTCCGTCTATCAAGGGTGAGAATGCCTGCGGCGAAAGTGTTCTACGTCACAGGGAGTTTCCGCGATGCGCAGTGCAGTTCACGCCTCGATGGTGCGAGGCAGGATGGAAAGCTTTTCAGCGCGCTCGATCCGGGCCTTGCTGCTGGCGGGCGTGGCGGCGCCCCTCTTCGTTGCATCCCCGGCGATGGCCGCAGATGCAGCGGAGGCGCCGGCCAGCGCCGAGGCGTCCGAAGAGCCGATGGGAGAGGTGATCGTCACCGGTTCGCGCATCGTGCGCGACGGTTACAATGCGCCGACCCCGGTGGCGGTGCTGGGCGAGGCGGATATCGCCGCGCAGGCGCCCGCCAACATCTCCGACTTCGTCAACCAGATGCCCGCGATCGCAGGGTCAGGTACTTCGGGCACCGCTTCGGGCGGCCTGTCGAACGCAGGGGCGGGCATCAACTCGATCGGTCTGCGCGGCCTTGGCGTCGGACGCACACTGGTGCTGGTTGACGGCCAGCGCTCGGTCGCCTCCACCGTGGGCGGCACCGTCGACATCAACACGATCCCGCAGGATCTGGTGAAGCGGGTCGAGGTCGTCACCGGCGGTGCTTCGGCGGCCTATGGTTCGGACGCGGTGGGCGGTGTCGTCAACTTCATCCTCGACACCAAGTATACCGGCGTGAAGATCGGCTCGGACGTCGGCATCTCGACTTACGGTGACGGGCTGAACTATCGCTTTTCGGGGACGGCGGGCTTTTCCGCGCTTGACGACAAGCTGCACTTCCTAACCAGCCTTTCGTACTTCGACCAGAAGAGCGTCGATACGATCGACCGCGACTGGAACGACAGCGGCTACTTCCAGATCACCAACCCCGATTACGTGGCCGGCAACGGCGAGCCCGAGCGCTACGTGGGCAGCGGCATCGGCCCCTCGACCTATACGGCGGGCGGCCTGATTACCAGCGGCGGCACGCTCAAGGGCACCTACTTCCTCGGCGAAGGCCAGACCGGCCAGCTCAACTACGGCGACGTCTCCGGATCGTGGATGGTCGGCGGTGACACCGACACGACGCTCGCGGGACATGTCGGCACCAACTCGCTGATCCCGCGCGACAAGCGCATCAGCGCGTTCCAGCGCGTGAGCTACGAGTTCGACGGCGGGATTGAGGTCTTCGGGCAATTCTCCTACAACCGTTCGTTCAGCCGCAGCTACTACCAGCAGACCCCCAGCACCGGCGTCTCCATCAAGGCGGATAATGCCTATCTGCTCAGCCAGTACCCCGACGTGGCGGCACAGATGCAGGCCCAGGCGCTGGAATCGATCACGATCGGCACCTCCAACGCCGGTTTCCCGGTCCCGGGCAGCAAGATCACCCGTCAGGTTTTCCGCGCGGTGGGCGGCGCGAAGGGCGACTTCGAGATGTTCGACCGTTCGATGCACTGGAACGCCTATTACCAGAAGGGCGTGACCAAGGCGCGCGAGCAGTTGATCAACACCTGGAATACCGCGCGCATGGCGCTGGCGCAGGACGCGGTCTATGCGGCGGACGGCTCGATCGTGTGCCGATCAACACTGACCGATCCCGACAACGGCTGCGTGCCGATCGACCGGCTCGGCACCGATGGTCCCTCGCAGGAGGCGCTCGACTACATCTACGGCGACCAGCCGCTGCGCCGTCAGACGATCAAGCAGGACGTCGCCGCCGCCACCGTTTCGGGTGAGGCCTTCGCACTGCCGGCCGGCAACATCGCCTTCGCCACCGGTGTGGAATGGCGGCGCGAGCAGATCAACGGCAGCGTCGATTCCCAGTACAATTCCGGCTGGCTCTACGGCAACTACCGCGTCAACCAGGGCAAGTACGATGTTGCCGAGGGCTTCCTCGAACTCGACATCCCGGTGTTCGACGGCTTCGACGTCAACGCGGCGGGGCGCGCCACCCATTACTCGACCTCGGGCTGGGTCGGCACCTGGAAGCTGGGCGCGACCTGGCAGGCGATCGACGCGATCCGCCTGCGCGGCAACATCAGTCACGACATCCGCGCGCCCAACCTCGAGGAGCTCTATGCGGCAGGCACCGCGCGCACCAACTCGGTCATCATCCCGGACGATGCCGACGCGCCGGTGACCGGATCGCAGCAGTTCGTCCAGAACCAGTTCGGCAATTCCTCGCTCAAGCCCGAAGTGGCCGACGGCTGGACGGCGGGTGTCGTCTTCACGCCCTCGTTCCTGCCCGGGTTCACCGCCTCGTTCGATTACTACCAGATCAAGATCGATGATGCGATCGGCACGCTGACCGCGCAGCAGACCGTCGATCTGTGCTATGAACAGGCTGTCACGGCATATTGTTCGAACATCCACTTCGATTCGAGCGGTGCCCTCAGCACGATCGACCTGACACCGATGAACTTCGCCTCGCAGAAGACCAAGGGCTTCGACATCGAGGCGAGCTATACCCGGCAGGTCGGCCCCGGCACCTTGCGCCTTCATGCGCAGACCACGCATTATATCGAGAACATCATCGACGACGGCGTCAGCTATCCGGTCGATTATGCGGGTGTGCTGACCAGCGGCACTTACGCGACGCCGAACTGGGTGTACCGGGTCAGCGCCTTCTACGATGTCGGCCCGATGACCTTCAACCTGGTGGCGCGTGGCTTCACCGACGGGGTTTACGGCAACGACTGGATCGAATGCACCAGCGATTGCCCGGCAAGCACGCCGCAGTACCGCACGATCAACGACAACGACATCAAGGGCGCGATGTATCTCGATGCCTCGGTTGGCTTCAAGTTCCCCACCTTCGGGCGTGAAGGCAGCCTGACGTTCATCGTCAACAACCTGCTCAACAAGGATCCGGTGCTGGTCGGTAACGGTCCCGACGGCAATAACGTGCCCGCCTACGCCCAGACCAACCGCAGCCGCTACGACGTGGTCGGCCGTACTTTCCGCGTGTCGTTCAAGGCGGAACTCTGAAAGACTGCAACAGGAGCTAAGGATGATGAACAGTTTCAAGCGTGCCGCGATCGCAGCGGCCCTGGCCTCCGCCTCGCAGCTTTCGCCGATCGCCATCGCCCCCGCCCATGCCGCCGCGCCGCAGGCGCTCAAGGACGAGGTTGCCAGGGAGGTCGAGGCGCAGCGCAAGCAGATCCAGGTCATGGTCGACCAGATCTTCAGCTATGCCGAGCCGGGCTTTCAGGAGGTCAGGACCAGCGAATACCTGACTGGCATCCTTGAAAAGAACGGCTTCACGGTGACGCGCGGGGTGGCGGGCATCCCCACCGCCTTCACCGCCACCTGGGGCAAGGGCGGGCCGAAGGTGGCGCTGGGCAGCGACATCGACGACGTGCTGGGCGTGTCGCAGACTCCCGGCCTGCCGTACCTCAAGCCCATCGTCGAAGGCGCGCCGGGGCATGGTGAGGGGCATAACTCGGGCATGCCGCTGATGGTTGCCGCCGCCATCGCGGTGAAGAAGGTGATGACGAAGCACGGGCTCGAAGGGCGCCTGATGCTGTGGCCGGGCGTCGCCGAGGAACTGCTGGCGACCAAGGCCTACTTCGTGCGGGCCGGCATGTTCAAGGACGTCGACGCCTCGATCTTCACCCACGTCAGTTCCGACTTCTCGACCGGCTACGGTGAGATGGGCAATAACGGCATGGTCTCGGTCGAATACAGCTTCAAGGGCAAGACCGCGCACTCGGCGGGCATGCCGTGGGAGGGCCGCAGCGCGCTCGACGCGGTGGAGATCATGGACGTCGCGTGGAACTTCCGGCGCGAGCACCTGCCGCTGACGCAGCGCTCGCACATGATCATCACCAACGGCGGCGGGCAGCCCAACGTGGTCCCGGACAAGGCGAGCATCTGGTACTTCTTCCGCGAGCGTACCTTCGCCGACATCCGCAAGCTCTACGAGACCGGCAACGACATAGCCAAGGCCGCCGCGCTCGCCACCGGCACCACGGTGAGCCAGCAGACGCTGGGCTACGCCGCGCCCAACTTCGGCAACAAGCCGCTGGCCGAAGCCGCCTATGCCAACATCAAGGCGGTCGGCATGCCGCAGTGGAGCGCTGACGATCAGGCCTTCGCCAAGGCCGCGCAGACCTACAACGATCGCAAGATCGAGCCGCTGAAGTCGGAAGTCGCCGAACTCTCCACGCCCGAGAACCGCAAGCCATCGACCGGCGGCGGCTCCGACGACATCGGCGACATCATGTGGGCGGTGCCGACGATCACCATCCGCTTCCCGTCGAACATTCCC
>JASGGD010000265.1:0-5818 GCA_047605225.1 Novosphingobium sp.
CGCAGCGAAGCAATCCAGGGCCGCGCAAACCGCCCTGGATTGCTTCGCTGCGCTCGCAATGACGAGGGGGCTGGAGCGAAATCGCTACAGCACGTCCATCTGCCGCAGCAGTGCCCGCAACTGCGCGGGCTTCACCGGCTTGTTCAGCAGCGGCAGCGCCAGTTCGGCCAGTTGCGCCTTGGTTTCCGGCCCACGATCGGCGGTGATGACCATCGCCGGGATAGCCCGCCCGGCCTTCTCGCGCAGCATGGCAACGGCACGGTCGCCGGTCAGCCGGTCGTCGAGGTGGTAGTCCACGATCAGCATCGCCGGTCCCTGCTCCAGCGCAGCGAGCGCCGCCGCGTCGGCTGGGTCGTTGGCCGTCACCACATCCAGCCCCCAGTTCTCCAGCAGCGCTTCCATGCCTGCAAGGATGCCCGGATCGTTATCGATCACCAGCACCAGCCCGCCCGCCCCGGCGCGCGGCGCGGCGGGCATCGCGCCCGGCTCCTCCAGCGAGGCGACGGGGTCCACGCGCGGCAGGCGAATCGAGAAGGCCGCGCCCTTGCCCGGCGCGGTGTCGAGTTCGATCCCGTGCCCCAGCATCGTCGTCACCCGCCGCACGATGGCGAGGCCGAGGCCCTTGCCGGGAATCTTCTGCGTCTTGCCGACACGGCGGAACTCCTCGAAAATCTCGTCGCGATCGGCCTCGGCGATCCCCGGCCCGGTGTCGCGCACGGTGACCAGGACATCACCGCCCTGCTGCACCACCTCGACGGTGACGCTCCCCTGCTCGGTATAGCGGATCGCGTTTGAAACGAAGTTCTGCAGCACCCGGCGCAGCAGGCGCGGGTCCGAGCGCACCCATAGCCCGGTATCCGGCACCGCGAAGTCCAGCCCACCCGCGATCGCCAGCGGCCCGAACTCGACGCGCAACGCGGAGAGAATCGCCCCCAGCGACAGGTCCGCAAACTCAGGCTGGATCGCGCCTGCATCGAGCCGCGAAATCTCGAACAGCGCTTCGAGGAGGTCTTCCACCGAATCGAGCGCGGTCGACGCCTGATGCACCAGCGAGCGCGGCCGCTCCGCCATCGCGTGGCCGTCCATCGCCGAGACGAACAGCCGCGCCGCGTTCAGCGGCTGCAGCAGGTCGTGGCTGGCCGCCGCGATGAAACTGGTCTTGGAGCGGTTGGCCGTCTCCGCCTCGTTCTTCGCCTCGACGAGCTGGCGGTTCACCTCGACCAGTTCGGCGGTGCGTTCGACCACCCTGCGCTCCAGAGTCTCGGCGGTCTCGGTCAGCGAGCGCTGGAACTGGATGTGGTCGGTCACGTCGTCGAAAGTGAAGACCATGCCGCCGTTCTTGAGTGATACCGAGCGGACGGTGAAGTACCTGTGGCCCATCGTGCAATTGGTGACCACTTGCGCTCCGCCGCCTTCGCGCCAGTCGAGCGCTTCGGCGCGGTCCAGTTCGCGTTCGCCGATGCACCAGCGGATCAACGCCTCGTGAGTATCGATACGGGGGCCGTCCTCCGTCAGCGCGAGGACGCCCAGCATGCCCTCGTTCCACGCCTGCAGTTGCCGATGCGCGTCGAACAGACAGACACCCTCGGACAGCGTATCCAGCGTCGCCTGCAGCGCGAGGTTGCGTTCGGCGAGTTCACGGGCGCGCTGGCGGGCGTCCTCGGCCTTGACGGTGGTGATGTCGGTATAGATGCCGACCGTGCCGCCCTCGGTCGTACGCAGTTCGTTGATCTGGATCCAGCGCCCGTCGGCCAGCGCCTGCACATGCGCGCCCTGCGCCCGGCGATGCTGCGCCATGCGGTCGCTCAGCCAGCGCTCGGGCGCCATGCGCGATCCCATGGTGGCGCCGGTCTGCGCAAGGCGGCTGGCCAGTTCGACGAACTCCGGCGCATCGCCCTGCACGCCCTCGAAGTTCGGAAAGATCTTGAGGTAGGCTCGGTTGCACAGGACCATGCGGTCTTCCGCGTCGAACAGCGCGAAACCGTCCGACAGGGACTCGATAGCATCGCGCAGCATGATCCTGGTGGCGGTGGCGTCACTGTGCGCCGCTGCGAGTTCGGCATTGGCGGTGTTCAGCCGTTCCAGCGCGACTTCCAGCGCCTCGGTCCGGTCGCGCACCATGGCATCGAGGGAGATCGCCGTCTCGAACATCGAGAACGCACCGCCCTGCATGTCGGTGGAGCGCTCCACCCGGTCCATCAGCGCGGCGTTGATCTTCTCCAGCTGCGCGATGCGGGCGCGCAGGCGGGCGGCTTCATCCTCGCGGGTGTCGGGGTCAGTCAGGGCCATGGCGCTGCCTCATGCCGATCGACCCGTCCGTCATGGCCGTACCGGCTCATCCAGCGCCCGCCCGATCGCGAGCCCGCTGAAGGTCTGGTTCATGTGCGCGGCGAGGAACTGCTCGCCATAGGTGCTGAACCCCAGCACGTTGTTCTCGACATAGATGTCGGAAACTTCGCGCAGGATCTGCCGGTCCTCGGCGTCGAGGCGGTTGAGCACGCAGTCGAAGCCGATGATGTGGTCGATCTCCCCCACCTTGCGCGCGACCGACTGGAACAGCTCGCGCATCCAGGTCAGCCTGTCGACCGGCTCGCCGATGGTCAGCACGACGCCGGTGTCGATCGCGCAATAGAACGTCAGCGAACCGTCCGGATTGGCGCTCTGCACCGAGCGGACGTGGAACTGCCCGCCGGTGCGCACCATCGGCGGATGGGCAGCGAAGAAGTGGACGTCGAGTTCCTCGCCCGGAGAACCGGACAGCCGCAGGTACTCCTCGGCAGCGGGGGCGGCGTTGATCTCGTAGACGGTGCGGGTTTCCGGGTCCGCCTCGGTGATGACCATCTTGGCCGGGCCGGGGCGGTAGTGATTGGCGCAGAAGACGTGCATCGGGCGGCGGCTGGTCAGCACCGCGATCACCGCCGCGTCGGAATGGAAGCGCCCTTCGTGCAGCACCGCCGTCTCGCGGAACGAGAGGCCGTCGCCGCTGGAACCGCCGATCAGCTGGACGTCACCGAGCGCGTGCTGCGCGGTCATCGTCAGCAGTTCCTCGCGGTGGGACAGGCCGTCGACGAAGAACAGCGCCACCTGATGCAGATCGCCCGCCGCCCCGTGATCCAGCCGCGCCCCCGCGACGAGCTGGCGGATCGCCCCCTGCGCGGTGACGGGATCGAAGTTGTCGAGATCCTCGAACCGCAGCGAGGCCATGGAGAAGCTGGCGGCGGGAAACCCGATCAGCAGCAGGCTGTCGGTGTCGTAGCCCCGGCTGGTGAGTTCGCCCGCACTGGTGCAGCCGATCAGCGGCACCCCCGGCAGCCTTGCGGTGAGCGCGCGTGCCAGTTCCTCGCGCGGGTAGCGGTGCGAGCAGAACAGCAGCGCGCCTGCCAGTTCCACCCCGCCGATCGCCTCGACCAGTTCCGCGACGGCATCGCCCGGATCCTGCGCGTGCGAGGCGCAGGCCACCAGCGGGCGGTCACCGTCGTGAAGCTGTGCTGCCATTCGCATGTCCCTCTCCTTCCGGCCGCCCTCTTCGGTGCGGTCCGTGACCCAAGCGCAAAAGTTCTAGGCCGAACCGCTCCCCTCGCCAAGCGCATTCACGGCGTCGCCCCGCAGTGGGTCACCTGCCGCTTCGAGCGCGGCGTTCTCCTCATCGGTGAAGATGCGGCTGCGCACGATGAAGCGGACGCCCTCGGGCGCCTCCAGGCTCATGCCAGAGCCGCGTCCGGGCACCACGTCGATGGTGACCTGGGTATGGCGCCAATACTCGAACTGCGCTGCGCCGATCCAGACGCGGGTGTTGCCGATGAGCGTGCCGAGCAGCACGTCCTGCGCGCCGACCCGGAATTCGCCCTCGGTGAAGCACATCGGCGCGGAGCCGTCGCAGCAGCCGCCCGACTGATGGAACATCAGCGGGCCGTGGATGGCGCGCAGCCGCTCGATCCATTCCTCCGCCGCCGGTGTGGCGAGGATGCGCGGGGGAAGGCTCATGACGCCGAAAAGCGGCGGATGGCTTGAATGCCATCCGCCGTTTCGAGGTATCCGGCGCCGTTATGGTGGCGGGACGCCGGTTTGAGAGCTCTTGGCGAAGCCGCCACGATCAGAAGAAGCCGAGCTTCTTCGGGCTGTAGCTGACGAGCAGGTTCTTGGTCTGCTGGTAGTGATCGAGCATCATCTTGTGGTTCTCGCGCCCGATACCCGACTGCTTGTAGCCGCCGAACGCCGCGTGGGCGGGATAGGCGTGGTAGCAGTTGGTCCATACGCGCCCTGCCTGAATGCCTCGGCCGATGCGGTAGGCGCGGGTTCCGTCGCGGGTCCAGACACCGGCGCCGAGGCCGTAGAGCGTGTCGTTGGCGATCTCCAGCGCTTCCTCGTCGGTCGAGAACTTGGTGACGGCCAGCACCGGGCCGAAGATCTCTTCCTGGAACACGCGCATCTTGTTGTGGCCTTCCAGCACGGTCGGCTTCACGTAGTAGCCCTGCGCCAGTTCGCCGTCGTGCGCGGCCCGCTCACCGCCGGTCAGCACCTTCGCGCCTTCGTCCTTGCCGATCTGGATGTAGCTGAGAATCTTCTCCAGCTGGTCGTTCGAGGCCTGCGCGCCGATCATTGTCGCGGCGTCCAGCGGACTGCCCAGCTTGATCGCCTCGACCCTTCGAATCGCCTTCTCGATGAAGCGGTCGTAGATCGATTCGTGGACCAGCGCGCGGCTCGGGCAAGTGCAGACCTCGCCCTGGTTGAGCGCGAACATGGTGAACCCTTCGAGCGCCTTGTCGAGGAAGTCGTCGTCGTGGTCCATCACGTCGGCGAAGAAGATGTTCGGGCTCTTGCCGCCCAGTTCCAGCGTGCAGGGGATCAGGTTTTCCGAGGCATACTGCATGATGAGGCGGCCGGTCGTCGTCTCGCCGGTGAAGGCGATCTTGGCGATGCGCTTGTTCTGCGCCAGCGGCTTGCCCGCCTCGATGCCGAAACCGTTGACGATGTTGAGCACGCCCGGCGGCAGCAGGTCGGCGATGACTTCGGCCAGCACCAGGATCGACATCGGCGTCTGCTCGGCGGGCTTGAGCACCACGCAGTTGCCCGCTGCCAGCGCCGGGGCCAGCTTCCACGCGGCCATCAGGATCGGGAAGTTCCACGGGATGATCTGGCCGACCACGCCCAGCGGCTCGTGGAAGTGATAGGCGATGGTGTCGTGGTCGATCTCGGCGATCGAGCCTTCCTGCGCGCGCAGGCACGAGGCGAAGTAGCGGAAGTGGTCGATCGCCAGCGGGATGTCGGCGGCGGTCGTCTCGCGGATCGGCTTGCCGTTGTCGATCGTCTCGGCCAGCGCCAGCTTGTCGAGGTTGGCCTCCAGCCGGTCGGCGACCTTGAGCAGCGTGTTCGCACGCTCGGTCGGCGAGGCCTTGCCCCAGGCGTCCTTGGCGGCGTGGGCGGCGTCGAGCGCCAGTTCGATGTCCTCGGCCGTACCGCGCGCCACCTGGCATACGACCTGCCCGGTCACCGGCGAGATATTGTCGAAGTACTGACCCTTGACCGGGGCGACCCACTTGCCGCCGATGAAGTTGTCGAACTTCTCACGGATGAGCGACTCACCCGAGAATTTGCCAATGGCCTGTTCCAGCATCCCAAATCTCCGAACCTGACCCCCGTGGGGTTTCGACAGGCAATGTGAGCCGATGGGGCGGCCGGGCCAATTGTACCTTGGGACGATGACGGGCGAGATGTGCGGCAAATCGGGCCGTCACCCTACGTCATCCCCCTCGCCTCCCTTCCCGTCGTCATTGCGAGCATAGCGAAGCAATCCAGGGCCGCGTAAACCGCCCTGGAT
>JASGGD010000266.1:0-5814 GCA_047605225.1 Novosphingobium sp.
CGCGGGTGATGCTGGCGCGCGCGCTGGCGGTGGGCGCGCCGGGGCTGGTGGCGGACGAGCCGCTCGCCGCGCTCGATCCGGGGCACCAGATCGACGTGATGGAACTGCTCTCGTCCGAGGCGCGGAATGGCGCGCTGGTGGTGACGGTGCTGCACGATCTGACGATGGCGGCGCGCTACTGCTCGCGGCTGCTGCTGGTCGATCGCGGGATGCTGGTGGCGCAGGGCTCGCCGCAGGAAGTGCTGACGAGCGAGCGGCTGCGCGAGGTCTACGGCGTGACCGGGCGGATCGAGTTCGGCGGCGGTTCGGCGATGGTGGTGCCGCTGGAGCGGGTTTGAGCCACCCCCACTCCCCCGCGTCATTGCGAGCGTAGCGAAGCAATCCAGGGCAGCACGCAACTGCCCTGGATTGCTTCGCTACGCTCGCAATGACGAAACTTGGGGCCTAGCGTCCGAACGCCTTCACTTCCGCCAGCCTGATCGCGCGGCCCTTTGCAGGCGTCATCGACACGCGCAACTTCCCGGTCTCGACCGCGGGCCACTTCACTCGCGTCACCCCGTTGGCGAGCGGCTTCACCGGCGCCCCGACCTGCTGCCAGCGACCCTCGCGCCAGACTTCGACACTGACGCTGCGGGGTGCAGCAAAGCGTGCAGCATCGGCGAAGAACGCCAGCTCGGCGCTGCCCAGCGTGACCGCCTTGCCGAAGTCCAGCGCATACCACTGCGCCTTGCCCGAGGCGTCCGAATCCCACCCGTTGGGCAGTTCCGGATAGAACCACGCACGGCCGTCCACGGCATCGTGCAGCTTTTCCGCATCGGTGCCGGACGAGGCGCTGGCCTTCGGGAAACCGCTGCGGACCAGCTGCACCGCAAGATTCTCCTCGCGCACGATCGGTACATTGGCCTTGCGCGTAACGGGAACCTCGACCCGCCCGAGATCGGCGCGTCGGGCCACTTCGACACCGTCCACCATGACGGCGAGGCCCTTGCCGTAGCGCGTGCCCTTCGCGTCCCACGTCACCGCAACTTCGTGCCCGTGGTATGGCACCCGCTCGATGCGGAACCAGTCGAGGCCCTGCTGCAGCGGGTTCACCTCCAGCACGTCGTCGCCGCGCGGGCGGATACCGACGAGGCCGGTCACGATCAGGTCGATGTAGCCCGAGTGGAAGTAGTGGTGGCTGCGGTCCAGCCCGACGATCGGCTTGCCGGTCTCGGGGTGGTAGTCCTCTTCCAGATCCAGCTTGTCACCCTGATAGTGCAGCTGGGTATACTGGCGCAGCATCGCCATCCAGTCGGCGCGGGAGACCGAGCCGTGCTGGTCGTAATGGTCGAGCAGGTTGGCCATCGCCGTCAGCACCTGCGTCGTCTGGTACGGCCAGATCGGCCCGTTCCACTGGCACTCCGGGTCGGGGCCGAGGTAGCGGTACTGGCGCATGTAGTATTCGTAAGTCTTTTCGACCGTGCGCATCCCGGCCTTGCCCGCCAGCGACTGCGGGTCGGTCAGGTGGCCCCATGCTGCAGCATATTGCGCTTCGTCGGGGACGAGGTCGAACATCCACGGCAGGTAGCCGACGAGTTCGCGGTTGCGGATCGGCTCCCAGTATTTGACGAATTCGTTGGTGGTCTGGTGGCGGTCGGTGAAATGCTGCAGCTTCGGGTTCCACAGTTCCGCCAGCACGCGCGCCTTCAGCGCCTCGGCGCGGGCGGCATATTCCTTCGCCATCGCCGCGTCGCCCGCCATCTGCGCCATGCGCGACAAGGCGCGGGCATTGGCGAACATATAGGCGTTGACCGAAGGCCGGAACGCATCGCCGCCCCGGAAGCCGTCCTTGCCGCCCGAGGCGTCGATCGAGGACACCGTATACTCGGTCGCGTCCAGCAAGGGCTCGACGAAGTAGAGGCCCTTGTCGAAGTCGAACTTCTCGTCCCACAGGCGGTAGACGTGGCGCATCACCGCGAGATGCCGCAGCAATGCCTCGCGATCGCCATCGACGAGGTAGCGGCCCCAGACCGAGTCCGCCATGTGATCGGTGAAGTGGCGGTCATTGCCGCCCTCGTACATGAAATTGATGTAGTCGTCGGTGAAGCGACGGTCGTTCAGCCAGCGCCCCTCGGCGATGTGGAAGCCGCTGGCGTCGTTGAGGCTGGCGAAGGGCTCACGCTGCCAGTCGACGTCGTCAGCGAATTCGGTGGTGATGTAGCCCTGCTTGCCGAGATCGCGCTGGTGCGCGCGAAACAGGCCCCAGCGGTAATAGTAGACCGCATCGATCTTCGGATCGGAGGTTTCGAGGAAGGGAATGCGCCCCTCGTACCATGCCGCGTCGTTACCGTAGCGGGCTTGCGCGATGGCCTCGTGATCCATCGGCGGACTGGCGGCAGCGGCAAACAGCGCCATGAAGGGAAGCGCCGCGAGGGCCAGTTTCTTGCGCATGCGATCTTCCTTCTGCCTCCCTCCTTTCGTCATTGCGAGCAAAGCGAAGCAATCCAGGGCGGCGTTGAGCCGCCCTGGATTGCTTCGCTTTGCTCGCAATGACGAGGAATGGGGAATCTCCAAATGAACGGCCGCGCGAGCCCGGGGTGTCGGGAGAGGAAGGATCCCCGGCCCCGCGCGGCCGCCCTGAGCCGGTCCCGGCGCGCAGAATGGCAAGCGCACCGGGATCGGCCGAAGGTGGAAGTTACTTGAACGTGAAGCGCGCACCCACCGCGAAAGTGCGGGCCAGCTGCAGGGTACCGAGGTTGAACTGCTCGGCGTTACCCGCGCTGCCGTACTTGTAGTAGTTCTGCTGCTTCGACTTGGTGAGGTTCACCGCATCGAAGGTGATGCCCACGTTCTCCATCACGTTCAGCGTCAGCTGGAAGTCGAGGCTTTCTTCCGACTTGTACCACACGCCGATCGGGTTGGCGAAGAGGCGCGCCTCGTTGTTGTGCAGGAAGCCCTTGCGCCAGATGTACGACAGGCGCGCGCTGATCGGACCGTGATCGTAGGCCAGCGTTGCGTTGTACGACAGCTTCGAGACGTTGAAGAACGGCGACTGCGTCTCGGTGATGTTGCCCAGTTCGTCCGCCTCGGGGATGTTCTGGCTGGAGTCCAGAACGGTCAGGCTGCCCTGGAAACCGAGGCCGTCGAGCAGGCCGGGGAAGTAGGTCGGGTAGTAGGTCAGGCCCACTTCCACGCCCTTGAGCACACCGTCAGACGCGTTCACCGGACGGGTGACCGAGAAGTAGTCGGTCGCGCCCGCCTGGATGCCGTTGTTCGGGATGTAGTCCATCGAGGTCAGCGGCACCACCAGCCCGCTGATCTCGCGGCGGAAGGCGGTGACGGTGATCGCGCTGTTGCGCTCGAAGTACCATTCCAGCGCAAGGTCGAAGTTCTTCGAATGCGTGGGCTTGAGGCTGGCGTTGCCGACCGTGCCGCTGCCGTAGCCGACATTGGTGAGGTCGCCGGTCAGCGCATACGTCGGGTTGATGTCGCCGAAGTTCGGACGACGCAGCGTCTCGCCGTAGTTGAAGCGCAGACGCAGGTTAGGCTCGATCTCGTAGCGCGCGGTGAAGCTGGGCAGGAACTTCTCCGACTGGCTGCCGCCGCGCTTCAGCGCGCCGCCGTTGTAGCGATCGTAGAAGTTCGAATTGGTGACCACCGAGACGTAGCGCACACCCGCCTGCAGATCGAGCGGACGCCCGAAGATCGTCAGCTGGCCATCGGCGAGCAGATAGCCCGACATCGTGGTTTCCTCGATGTCGAAGGTCTTTGCCAGCGAGAGCGCGTCCGAAGTAGGCAGCCCATAGAGGCCGCGCACGTAATCGGCGTTGTCATGCAGCCAGTAGCCGTTGGCCAGAGTCCAGCTGCGCGGAACGTCGGCGATGCCCGACATGAAGTCGGAGTTGGTGAAGGCCGCATCCTCGCCCAGCGAGGCGAGGCTGACGCCGAGATTGTTGGCGCTCTGCGTGCGGGTGTAGCTGGTCGCGGTACGGCGATCGATGCGCATCCCCGCCTTGATGCGGCGCAGGAAGCCCTCATCCCAGGTGTAGTAGCCGTCGAGCGAGCCGGTGATGGCATCGCCCTCGTTCTTGTCGGCGTTGTCGTAGAACTGCGCGACGTTCCACAGGCTGGTGTCGTTCAGCTGCGAATCGTCAGTGAAGTGGTACGACGGCACGCCGCCACCGGCGTTGAAGTCGACATTGATCTGATCGGCCACGCGGTCTGTGCGCATGGCGACGAACGAGGTCTTGTTCACGCTGGTCTGGTAGGCGACGTCACCGATGATCTTGCCGCGATCGCCCAGATCCCACTTGCCGTTCAGGGCATAGACGAAGCTGTCGGTGCGGTTCTTGGTGTAGTCGCCCGAGTTGAAGCCGTAGACGTCATTGGCAACACGCGACTTGACGATGTTGGTGCCGTCATAAAGCGTGACCGCCTGCGGATCGGCCCAGTAATCGACGAAGCTGAACTGCAGCGAGTTGAACGTCTCGCCGCGGAAGCCAGCATAGAACACCTCGGCGGTGTAAACCGAGCTGGAGTTCGGTGCCCACTGCAGCGCCGCATTGAACGAAGGACGTTCGCGCTTGCCGTAGAGGTCGGACGAGAACACCGCGTCGCGAGACAGGTAGTAGGGGGTATCGACGCCGTTGATGTTCAGCGTCGAGCCCGGCGCGGTCGAAAGACCGGCGTTGAGACCCGGCGTCCAGTTCTCGTTGCCGTCACCGGGGAAGATGCGCTCCAGCGGCGCCAGGCCTGTACCGGCAGCGGGGTTCTCGGTGGCGAACGGCACCAGCGCGCCTGCCGTGGTCGACATGTTGCGGTACTTGGTGCGGCTCCACGAACCGTTCACCAGCAGGCCGATGTCGCCGATGCCGGTTTCCCAGCGGTCAGACACCAGAAGCGCGGCGTTCGGGTTGTAGCTGTCCGCCTGCTCGTTGTAGATGCCGCGCACGAGGCCCGAGATCGCGAAGCCGTCGAAGTCGAACGGGCGGCGGGTCTGGACGTCGATCTGGCCGGCAAGGCCGGTTTCGATCTGGTCCGCCGAGCGGGTCTTGAAGACGTCGACCTGCTTGACGAGGTTCGCCGAGATGTCCTGCAGCGCGAACGACTGGCCGGCGGCGGTGAAGATGTTGCGGCCGTTGAGCGTGGTCAGCGGGTCGGCAAGGCCACGGATCGTGACGGTGCCCGCCTCGCCGCCGGCGCGGTCGGTGACCTGCACGCCGGTAACACGCTGCAGCGCCTCGACCACGTTGTTGTCGGGAAGCTTGCCGACGTCCTCGGCCACAATCGAGTCGACGATCTGGACGTTGTTCTTGCGCACGTTGAGCGCGCCGACGATCGAGGCGCGGACGCCGGTGACGATGATGTCCTCGGCGCTCGCATCATCGGCTGCGGCCTGCGGCGTGGTATCCTGCGGGGCGGCGTCCTGAGCCTGCGCGACAGAGGCAAGGCCCAGCGCGAGAACGGATGCGGTGCAGAATGCGAATGGCTTGAATGCCATGATCAACCCTCCCATGGGGGCTGGCCGATTACCATGCCCCGATAAACTGTGGGGCCTGATTATTAGTCGGACTATTTAGGCGCAAGCGGAAAATGCATTGCTCCGACAAAAAGGCCGTGGAGATGTGGCATATGAGGCGCACTTTGGCGTCGGATTCAAGCAGCACACCCTGGCATCCGCCGAATTAATCAGACAAAATCCCCTCTCACCTCGTCATTGCGAGCGAAGCGAAGCAACCCAGGGCAGCCTAGAGCTGCCCTGGGTTGCTTCGCTTCGCTCGCAATGACGAAGGGTCGAAGCGTCAGTCCGCCAGCCACGCCACACTGGCGTCGTAG
>JASGGD010000267.1:0-5779 GCA_047605225.1 Novosphingobium sp.
CCAGCTCAACCCCAGCGACTCCTGCGATCGGCTGTCCTCGATGATGATGAAGGCCGGAACCAGCGACCAGCGCGCCATCAGAAACAGGCCCGGCAGCACCAGCAACAGCAAACCGAACATGATGCCGAGGCCCGACAGCAGTTGGGCTACGAACAATGAGCCAAGCCGCCATCTTTCGCCCCAATGCCCCAGCAGCCTTTGCAGAACCGCGTAATCGAAGATCAGCGCCACGATCCCGCCGACGAATATCGAAGCTGACGCCGAAATCATGTCCGAAGCGGTATAGACCGCGACCTGCAGCGCACCGACCAGCACCAGAAACGCAAGATTTTCCCGTGCGATGAGACGCATCTCGTCCAGCAGATCGCCGACACTGAAACGTGCATTCACTCCGATTGCCCCTCACCCCAGACTGACCCGGCCGCCCGCGTGGCGCACCAGTTTCCCCATCAGTTCCAATTCGACCAGAGCCAGTTGGACGGCGGACGGAGCCGCTCCCGACTGGCGGATCAGTTCGTCCACGCCGACCGGCGCCGTCGTGAGCAGCCCCGCAATATCGACGGGCTCGTCCGACTGCGCGGCGAACACGTCCTCGGCCCAATGGCGCGGCGGCTCGCGCAGGCTCGTGCGCGCCACGCCCGAAAAGTCGGTCAGTTCCTCGATCACGTCCTGAGCGCCCTGCACCAGCGTCGCGCCATCGCGGATCAGTTGGTTGCAGCCGTGCGAGCGCGAGTCCAGCGGGGAACCAGGGATCGCCATGACCTGCCGCCCCATCTCCCCCGCCAGTCGCGCCGTGATGAGCGAGCCGGATTTCGGCGCCGCCTCGACCACGACGGTGCCCAGACACAGACCGGCGATGATCCGGTTGCGAGTGGGGAAATGTCGAGCCAGCGGCTCGGCACCGGGAGGCTGCTCCGCCAGCAGCAGGCCGCGCGTCGCGACATCTTCCTGCAAGCCAGAATGCTCGGGCGGATACGTGATGTCGATGCCGCTGGCGATGACACCGACCGTTGCTCCGCCCACTGCGAGCGCCCCCTGATGCGCGGCTCCGTCGATCCCTCGCGCAAGGCCGGACACCACCGTCCAGCCCTCGGCTGCCAGTTCGTGCGCGAACTCCCGGGCCAGCCGGATCGCCGCCGCCGAAGCATTGCGGGCACCGACCATGGCCACGCACGGTCGCCTAAATACCGAAAGATCGCCGCGCCACGTCAGGATCGGCGGCGCCCCTTCTGTCTCGGCGAGCAGGTGCGGATAGTCCGGCGTGTCGTGGAAAAGGTAGCGCGCGCCTGCCTTGCGGGTCGCCGCAATCTCTTCATGGATACGATGCGCGGGAGCAGGCGCGTAAGGGCGGCCCGAACGCCCCGCCACATCGGGCAAGGCGGCGATCGCATTCACCGCGTCGCCGAACCGGGCGAGGAGATGACGGTAGGTTACCGGCCCGACATTCGGCGAGCGCAACAGACGGATGCGGGCGAATGCTTCGTCCTGCGAAAGACCGCCCGCCCCGCTCACTTCTTCTTGTCGCTCCCGACGCGCGGCTCGGTCCCGGCACGCAGGCGGGCGATGTTTTCGCGATGCAGGAACAGCACCAGCCCGGCGATCACGGTCAGCACCAGCCCCGCCTGCGGATAGCCCAGCACGAAGGCGGCGAGCGGTGCGACGACGGCCGCCGTCATCCCCGCCACCGAAGAGATGCGGACCGTTGCCAGCAGTCCGATCCAGGTCACCGCGTAGGCCAGCCCGACCGGCCAGGCGAGCCCGAAGGCGACACCCGCCGTGGTCGCCACGCCCTTGCCGCCCTTGAACCGTAGCCAGACCGGGAAGCAATGGCCGAGGAACGCGCCCAGCGCCGCCAGCGGTGCCCACTCCGGCCAGACCTGTGCGGCGATCAGCACCGCCGCCAGCCCCTTGAGCAGGTCCAGCAGCAGCGTCGCTGCGGCAAGGCCCTTGCGACCGGTACGCAGCACGTTGGTCGCGCCGATGTTGCCCGATCCGATCGAGCGCAAGTCGCCTGCGCCCGTAACACGGGTCAGAATGAGGCCGAACGGCACGGAGCCGAGCAGATAGCCGAGTACGAGCGGAAGAATCCAAGTCATGCGACGCGCCTTAGCGCCCTATCGCGCTTTGCAGAAGACAAGTTGCAGCATTCGGCGTTGCCGCGACAGGCCCCTCGCGGTTAACAGGTGGCAAGGTCCAGGGATTGATGATGGCTTCCGATATAGAGAGCGCGCCGCAGAGCGTCGCCACCACGCTTGCGAAGATCGATGCGACGTCGCCGATCCTGCTCTTCGATTCGGGCGTCGGCGGGCTCACCGTACTTGAGGAAGTGCGCAAGGCCCTGCCCGATGCGCCGATCATCTACGCCGCCGACACCGCCGGGCTGCCTTACGGCACCAAGACCGAGGCGCAGATCGCCGCGCGGGTCGCAGGCCTGCTCGGCCGCATGACCGAGCGCTTTCGTCCGCGCCTCGTCTGCATCGCCTGCAATACCGCTTCCACCATCGCACTTGGCATGGTGCGTGAGGTGCTCGAAGTGCCGATCGTCGGCACCGTGCCCGCCATCAAACCCGCCGCCGCAATGACGCAGACCGGCGTGATCGGCCTGCTCGGGACCGAAGCGACGATCCGGCAGGCCTATGTCGACCGGCTGGAACACGAATTCGCCGCCGGCAAGCGCCTGCTCCGCCATGGCGCACCCGGTCTCGTCGAGGCCGCCGAAGCCAAGCTGCGCGGCGAGCCGGTGGACCCCGCGCTCATCCGTCACGCCGCCGAAGCGCTGCGTGCGCAGCCGGGTGGCGAGCGGATCGACACCGTCGTCCTGGCCTGCACGCACTTCCCGCTGGTGGAGGCCGAACTCGCCGAGGCGTTCGGCCCCGGCGTACGCTTCGTACATGGCGCACAAGGCATCGCGCGGCAGGTCGGGCGTCTCACTGCGGGACAGGAATACTCTCGCCAATCCCCCGACCGCGCGCTATTCACCGGACAGGGAGAATTGCCCGGTGCCTATGCCGAGAAGCTGGCGCATTACGGGCTCATGAGGATCGAGAGGTTTTGACGCGACGTCTCAATCTATGGTTGTTGTCGGTACTGCTCATCATCGCCATCCCCTACTACTGGTTCCTGGCCGACGCCGGGGCCGGGATCGGGATCGGGAGCGGTGAGCCGAGGGCAAAGCCGCTGACGATAGGCGCCCTGCGCAAGCTCGCGGACGCGAACGATGGCCAGCGCCCCATCGAACTGCGCGTCGAGACGGTAGGCCTGCGCATGACCTCGCGCAACATGCTGGTGGCGGGCGGCGGCCTGCGGCAAGCTCCCAATATCATCAGCGCCTATGAGCTGATCGTGCCGGGCACCGGCCCGATCTTGATCGACGCCGGGATCTCCCGCTCCTCGGCCATGACGCACGAGTTCGACCGGTACAGCGGCGAAGCACAGTCCCGCATCGAGACCGCATTGGCGAAAGCCTCCCACGTCATCCTTCTGGCGGACAAGCCGACCCACAACGGCGGATACCCCACAGGCACGCACCGGGTGGAGCAGGAACTGCCACCCTCGGGCGACGCACCCTATATGATCGCGCCCGGCGTCGTCGTGATCCCGGCCAGCGGTGTCGCTCCCGAAGCGAACATGGTCTACGTCCAGCTGGCGGACGACCGCGAGTTCCTTTTCACAGGCGACATCGCCAAGCTCGCCGTCAACTGGAAGGAACTGCGCCTTCCAGCACGCATCGCCACCCGCGGAGAAATCGCCTCTTTCCGCAGCGAAACGCTCTCGTGGTTGATGACGATCAATGCATTGCACCGTGCCGCGCCGCAGATGACGATCGTTGCGGGGCACGAGCCTTCTAAAATCCCGTTTTCCGCAGGCACGTTTTCCGATTAGCCCTTAGGTACAAGCGACTGGCAATGAGAGACGCGATAAGCTATTGGCCGCAGCAAATGCAGTCCGGACAACGGACGCGACGCTTTGGGCAGGCGCCAGCACAGGCAAGGCAGGACAAAGTCGACACCGTGAACTACGAGCACATTTTCGACCAGGCGATCGAGCGCCTTCACTCCGAAGGGCGCTACCGCGTCTTCATCGACATCCTGCGCAACAAGGGCGCCTATCCGAACGCACGGTGCTTCGCCGGCCATAACGGGCCGAAGCCGATCACTGTGTGGTGCTCGAACGACTATCTCGCCATGGGCCAGCACCCCAAGGTGATCGAGGCCATGGAAGAAGCGCTGCACGACGTCGGCGCCGGCTCTGGCGGCACCCGCAACATCGGCGGCAACACGCATTATCACGTGGACCTCGAAGCCGAACTGGCCGACCTGCACGGCAAGCAGGGCGCGCTGCTGTTCACCTCGGGCTACGTCTCGAACGACGCCACGCTGTCCACGCTGGCAAAGCTGCTGCCGGGCTGCGTGATCTTCTCGGACGAGTTGAACCACGCCAGCATGATCGCGGGCATCCGCAATTCGGGGTGCGAAAAGAAGGTCTGGCGCCACAACGACCTCGAACACCTCGAGGAACTGCTGGCCGAGACCGACCCGAACCTGCCCAAGCTGATCGCCTTCGAGTCGGTCTACTCGATGGACGGTGACGTCGCCCCGATCCACGCGATCTGCGACCTCGCGGAAAAGTACAACGCCCTCACCTACATCGACGAGGTCCACGCGGTCGGCATGTACGGCCCGCGCGGCGGCGGCATCTCCGATCGTGACGAGGCGACTCACCGCATCGACATCATCGAGGGCACGCTGGGCAAGGCGTTCGGCGTGATGGGCGGCTATATCGCCACCAACACCAAGATCATCGACTGCATCCGCTCCTACGCGCCCGGGTTCATCTTCACGACCTCGCTCTCGCCGGTGCTGGTCGCGGGCGTGCTCGCCTCGGTTCGCCACCTCAAGAGCTCCAGCGTCGAGCGTGAAGGCCAGCAGCGCTCCGCCGCGACGATGAAGCAGATGTTCCGCGATGCGGGCCTGCCGGTGATGGACTCGGTCACGCACATCGTACCGCTGATGGTCGGCGATCCGGTTCGCGCCAAGCAGATCAGCGACATCCTGCTCGCCGAGTACGGCGCCTACGTGCAGCCGATCAATTTCCCGACCGTCCCGCGCGGCACCGAGCGCCTGCGCTTCACCCCCGGCCCTGCGCACACCGAAGAGATGATGCGCGAACTGACCGAGGCTCTGGTGGAAATCTGGGACAGGCTGGAGATGCGCTTGGCGGCCTGAGGCAGCGCGGCACGCTTTCGCAGTTGCAAGATATTCTTGTCAGAAAGGCCCTCCGCCATGCGCGGGGGGGCCTTTTTTCTCGCGTGCTCCGTTCCCAAGTGCCCTTTCGTTGCGGCGCGCCCCTGCGCTCTCTCCCCCCTCGCAACGACATGACCAGAGGACCATCCATGGCAAAGCTCTTCGAGCCCCTCACTCTCGGCGACATCACGCTCGCCAACCGCATCGTCATCGCGCCGATGTGCCAGTATTCCGCCGAGGACGGTCGCATGACCGACTGGCACACCCAGCACCTTGGCCAGCTTGCCCAGTCGGGTGCCGCGATCCTGACGATCGAAGCTACCGCCGTCGTGCCCGAGGGGCGCATCTCCTACGGCGACGTAGGCCTGTGGGACGACGCGACCGAGGAAGCGATGGGCAAGGTCCTCGAAAGCGTGCGCCGCTGGTCGGACATGCCGATCGCCATCCAGCTTGCCCATGCCGGTCGCAAGGCCAGCACCGCCAAGCCATGGGACGGCGGCGCCCAGATCGCCCCCGGCGCGGTCAACGGCTGGCAG
>JASGGD010000268.1:0-5730 GCA_047605225.1 Novosphingobium sp.
CTTCGATCGGACCCTTGTGGCTGTCGTACTTCTCGAACAGGCGGTTCATGATGCCAGTGCCGCGCGTGTCCGACAGGAACTCGCCGTGGTAGCCGATCAGGCCGCGCGAGGGGGCCGAGAAGGTGATGCGGGTCTTGCCCGAGCCCGACGGACGCATGTCGGTCAGCTCGGCCTTGCGGCGCTGCATCTTCTCGACGACCGTGCCCGAGTGCTCGTCGTCCACGTCGATCACGACGGTTTCGTAAGGCTCGGTGCGGCCACCGTTCTCGTCGGTGCCGAACAGCACGCGCGGACGGCTGATACCCAGCTCGAAGCCTTCGCGGCGCATCGTCTCGATCACGACGCCCAGCTGGAGTTCGCCGCGACCGGCGACTTCGAAGCTGTCCTTGTCAGCCGATTCGGTGACGCGGATGGCGACGTTGGTTTCCGCTTCGCGCATCAGGCGGTCGCGGATCATGCGGCTGGTGACCTTGTCGCCTTCGCGGCCCGCGAGCGGCGAGTCGTTCACGGCAAAGCGCATCGCCAGGGTCGGCGGATCGATCGGCTGCGCCTTGATCGGCACGGTGACCTGCGGGTCGGCGATGGTGTTCGACACGGTCGCCTTTTCGAGACCGGCGAGCGCGATGATGTCACCGGCGCGGGCTTCCTCGACGGGAACGCGATCGAGGCCGCGGAACGACAGCACCTTGGTGGCGCGGCCCACTTCGACGACCTTGCCCTCGGCGTCGATGGCGCGGATCGGGTCGTTGACCTTCAGCGTGCCCGACTGGACGCGGCCGGTGAGGACGCGGCCCATGAAGTTGTCGCGGTCAAGCAGGGTGGCGAGGAACGAGAACGGCGCGTCGACGTCGAGGTCGGGGGCGGGGACGTGCTCGACGATCTTTTCGAACAGCGGGGTCAGGTCGCCTTCGCGGCGGTCCGCATCGTAGCTGGCGTAGCCGTTGCGGCCCGAAGCGTAGAGGGTCGGGAAGTCGAGCTGCTCGTCATTGGCGTCGAGGCTGACGAAGAGGTCGAATACTTCATCGAGCACTTCGGCGTGGCGGCCGTCGGGACGGTCGATCTTGTTGACGACGACGATCGGCTTGAGGCCGAGGCCCAGCGCCTTGCCGGTCACGAACTTGGTCTGCGGCATCGCGCCTTCCGACGAATCGACGAGCAGGACAACGCCGTCGACCATCGAGAGGATGCGCTCCACTTCGGCGCCGAAGTCGGCGTGGCCGGGCGTATCGACGATGTTGATGCGATAGCCGTTCCACTCGATCGAGGTCGGCTTCGCCAGAATGGTGATGCCGCGCTCCTTTTCGAGGTCGTTGCTGTCCATCGCGCGCTCTTCGATGCGCTGGTTCTCACGGAACGTGCCGGACTGGCGGAACAGCTGGTCGACGAGGGTGGTCTTGCCATGGTCGACGTGCGCAATGATCGCGATATTGCGCAAGGGAAGCGGGGCGGACATTGTTGTTCTCTCTGTACGAGGGCCGAAGGCGAGCAGCCATCTTTGTGCTGCACCGCAAAATTGCCGCGCCCTTAGCCGATGACGGGCATTTCGGCAAGCGCAGTGAGATGAGGCGGACTGCGCGGGATAATGGCGTCCGACATACTTCGTCACATCATGTGTCGATAGTACAACAATGGTGCAAATTGTCCGCAGCTATGCACTGCTCCCGATTGTCGGTGGTCGTGGAACGGCTTAAGCTGCCTCTCTTACCAATTGCGACCAGCTTCGCGCACCACGACGCGGGCAGTCGTGCAGGAAGGGACAGGGGATCCGATGAAGGGTGTTTTGGCGGGCATCTGCGCGCGGGGTACGCGCATCTTCAACGAACGCATTTTCAGCGAACGGGGGATCACGGCGCGCAAGTCCGCGCTGCTGGCGGGGGCATCCGCGGCACTGTGGGCGCCGGCCGCTCTGGCGCAGGACGCGGCGCCTCAGGCGGCCGACGAGCAGTACACCGATACCATCATCGTCACCGCGACCAAGCGCGAGCAGACCTTGCAGGACGTGCCGGTCGCCGTTTCGGTGACCAGCGGGGCGACGCTGGAACGCGCGCAGATGCGCGATCTCAAGGACCTGCAGACGCTGGTGCCGTCGCTGCGCGTCAACCAGCTGCAGTCGAGCGCCAACACCAACTTCTACATTCGCGGCTTCGGCAACGGCGCCAACAATGCGGGCATCGAGCCTTCGGTGGGCCTGTTCATCGACGGCGTCTATCGCTCGCGCTCTGCCTCGATGATCGCCGACTTCCCCGATGTCGAGCGGATCGAGGTGCTGCGCGGGCCGCAGTCCACGCTGTTCGGCAAGAACGCCTCGGCGGGCGTCATTTCGATCGTGACGAAAAAGCCGCAGTTCCAGTTCGGCGGCAATGTCGAGGCCAGCTACGGCAACTATGACGCGATGGTCGTCAAGGGCATGGTCACCGGCCCGCTGAGCGAGAATGTCGCGTTCAGCCTCGCGGGTGGGCTCAACAAGCGTGACGGCATAGTCAAAGACCTCGCCACTGGCGAGCGCACCAACGAGCGTGACCGCTGGTTCGGGCGCGGGCAATTGCTGTTCGACAACCACGACGGTCTCGAACTGCGGCTCATCGGCGATTACGGCAAGATCGACGAGAACTGCTGCGCGGTCGTCAATCTGCGGCAGGCGACGCCGACGGCGGCGATTTTCGCGCTGGGCGGCGCGGTCAACCAGCCGGGCGAGAAGTACGACAACATCGTCTACAACAACTTCGAATCGTCGAACAAGATCGAGAACTGGGGCGTTTCGGGCCAGCTGGACTACGATCTGGGCGGCACGAAGCTGACCTCGATCACCTCGTACCGCCGCACCAATGCGCTGACCAACCAGGATTCGGACTTCTCCAGCGCCGACCTGCTCGGCCGCAACTGGCAGGACCTCAGGATCAAGACCTTCACGCAGGAACTGCGCGCCAACTTCGAGGTCGGTGAGAAGATCACCGGCCTCATCGGCGGCTACTATTTCAACGAGAAGATCGACCAGAACAACGAGGTCTTCTGGGGCGACGATGCACGCCCTTACGCCAACCTGCTGGTCCAGAGCCTTTCGGGCGGGGCGCTCAGCGTGCCTGCGCTGGAGACCGCCTTCGGCGCCTATGAGGGCAATCCGGCCAAGTACGCGGGCCAGTTCTTCGCCTCGGGCACCGGCCTCACCGAAGCCTACAAGCTGAAGAACGAGGCGTGGTCGATCTTCGGGCAGCTCGATTTCGAGGTGGCGCCGGGCCTGACGGTCACCGGCGGCCTGAACTACACCCACGACAAGAAGCGCTTCGCCACCGATACGACGTCGAACGATGTGTTCTCGGGGATCAACTTCGATGATCCGCGCTATTCGGCGTTCCGCCAGCAGCTGCTTCTCGGCGGGGCGCTGCGTTCGGTGGGCGTGGATCCGACCAACCCGGCGGCGATCTTCGCCTTCGCGACGAACCCGCAGACTGCGCCGATCTATCAGCAGCTGGTCGGCTTCGCGAACGGCAACGCCAACAATCCGGCCGCGAACCCGCTCAATCCGCTGCGCGCGCTGCAGTATTTCCCGCAGTTCATGAACGTGCCCAACGCGGTCGAGCCGGGCAAGGTGAGCGACGGCGACTTCAGCTATACCGCGCGCGTGGCCTGGGACGTGACCCCCACGGTCAACCTCTATGCGGCTTATGCGACCGGCTACAAGGCAGCCTCGATCAACCTGTCGCGCGACAGCCGCCCGACGCCTGCGGACCTCGTAGAACTGCGCGCACAGGGGCTCGCGGTGACCAACCTGACCTCCGGCAGCCGCTTTGCCAATGCCGAGAATTCGACGGTCTACGAGGCGGGCATCAAGGGCAACTGGGGGATCGTCTCGGCCAACGTCGCGGTGTTCAAGCAGGAGATCAGGAACTTCCAGTCGAACATCTTCACCGGCTCGGGCTTCTTCCTGGCGAACGCGGGCAAGCAGTCGGCCTTCGGTATCGAGTTCGAAGGTTCGGCCAAGCCGATCGACCAGCTGACGCTGACGATGGCCTGGACTTATCTCGATCCCAAGTACGACACCTTCCAGCTTTCGGCCTTCGGCGATCTTTCCGGGACGACTCCGGCGGGCGTCCCGCCCCTGTCGGCGACGTTCTCGGCCGAGTTCGTGCAGCCGGTGGGATCGCGCGGGGACCGGATCATCCTGCGCGGCGACTATCACTACGAATCGCAGTTCCGTCTGGTCGAGGGCCTGCCCGGCCTCGTCGTGCGCGACAGCGCGGGCAACGTCACCGACGTCTCCGCCGCGCTCGCCGCCGCGCGCGAGTTCAAGCAGGACATCAACGACATGAACGCTTCGCTGACTTACGCGATGGCGAACGGCGTGGAGTTGACGGTCTGGGGCCGCAACCTGCTGAACGACCGCACCATCCTGCAGATCTTCGACAGCCCGGCGCAGCCCGGCTCGATCTCGGGCTATCCGAACCAGCCACGCACTTACGGCGTGGCGGCGCGCTACCGATTCTAATCCGGAGCGTGTGAAGCGCGTACCCGCCATGTCGTCTCTGGGAGGAGGTACGGCAAGAGAAGCGGGGCGCGGACCTGAAAAGGGGCGCGGGAGGCTCGGCCTCCTGCGCCCCTCTTTCCTTGCGTTTCGGAAGGCTGGAGCAGAAAGTCTTTGTAATTTCCCGATTTCAATGTGAACTTGCGTCGCATTGTCAGGCTGGGCAGGCCGTAGAACTTAGGGGGAATGCATGATTCCGTATGGTGGCTTCTGGTGGCGCGTGCTCGCCTACATCCTCGACGCGATCATCCTGCAGATCGCGACTTCGATCATCGGCGGCATCTTCGGCGTCGGCCTCGCGCTGCCGCTGACGGGGCTGGGCGCGGGTGAGAACGCGGCGTTCGGCATGATGATGTTCGGCATGATCGGCGCGTCGCTGGTGATCAACTGGCTCTACTTCGCGATCATGGAAAGCTCGAAGCTGCAGGCGACCGTCGGCAAGCTGGCCGTTGGCGTCGTCGTCACCGACCTGCGGGGCGAGCGGCTGACGTTCGGGCGTGCGACCGGGCGCTACTTCGCCAAGATCCTGTCGAGCCTGGTCCTGTGTATCGGCTACATCATGGTCGCCTTCACCGAGCGCAAGCAGGGCCTGCATGACATGGTCGCCAGCACGCTCGTCTACAAGACCCGCGATCCGAGCGTGCTGTTCGACAACCGCGAAGTCTTCGTCTGATTGCTCACCTTGTCATCCCCGCGAAGGCGGGGACCCAGCTGATGCCTTCGCAACAGGCGATGTCAGGAGATGGGTTCCCGCCTTCGCGGGAATGACGATGATGGGGCAAGAGTGAGATGACTATATATTGAGTCGTCATTGCGAGCGTAGCGAAGCAATCCAGGGCGGTTTTCGCTGCCCTGGATTGCTTCGCTACGCTCGCAATGACGAAGGGTGGATCAATCCAATATCATCACGCTCTAAGACAGCAGATCTAAAGCTCGCGCAGCGCCCTTGCCGGTTTCGCCCGCAACAGCGGCAGCGTTCCGGCAAGCGCGAAGCCGAGCACCAGCACCAGCCCGGCGGCCAGCACCGCAAGGACGCGCGGCCAGTCGGGCAGCCAGGCGAATTCGAACAGTTTGACGATCACCGCCCAGGCCATCGCGCTGCCCGCGCCCAGCGCGACGAGGGCGAGCACCACGGCGATCAGCCCGTACTCCGCCATCTGCGCCGCGAGCAACTGCCCGCGACTGGCGCCCAGCACGCGCAGGATGACGGT
>JASGGD010000269.1:0-5719 GCA_047605225.1 Novosphingobium sp.
GCGTCGCGCAGCAGGGCGCGGGCGATGGCGATGCGCTGGCGCTGGCCGCCCGAAAGGCGCGCGCCGTCTTCGCCGAGGAAGGTGTCGAGGCCCTGCGGCAGTGCGCGCAGGAAGCCTTCGGCGTTGGCGGCACGGGCGGCCTGCCAGATCGCATCGTCGTCGGCCTGCCAGTTGCCGTAGCGCAAGTTGTCGCGCGCGGAGGCGGCGAACAGCACGCCCTCCTGCGGGACGAGGGCGATGCGCGCGCGGATCTCGGCCGGGTCGGCGGAGGCGAGCGGGACGCCGTCGATCTTGATGGCGCCGCCCTGCGGGTCGTAGAATCGCTCGGCCAGTTGGAACAGCGTCGATTTGCCCGCGCCGGATGGGCCGACGATGGCGACGGTCTCGCCCGGCTCCACGGTCAGGCTGAAATCGTGCAGCGCAGGCAGTTCGGGCCGCGCCGGGTAGCGGAAGGTCACGCGCTCGAAGGCCAGCTTGCCGCGCGCGGGGCTCGGCAGCACCAGAGCGCGCGCCGGAGGGGCGATCGTGGGATGCTCGCTCAGCAGTTCGGCGAGGCGGCTGGCCGCGCCCGCACCGCGCACGAGATCGCCGTAGACCTCGGTGAGTGAACCGAACGCCCCCGCGACGATGCCCGCCGTCACCACGAAGGCGGCGATGGTGCCGCCGGTGATGGAGCCCTCGGCCACGCCGATCGCGCCGCGCCACATGATCATGGTGATCGAACCGAAGATCAGGAACATGATCACCGCCGTCATGATCGCGCGGATCATGATGCGGTGGCGGCCGGTGTCGAACGTGCGCTCCACGGCGGCGGCGAAACGGCCCTGCTCGCGGCCTTCCTGGTTGAACGCCTGCACGACCTTCAATGCGCCCAGCACTTCGGCGGTCAGCGCGCCGATGTCGGCAACGCGGTCCTGGCTGGAGCGCGAGACGGCGCGCAGCTTGCGACCGAAAGCGGCGATCGGCAGGATCACCACCGGAATGGCGATGACCAGCCAGGCCGTCAGCCCCGGCTCCAGCGCGAAGAGGTAGATCACCCCGCCCAGCGCCATGATCGCATTGCGCAGTGCGACCGAGACGGTGGTGCCCACGATCTGCTCGATGATCGCGGTATCGGCGGTCATGCGCGAGGAGATTTCCTTGGGGCTGTTCTCCTCGAAGAAGCTCGGCGCCAAAGTCAGCAGATGGCGCTGCACGCGCAGGCGAATGTCGCCGACGACGCGCTCACCCAACCACGAGACCGAGTAGAACCGGATCGCCGTCGCAATCGCGAGGACCACGACCACGCCCATCAGCATCAGGAACCACGAACGGATCGCGCTGGGGTCCGCGCCTTGCGCGAAGCCCTTGTCGATGATCTGCCGGAAGCCGTAGGGGATCGCCAGCGTCGAGGTCGCCGTCGTGATCAGCGCCACGCCTGCCGTGGCCATGCGGCCCGGATACTTGAGCATCTCGCGCCAGACCATGCGCAGCGGGCCGAGACTGCGGCGGGGCCGCTTCGGCTCGTCGGTTACGGTCGCCGCGGTCATGGTGTCTTGCCCCGGGGAATTGCCTTGCGTCCCATCCATGGCGCCGCGCCTTACAGCGTCGTGAAGCGGAGGAAAAGGCTTCCTTGTAGCCATGGACATACTGTCCGATTCGCGGCGAAACGTGCTTCTCTTGCGAAGATCACCTGCCTGAAATCGGAATTGCCGCGTTGCAACGGTAACCTCTAGTTCCCTAATTGGGGAGTAAGAACCCCGCACAACGGCCGTTTCGCCCCCGGAACGGCCAGGAGAATCGACTTGCTCTACAATGCCTACGAGTTGCAGCGCGCCATGATGAGCAGCGCTGCCGCATGGGCGTCGGTCGGCGCCGAACTGCTGACCAACCCCTCGCTTCCATTCGGTTATTCGGGTCTCGGCCCGGTCATGGCTTCCGCTCTGGACGTCTTCGCGCACGCTGCTTCCCCGCGCGGAAAACCCGCTTTCGACATCGAGACCGTGACCGTCGGCGGCAAGGTCCAGCCGGTCACCGAATCGATCGTGCTGCACAAGCCCTTCGGCAACCTGCTGCGATTCGATCACCCGGGACTCGGCAAGGATGCCCCCAAGCTGCTGATCGTCGCGCCGATGAGCGGCCACTACGCCACCCTCCTGCGCGGCACCGTCGCGCGCATGGTGGAAAGCGCCGAAGTCTACATCACCGACTGGGCCGACGCGAAGCTGGTGCCGATGAGCGCCGGTCGCTTCGACCTCGACGACTATATCGACTACGTGATCTCCTTCCTCGAGCACATCGGCCCGGGCACCCACGTCCTCGCGGTGTGCCAGCCTTCGGTGCCCGCCTATGCCGCGACCGCGATCATGGGCGCCAAGGAGCACCCCTGCCGACCCGCCACCCTGACCATGATGGGCGGCCCGATCGACACGCGCGAGGCGCCCACCAGCGTCAACGACGTGGCGATGCAGCAGCCGCTTTCGTGGTTCGAGCAGAACGTCGTCGCCACCGTGCCGATGACCTATCCGGGCGGCGGACGCCGCGTCTATCCGGGCTTCCTGCAGCTCGCCGGGTTCATGGCGATGAACCTCGGCAGCCACATGATGAGCCACTACGGCATGTTCAAGCACATGGTCGCGGGCGATGGTGACAGCGCGGCGGCGACCAAGGCGTTCTACGACGAATACCGCGCCGTCTGCGACATGACCGCCGATTTCTACCTCCAGACCGTCGAGCACGTGTTCCAGAAGCATTCGCTGCCCAAGGGCGAGTTCGTCCACCGAGGCGAGCGGATCGACCTCTCGGGCATCCGCGACACCGCGCTGCTGGCGATCGAGGGCGAGAAGGACGACATCTCCGGCATCGGCCAGACCCGCGCCGCACTGCACCTCGCCAGCCACCTGCCGGAAAAGCGCAAGAAGTATTACCTCGCCGCCGAGGTGGGCCACTACGGCATCTTCAACGGCAGCAAGTGGCGCACGCGAATCGCCCCGGTGCTGGAAGACTGGATGGCCCAGCACCAGCGCAAGGCGCTGAAGGTCGTGGCGTGATGTTTGCTTGAGAAATGCCCGTTCGGGCATTTCTTTTGCGGCACCGGCCCACGCCCCCACCCTACCACCCAACGATAGTATCCTTGCGGGTGGTAGGGTGGTAGGGTGGGGGCGTGGGCCGGTGCCGCAAGATTCGCCTACGGCGAATCTTCAAACCTAAGTAACCGCTCCGCCAAACGTTTTTTGCGGCGGAACGCTCCCGCGCAGCGCCGGTTACGCGATGAGATGGTGGATCACCGGGACCGATTGTGGTATTACCGCCACTATGGATCGCGCACATAGTCGAAGGAAAATACTGAAGGGCGGCCTCTTCGCCGGCATCGGTCTGGCATTGCCCGCGCGGGCTTTCGCTTCCGAAGGTATCCTTCCCGATTCGATCGCGCCCGGAGAAGGTGTCGCGCCGCTCGCCGGTTCCTTTTCCAACAGCCTGACCTCGGTTCCGGCAACGCCCACCGGGCTGTCGCTCTACGAACGCCGCGTGCTCGACGTCGCCTCGAAGCAGGCCGCGCGCGTGCGCAATCACTTGTGGCGCGCGGACGTGGTCGGCATCGTCGACTTCGACCAGCCCTCGTGGAAGCAGCGCCTTCACTTCGCCAATCTCGAGAACGGTTCGGTGCGCTCGTTCCTCGTCGCCCACGGGCGCGGGTCCGACCCGGCGCACAGCGGTTGGCTGCAGAGCTTTTCCAACACGCCCAATTCGGAGGCAACCTCGCGCGGAGCCTACCTCACCGCCGAGTGGTATAAGGGCAAGTACGGCACCTCGATCCGTCTCGTCGGGCTAGACAACGACAACTCGATGGCGCTGCCCCGCGCGATCGTGATGCACCCGGCGTGGTACGTGGGGCAGAACATGATCGACAAATGGGGCAAGCTCGGCCGCAGCGAGGGCTGCTTCGCGATGAGCGACGCCAATTTCAACGAAGCGCTGTGGCACCTTTCGGGCGGTCGCCTGCTGTTCGCCGACCGCATCGGCGAGGGGTAATTGTTTGATCCACTGACGTGGATGCGGCATCGGCCTCAACGCCGCGTTGCAGCCGGTTCATGGCCGCTGCGGTTAGACAGGCCCCCGTCGCAATGATACGCATCGTATCATGGACACCAGCCTGACCGGCCTCAAGCGCGAGGCGCCCACCGATGCCCGACAGGTACGCTCGCGTCAGGCGCTGACTTCGGCGCTGCTGGCGCTGCTTGAGCACAAGCCCTTCGACCAGCTGACCATCCGCGAGATCAGCGCCCGCGCCGGGACCGGCTATGCCACCTTCTTCCGGCACTATCCGACCAAGGAAGCGCTGCTGGCCGACGTCGCCGCGCACGAGATCGAGGACCTTCTCGGCCGCACGATCCCCATCCTCTACGCCGCCAACAGCTACGAATCGACGCTGGAAGTGTGCCGTCACGTCCACGAGCACGCGATGCTGTGGTCGGCGCTGCTGACCGGCGGCGCGGCGGGCATCGTGCGCGAGGAGTTCATCCGGCAGGCGCTCGGCCTCGCCGAAGCCTCGCATTCCCGCCATTCCTGGCTGCCCTCGGACCTCGGTACGATCCACGGCACCGGCGCGACGATCGACATCCTCGCGTGGTGGCTGGCGCAAGGCGGAGAAGCCCCCGCTTCCACCCACAGCCCGGAGGAGGTGGCCACGATCCTGCACCGTCTGGTCATCGCCCCGCTGGTCGGCGACACGGTAGTCGACGCCACGGGGGAGCGCCAGGCAGCGCGCGCGTGATGACATTAATGGAAGACCCTGTCCTCGGCGGCATGATCGAGGATGCGGACTGGCCGGAATTCGGCTGGATCGACGACGTGCGCCCCGCCCTGCGCACCACTCTTGCAGCGGGTCGTCCGGCGGCACTGGCGACACTCTACAAGGTCGCGGGCAGCGCCCCGCGCGGCCCCGGCGCGCAGATGCTGTTCGCGGCAGGGTCCGACGGCCAGATCGCGGCGAGCGGCTATTTCTCGGGCGACTGCATCGAGGGCGACGTCGCCAGCCACGCCGCGCAAGTGCTCGCCGACGGTGTGCCGAAGCGCCTGCATTACGGCATGGGCAGCCCGTGGATCGACCTGCGCCTGCGCTGCGGCGGGGCACTGCATGTGCTGCTGGAGCGGATCGCGCCCGGCTCCCCCGCCGCCGCCGCGCTGCTCGATCACTCCGCCGAGCGCCGCACCTGCGTCTGGCAGAGCGACGGCGAGACGCAGGAAGTCCGGGAGGCCGACGGCCCGCTCCTCGCGCTTCACGAAGACCCGTTCCGCATCGCCCGCCGCTACGATCCGCCGCGCCGCCTGATCGTTTCCGGCGGTGATCCCGGCGCGCTCGCGGCCGCGAAGCTGGGCGCGATGGCGCAGTTCGAGACGATCCTGCTGCGCCCCGGTGGCCCGCACGCCCCGCCGCCCTTCCCGGTCTCGCGTTACTTGCGCGAGGAGCCTGCGGAGGCGCTGGCCCATCTCAAGGTCGATCGCTGGACCGCCTACCTCGGCGCCACGCACGAGGATCACCACGACCTCGGCGGCTGTCTTGCCGCATTGCGCGGCGGGGCGGGCTATGTCGGGATGATCGGTGCGAAATCGCGCGCGGCCCAGCGCCTCGGCGCGCTGGAAGCGGCAGGCGCGAGCGCGGAGGAACTGGCGCGGCTGCAGCTTTCGCCGGGCGTCCCCGGCCTCGGCAAGTCGCCCTGGGAAGTCGCCACTGGCATCA
>JASGGD010000270.1:0-5680 GCA_047605225.1 Novosphingobium sp.
CCGAGCTTGTCTCGGGGAGGGGGACCGCCGCCGCAGGCGGTGGTGGAGGGGGAGAAGGCGCGCAATTCCCCCTCCGTCAGTCGCTTCGCGACTGCCACCTCACCGAGACAAGCTCGGGGAGGAATTTGCATCCCACACACGAAAAGGCCCGCCGGATCGCTCCGGCGGGCCTTTTCCTTTTACGCCGTCAGCGTCGTGTCAGCGCAGGCGCACCGGCACGAAGGTCGCCTGCTGGCCGCGCGGCTGGACGCGCAGGAGGAGGGCCGAGCGGCCTTCCGCCTTGGCGGCGTTGATCGCAGCGGTCAGGTCGGCGGCGGTGGTCACCGGGCGACCATTGGCCTGCAGGATGATGAAGCCGCGCTGGAAGCCCTTCTGGCCCGCGTCCGAGTTCGGATCGACCGCGACGATGACCACGCCCTTGGTGCCGTCCGCAGCGCCGAGCTGGCGGGCGATGGTGGCGGTCAGCGGGGTCACGGTCAGGCCGAGCGAGTTCTCGATCACGCCCTTTTCCTGCTTCTGGGGCGGATTGTTGAACGCATCGCCGTCCTCGTCGCCATCGGGCGTGAAGGACTGCGAGAGTTCGTCCTCGCTGGGGCGCTTGGCGACCGTGGCGGTCAGGGTCTGGCGCTTGCCGCCGCGGATCACCTCGACCGGAATGCGTGCACCCGGCTTGGTATTGGCGACGATGTAGGACAACGTCTGGTCCTTGGTGACTTCCTTGCCGTCGACCGTGACGACGACGTCACCTGCCTGCAGACCGGCCTTGGCTGCCGGGCCGTCGGGCTCGACAAGCTGGATGAATTCGCCCTTGTTATGGGCGATGCCGAGCGAATCGGCGATGTCCTCGGTCACCGGCTGGATGCGCACGCCCAGATAGCCGCGCTCGATCGCCTCGCCTTTGATGAGCTTCTGGACGAGCGGGGCCGCGATTTCCGCCGGGATGGCGAAACCGATGCCGACGCTGCCGCCGGTGGGCGAGAAGATCGCGTTGTTGATGCCGATCACCTGCCCGTTCATGTCGAACATCGGGCCGCCGGAGTTGCCCCGGTTGATCGCCGCGTCGGTCTGCAGGTAGCGGTCGTAGGCGCCGCCACTCTGGGTCGAGCGGTAGACTGCCGAGACGATGCCCGAGGTCACCGTGCCGCCGAGGCCGAACGGGTTGCCGATGGCGATGATCCAGTCGCCGACGCGCGCCTTGCGGCTGTCGCCGAACTTGACGAACGGCAGGCTCTTGCCCGCGTCGATCTTGAGCACCGCGAGGTCCGATGCGGCGTCCTTGCCGATCAGCTTGGCGGGGTACTCGGCGCCGTCGGGCATGGTGACGGTGATCGATTCGACCTGTCCCTTGCCCTCTGCGGTGATGACGTGGTTGTTGGTCACGACATAGCCGTCGGCCGAGATGATGAAGCCCGAGCCGAGCGACTGGGCCTCACGCGTCTGGGGTGCGCCGCCACCGCCGCCCTGTCCGCCGAAAAGCCCCTCGAACGGGGTGCCCGCGAACGGGTTGTTGCCGGCGCCCGCGACCTGCACCTTCTGGCGGGTCGAGATGTTGACGACGGCGGGTTGCAGCTGCGCGGTAAGATCCGCGAAGCTGGCGGGGGCGCCGGCACGCGGCACCACCTTCGAGATTTCGCTGGCCTCGTTCTGGGCCACCTGGGCACCTGCGGGGTAGCCGGTGACGAGCGATGCGGTCGCGCCTCCGATGAGGAGCGCTGTGGTCAGTCCATAAGCATATCGCACGGGCTTCACGTCCTTTGATTCCTCCGTTTCGGCGGCTTGCGCCTGAATCCGACAATAACCCCGAAGCGGTTTCACGCCCCGCGAGCTTAACCGGATTTGAATGATGCGGAAATCCGCCACTTTTACGCAGTTCCAGTCGGCAACGAGTGAAACTGCTTACGGCTCCCTGAAATGGTTCAGATAGGCATTGTCAGGCGAGAGCAGGATGGTCTTGGCGCCGTTCGGACTTTCGGGCGTACCCTTGCCGAACGAGACCGAATAGCTCTGCATCGCGCGGTAGAAGTCGTAGAACTGCGCATCCTTGCCGAAACTGTCGGCGTAAATCTTCGCGGCCTGCGCGTCGGCTTCGGCGCGAATGATCTGCGCGTCGCGCTGCCCTTGCGCGGTGATCGTCTTGGCCTCTTCCTGTCGGCCAGCCTCCATGCGTACGAAAGCGGCAGCCAGTGCACCTTCGGGAAGGTCGGCACGCTTGATCCGCACATCGACTACCTGCGCACCATATTCGGCGGCCTCGCGATCGAGCAGCTTGCGGATGTTTTCCATCGCCGCCCCGCGCTCCGCGGTCAGCAGCGACTGGAAGGTGCGCTTGCCCAGCTCCTGACGCACGACCGAGGACAGGATCGGCTCCAGCTGCTGCGTCACCCGCTCGGTCGTCCCGGCGGAGCGGACCATCTTGACCGGATCGACGATCCGATAGCGCGCGTATGCGTCCACGTTCAGCCGCTGCTGGTCGGTGGAGAGCACCTGCTGCTGCTGCATGTCGACCGACAGCAGCCGCTTGTCGATGCGGATCACCTGTTCGATCAGCGGAATGCGCCAGTGGACGCCCGCGCCGGTCTGGCCATAGTCGGCATTGGCGACATAGGGGTTGTAGACCCGTACCGGTCGGCCCGTCTGGACCACCACGGCCTGCTCGTCTTCAGACACCACGATGGTGCTCATCATCAGGCCGACCGCGACGACGCCTGCCGCGATCCACGCGGCCTTGTAATCATGCCACAGGCTCATCACTGGGCTCCTGCGCTGTCGGAGGCGCTTGGCGCGCTGACCGAAATGTCGCCGGGCGCTGCTACAGGGGCGCGACGCTGCATCGGCGGCAGGGGCAGGACGGTGTTAGCACCCTTCTCGCCGACGACGGTATCATTGTCGGACAGGACGCGCTCCATCGTTTCGTAATACATCCGGCGCTTGGTCACATCGGGAGCGAGTTTGTATTCTTCGTAGACCTTGTCGAATGCGGTCGCCTCGCCCTGAGCGCGGGCGATGACCTGCTGGGCGGCGGCGCGCGCCTGCGATCGGTCACGCTCGGCTTCCTGCTGCGCGACGTTGACGTTGTCGAACGCGCCCTTGGTCTTGGCCGGCGGGTCGGCCTTCTTGATCTCGACGCCCTGGATGGCGATGCCCGAGCGGTAGAAGTCGAGGATGCGCTGCATGCGCTCGCCCACGTCCTGCTCCACCTGAGCGCGGCCCGCGCCTGACAGCGCCTGCCCGAGCGAGACTTGCGCGATCGAGGCACGCATCGCGGCCTCGGCCACTTCCTGCACCGTCTCGTCCGGATCGGCGAGGCGGAAGGTGTAGTCCTTCAGGCCCTTGATGTTCCAGCGCACGAGGTAGCTCAGGTCGACAAGGCTCTTGTCGCTGGTGAGCATCAGCTTCTCGTTCTCGTTGTCGGGGATCATCACCACCTTGAACGAGCTGGTGTCGACCACCTTCACCTGCTCGATCGGCCAGGGCAGGGTGACGCTGACGCCGGAATCGACCGTGCGCGAATACTTGCCGAGCGTGGTGACCACGCCCTGTTCCTTGGGGCCGAGCATGTGGACGCTTGAGAAACCGAGCACCACCAGCACCGCCGCGCCGATGCCGAGCGGCAGCCACGACTTGCCGTCCGGACGGCGGGGCAGGTTGGGGAAGCCGCCGGGCATGCGCGGACCGCCGCCGCCCCCGCCGGTGCGCCTTTGCTCGCCGCGACCGCGGAAGATGTCCTCGATGCTGGCCGAGCGGCGCGGCGGGGTGCCGTCTCCGCTAGGCAGCCACGGGTTGCGCGGGCCTTTGCGTTCGGGAGTTTCGGACTGCGGCTCCTCGGGCTGGCCGCCCGATGCGTCGGCGCCATCGGAGCCTTCGCCGCCGCTGCCATCTTCACCACGGCCGTCATCGCCGCCACCGCCCCACGGGCTGTTGCGTCCCGCCATCTGGGAAATTCCTGAACCGTCCCCCGGCACGCCGTGAGGCGTGTCTGCACCACCGATAGCTGTCATAGGGCTATCTATAAGAACCCCTCGGGCAAATAACAGTGCCTCTCTTGCCCTTTTTCCCCGCGTACGCCACCTGAGCGGCGAGCGCCGGGGTCTCCCCCGGCCATTACGGACACGCCGGAAACGAACCGGCAATCTACTGGAGACGACGAGTGAGCAGCGCCGAAGGTCTTGGGGCAGGAACCCAAAGCGACGATCTCAAGGCGCTGCTTCAGCCCGAGGCCGCCGCGCGTGTCCAGTCGCTGCGCGTGGCGGACGGCCGCGCGACGCTGGTTCTCGACGCGACCGGGCTCGACGCCGCCGCGCGGGCGGGGATGGAAGCGCTGGTGCGCGATGCGCTTGGCGGCAAGGTCGCCGAAGTGCGCGTGGCGATGATGGCGGACAAGATTGCAGAGAGGGCCGAGCCCACGCCTCCCAAGGGACCGCGCATCATCGCGGTGGGATCGGGCAAGGGAGGTGTGGGCAAGTCCACGCTTTCCGCCAATCTCGCGGTGGCGCTGGCCCGGATGGGACGGCGCGTGGGCCTTGTCGATGCGGACATCTACGGCCCCTCGCAGGCGCGGCTGCTCGGCACCGAGGGCCAGCGCGCCACCGCGCACGAGGGCAGGCTGGTCCCGGTCGAGAGCCGCTGGGGCGTCCCCGCGCTGTCGATGGCGCACTTGTCCGCCTCGGGTCAGGCGATCGCATGGCGCGGGCCGAAGATTTCCGGCGCGCTGCTCCAGCTGGTCGAGGGGCACTGGGAGGGCGCCGAAGTGCTGATCGTCGACCTGCCGCCCGGCACTGGCGACGTGCAGCTGACGATGCTCCAGCGCTGCAAGCCCGCAGGCGCGGTGATCGTCTCCACCCCGCAGGACCTCGCGCTGATCGACGCGACCCGCGCGGTCGAGCTGTTCACCAAGGGCGGCGTCCCCGTCATCGGCGTGGTCGAGAACATGGCGGGCTATGCCTGCCCCCACTGCGGCGAAGTCAGCGATCCGTTCGGTTGCGGAGGCGCGGAAGCCTCCGCCAAGGAGATGGACGTGCCGTTCCTGGGCCGCATCCCCCTCGACATCGCGATCCGGCGTGAGGCCGACGCAGGCACGCCCACCGCCGCCGGGACCGGCCGGCAGGCAGAGGCCTTCACCGCGCTCGCCGCGCAAGTCGCGGGCTGGCTGGACGCCAATCCCTGATGGCGGTCAGCCGCCGGGGCGTGCTCATCGGAGCGCTGGCGGGCGGTGGGCTCGCGCTCGGCTACATGCTGCGTCCGCGCAGCTATCCGCTGCCGCTGCAGCCGCGCGAGGGTGAGTTCGCCTTCGATGCGTGGATCAGGATCGGCACGGACGGCGTCGTCACCGTCTCGGTTCCGCAAGTGGAGATGGGGCAGGGCGTCACCACGCTCATCCCGCAGATCGTCGCACATGAACTCGGCGCGGACTGGCGGCAGGTCGCGGCCGAGCCCGCCCCCGTCAGCGCCCGTTACGCCAATCTCGCGCTGGCGGCGAAGTGGGCTCCGCTGTGGATGCCGCTGCTGCCCTCGCTGGCGGACGCGCCGGACGACCTCCTGACCCGCCGCTGGGCCGAGAGCCACGTCTTCGACGTCACCGCCGACGGCACCGAGATCGCCGCCTACGAAGCCGGAGCCCGCGCCGCCGCCGCCTCTGCCCGCGCGATGCTGGCGCAGGCCGCCGCCGCCCGCTGGCGCGTCG
>JASGGD010000271.1:0-5652 GCA_047605225.1 Novosphingobium sp.
CGGCGTCGCCCATCTTGCAGCCGTCCCAGATCGAGGCGTGGCTGTCGATGTCGAGGACGATGTAATCGCCCTTGCCGGCGATGGTCGAGATGATCCCGAGGTTGGCCTGGTAGCCGGTCGAGAACACCATGGCGTGGTCCATGGCGTAGAAGTCGCAAAGCGCCTCTTCTACCGCCTTGTGGCCTGCGTAGGTGCCGTTGAGTACCCGGCTGCCGGTCGTGCCGGAGCCGAAGTCGTCGAGCGCCTGCTTGCCCGCCGCGATCACGTCGGGGTCGAAGGTCATGCCCATGTAGTTGTAAGTGCCCAGCAAAATCGTCTCGCGCCCGTTGCACATGGCGACGGTGGGCGAGATGACACGCTCCATGACCAGCCC
The DNA here is from genome assembly GCA_047605225.1 of Novosphingobium sp. Lineage (GTDB taxonomy): Bacteria > Pseudomonadota > Alphaproteobacteria > Sphingomonadales > Sphingomonadaceae > Novosphingobium. The sequence goes on from JASGGD010000271.1 coordinate 374, forward strand.
GAACGGATCGGTCACGCCGGTGGCGAGCAGGTCGCTCCGCATCTTGATGAGCGGGTCGAACTTGCTGAAAAGGTCAGTAGTATCAGACATTTGCAATCAGCCCTTGAGCTTGACCACGGCATCGACGAGCTGGCCGTAGTTCTCGATCTCGGCCTGGGCATTCATCGAGATGATGATGTCGAATTCGTCCTCGATCGCGGCGACGAAGTCCATCACCGTCAGGCTGTCGAATTCCAGGTCGTCGGTGAAACGGGTGGCGTCGGTCACTTCGACGCCCTTCTTGTTGAAGGGCTCGATCAGCGCGGCGATGCGGGCCGAAGTCTCTGCGCGGTCCATGGGTATCTAACTCCGAAAGCGTCGGGCGGCTCTCTGGCCGGGAATTGCGGCGCAAAAGCGGCGCGGGTGTAACATGTCAAGGCCGGGCATCAGAGCAGGGCACGAACCGCCTGCATGAACGGCCCGATCGAAACCGGCTTCGCCAGATAGCCTTCCGCCCCGGCCTCGCGGATGCGTTCCTCGTCGCCCTTGCCCGCGTAAGCGGTCACCGCGAGCACAGGAATCGTGCGCAGGACAGGGTCCTTCTTCGCCGCCTCGATCAGGTCCAGCCCCGAGACATTGGGCAGCTGGATGTCCATGATGACGAGATTCGGCACGAACTGCCGCGCCTTGTCGAGCGCGTCTAGGCCGTCGGCACACGGCTCCACCGCGTAGCCCTGACTGCGGAGCACGTCGCAAAACAGCTTCCGGTTGAGATCGTTGTCCTCGACAACGAGGATTCGCTTTGCCATTCGACGCCCTGATGACCATCTGGGGTAATACACCCCGTCTATTCCGTCCGAGTGAGACTGACAATTCTTCGAGAGCCCTCATCCCCATCCGATCCGCAGGCGCTGGCCCTGAACGCCCTCGGCTGGGTGCTGAGCGATCAGGACCGCGCTGAACGCTTCCTGTCGCTCACCGGCCTGACGCCGGAGGAATTGCGCGCCTCGCTGGGTGAACCCTCCACGCTGGGTGCGGTGATGGATTTCCTTTGCTCGCACGAGCCGGACCTGCTGGGCGCGGCCGATGCGCTGGGCGTCCAGCCCGAGATTCTGGTCGCCGCACAAAGGAAGCTGGGCGCATGACGAAACCGCTGCTCATCACCGACTGCGACGAAGTGCTGCTCCACATGATAAAGCACTTCCGCGACTGGCTGGCCGAGGAAGAAGGCGTCCACTTCGACATCGGGAACGGCGAGTTCTACAAGTCGATGCGCCGGATCGGCAGTGATACCCCGCTGGAACAGGCGGAGATGTGGGCCCTGCTCAACGGCTTCTTCGATTCGCAGATGCACCGCCAGACGCCGATCGAAGGCGCCGTCGATGCGATCGCCGCGATCCGCGAGCACGCCGATGTGGTGGTCCTCACCAACCTCATGGATTTCCGCCGCGAAGCCCGCGAGGCGCAGCTGATCGAACACGGCATGCCGCTGCGCGTCTTCACCAACCAGGGGCCGAAAGGCCCGGCGCTGCAGGCGATCCTCGACGAATACCAGCCCAGCCGCGCCGTGTTCATCGACGATCTGTCGCAGCATCACGGTTCGGTCTTCGAGGTTTCGCCGCATGTTCGCCGCCTGCACTTGTGCGGTGAGCCCAAGATCGCCCCCAACATCAAGTGCGCGCTCCAGCTCGGCCACGCCCACGCGCGGATCGATGACTGGAAGACCGCGCTCCCCTGGCTGCTCGACAGCCTTACCCGCGAAGAAGAGGAATTCCATGAGCAAGATTGATGACCGTCTCGCCGAACTCGGCCTGACCCTGCCCGCAGCGGCGGCCCCGGTCGCCGCTTATGTCGCCGTGGTCGAGGCTGGTGGCCTGGCCCACGTTTCCGGCCAGCTGCCCTTCGTCGACGGCAAGCTCGTCACCGGCCGTCTGGGCGAGGACGTCTCGATCGAGGCGGGCACCGAAGCCGCACAGGCATGCGGCGTGATGATTCTGGCGCAGCTCAAGGCTGCGCTCGGCTCGCTCGACCGGGTGGAGCGGATCGTCAAGCTGGGCGGTTTCGTCAACTCGACCGGCGATTTCACCGATCAGCCTAAGGTCATCAACGGCGCATCGGAACTGATGGTCGCGGTCTTCGGCGATGCGGGCAAGCATGCGCGCAGCGCGGTCGGCGTGCCGGTACTGCCGCTTGGCGCCGCCGTCGAAGTGGATGCCATCGTTGCCGTTCGCCCTGCTTGATCGCTGGCGCTGCCCTGCACCCGATCCGCGCAAGGTCGCGTGGATCGGGTCGCAGGACTATGCCCATCGCGGGCTGCACGGCTCGGGCGTGCCGGAAAACTCGCGCGCGGCGTTTGCGAAGGCCATCGCGGCGGGCAACGGCATCGAACTCGACGTACAGCGTTCCAGTGATGGCCAACCCGTCGTCTTCCACGACGACACGCTTGACCGCCTGACCGGCGAGAGCGGCCCGACCGAGCGCCGCAGCGCCGCGCAACTGGGCGCCGTAACGTTGACCGGCACCAGCGAGACCATTCCCACATTGCGGCAGGTCCTGGCGCAAGTCGGCGGCAAGGTTCCGGTGCTCATCGAGATCAAGTCCGACCGCAAGGTCCGCATCGCCGCGCTGTGCCTCGCGGTGCGCCGGGTTCTGGAGGGCTATACCGGCAGCCATGCGGTCATGAGCTTCGACCCGCGCGTTGCGCGCTGGTACTGGCGCAATTCCCCGCACACCGTGCGCGGCCTGATCATCTCAGAAGGAGAGGATCGCGCGCTGCCCGGCAAGATCCGTCGCCGCCTGTCGCTATGGCATGCCCGGCCTGACTTCCTCGCCTACGACGTGCGCGACCTGCCGAGCCGCTTCGCTGCCGCCCAGCGCCGCCGGGGCCTGCCCGTCGCGACCTGGACGGTGCGCGAGCCCGAGCATGACGAACGCGCCGCCGCCTACGCCGACGCGGCGATCTTCGAGATTCGCGAAGGGGGCGCGTGAGCGAGGGCGCCTTCACCGCCCGCCTGCTCGGCGCCGTGGGCGATTTGCCCGCAGATCAGTGGGACGCGCTGACCGATGGCGCGAACCCGTTCGTCGCCCACGCCTTCCTCACGGCGATGGAGCAATCGGGCAGCGTCGGCGGCCGCAGCGGCTGGACGCCTCTGCCATTGGTTATCGACGGGCCTGATGGCAGCCTCGCTGCCGCGCTTCCAGCCTACCTGAAGGAGCACTCGCAGGGCGAGTACGTCTTCGACCATGCCTGGGCCGATGCCTGGCACCGGGCCGGCGGCTCTTACTATCCCAAGCTGCAGATCGCCGTTCCTTTTACGCCGGCCACCGGCCCGCGCCTGCTTACTCCGCACCCCGAACTCATGCTGCCGCTACTGCGCGCGGCGGAGACGCTTTGCCGGGACAACGGACTGTCCTCCGCCCACGCGACCTTCATCGAACCCGCGCAAGTCCCGGTGTTCGAAAACGCGGGGTGGCTGTTGCGGGAGGACATCCAGTTCCACTGGGAGAACCGTGGCTACTCGACGTTCGATGACTTTCTCGCCGCGCTGTCCTCGCGCAAGCGCAAGGATCTGCGCAAGGAACGCGAGAAGGCGCAGGAGGGTGTCGAGATCAGGGCGCTGTCGGGCGAGGAGATCACCGAGGCGCACTGGGATGCCTTCTGGGACTTCTATCAGGACACCGGTGCGCGCAAATGGGGCCGGCCTTACCTGACGCGCGAGGCGTTCAGCCTGCTGGGCGAAACCATGGCCGACCGCATCCTGATGGTCCTCGCCTACATTGACGGACACCCGGTAGCGGGCGCGCTGAACTTCATCGGCGAAGAGGCGCTATACGGGCGCTACTGGGGCGCCGTCGTCGACAAACCGTTCCTGCACTTCGAACTGTGCTACTATCAGGCGATCGATGCCGCGATCCGGCTGGGCCTCGGCCGTGTCGAGGCGGGCGCGCAGGGCGGTCACAAGCTGGCGCGGGGATACGAGCCGGTGCGCACGATCTCGGCGCACTACATCGTCCACGAGTCCTTGCGATCCGCGATCGCCGACTACCTCGAACAGGAGCGGGCGGGCATCGCCACCGACCAGATCCGACTGGGCGGGCATTCGCCCTTCCGTAAGGAGTAGTTCAGGCAGCCTTGCGCAGGCTTGCGCTCAGCCACTGGCGCGCGCGGCGCTGGGCTTCGGCGATTTCGCGAGCGGTCATGTCGTCGGAAACTTCGGCGCGGCAGACGGCGGCTTCCTCATGCCCACCGACAGCGGCGAGGTTGAACCACTTGTGCGCCTCGATCAGATCGCAGGGTGCGCCATGGCTGCCGGTCGAGAACGCGACGCCAAGGTCGAAGTAGGCCGAGGCATCGCCCTGCGCGGCGGCGGACAGCGCCTCGGCGATGAGCATGTCGCCCGCGAAGTCGTTCGCGGCGGCCGGTGCGGCGAGATCCTGGTTAATCCAGACAGTTTCCATCGTAATCCCCGTGCCTTCAAAAAGGTTGTGACCGCGTGGACCTCAATCGTTTGCAAATGGCCCCTGCGTTCGATTTGGCCAATCTGTCGGACGGCGATCAAGAAATGGTTAACGGCAATTGCGCGCAGTCCCCTCCGTCGGATTAACTCTGTGTCACCCGGAGACGACGTTAAGAATTTTGTGGATCGTCACGGATATACGCTTGTGCGGTCAAGAGCGCGGAATTATAGGCCGCCTCAACTGCGGATCGTTGTACGGTTACCGGAAAAAATTCGGGGCTGCAGGGCGTTGGCGATCTGTGGAAGCACTGCGGAGTTTCTCTGGATGGCAACGGCCCTAGCTGACGAAATTGATGTACTCGCCAAGGCAAAGCGTGCGATTGGCGGCGCCTACATTTCCGAACCCAACGAAGAATACATGAACGATGCGCAGCAGGATTATTTCCGGCGGCTGCTTCTGGCATGGAAAAAGTCGATCCTCGATGCGGCAGCGGGCACGCTGCAGCAGCTTCAGGATGGCCCGATTCGCGAACCCGACCTCAACGACCGCGCCTCGAGCGAGACCGACTGGGGTATCGAGCTGCGCACCCGCGACCGCCAGCGCAAGCTGATCGCCAAGATCGATTCGGCCATGCGCCGCATCGAGGAAGGCGAATACGGCTACTGCGAGGTGACCGGCGAGCCGATCGGCCTCGGTCGTCTCGAAGCCCGTCCGATCGCGACCATGACGGTCGAGGCGCAGGAAGCGCACGAGCGTCGTGAGAAAGTCTCGCGCGACGACTGACCTTCTGGGGTTGCGGCACCGGCCCACGCCCCCACCCGGCCTCCCACTAGTGTATCCTT
>JASGGD010000272.1:0-5642 GCA_047605225.1 Novosphingobium sp.
GCCGACGACGGCGCCCGGCGGCAGCGCGGCGATGCTCTCCGCGCCCACCAGCACATCGCGCACGTCCTCACGCGGCAGGATGGCTCCGATCGTGAAGGCTTCTGGGCGGATCGTCTCGACATCCTTGGCCGAGTGGACCGCGAAGTCGATCTCGCCGCTCGCCAGCCAAGCGTCGAGTTCCTTGGTCCACAACGCCTTGCCGCCGATTTCGGCGAGCGCGCGGTCCTGGATGCGATCGCCGCTGGCGGTGACGGCCACGATCTCTATATGCGCCGGATCGATTCCGTGCAGCTGGACAAGCCGGTCTCGCGCTTCATGGGCCTGCGCCATCGCCAGCGGCGAACGGCGTGTGCCCAATTTGTAACGCTCAGGGCGGAAGGTCTGGTCTTGTTTATCGTTGGTCATCGGCGGCTTGTGCTACCGGGCATTGTCGTTCAGGGGAAGGCCGGATGAGCATAGTTCTCGGCATCGAATCCTCCTGCGACGAGACGGCGGCGGCGCTGGTCACCGACGGCAGGGTGATCCTCGCCCAGCGCATCGCCTCGCAGGACGAGGAGCACCGCCCCTTCGGAGGCGTCGTGCCCGAGATCGCCGCGCGCGCCCATGCCGAGCGGCTGGCTCCGCTGATCGAGGCGACGCTGGCCGATGCCGGGATGACGCTCGATCAGGTGGATGCGATCGCCGCGACCGCCGGGCCGGGGCTGATCGGCGGCGTCATGGTCGGCCTCGTCACTGCCAAGGCGCTGGCGATGGCCACCGACAAGCCGCTGATCGCGGTCAACCACCTCGAAGGCCATGCCCTGTCGCCAGCGCCTTGCCGATGCCAGCCTCGCCTACCCCTACCTGCTGCTGCTGGTTTCGGGTGGGCACTGCCAGATCCTGCTGGTCGAGGGCGTCGGTGAATTCCGCCGCCTCGGCACCACCATCGACGACGCGCTGGGCGAGGCTTTCGACAAGTCCGCCAAAGTGCTCGGCCTCGGCTATCCCGGCGGCCCGGCGCTGGAGCGGCTGGCGCTGCAGGGCGATGCGAAGAAAGTGCCGCTGCCGCGCCCGCTCAAGGGTTCGGCCGAGCCGCACTTCTCCTTCGCCGGGCTCAAGAGCGCGGTGCTGCGGGCGAAGCAGTCGGGCGAATATACCGATGCCGACATCGCCGCCTCGTTCCAGCAGGCCGCGATCGACTGCCTGATCGACCGGACCCGCCGGGCGCTCGCCAAGTGCGGGCCGGTGAACGCGCTGGTCGTCGCAGGCGGTGTCGCGGCGAACAAGGCGATCCGCGGCGCGCTGGAAGCGCTGGCGGCAAGCCATGCGCTGCCGTTCATCGCACCGCCGCTTGGCCTGTGTACGGACAATGCGGCGATGATCGCCTGGGCCGGAGTGGAGCGGTTCGAACGCGGGCAGTCCGACCCCCTCGACGTGGCGGCGCGCCCGCGCTGGCCGCTCGATCCGGAGGCCGAGGCGGTGCGTGGTGCGGGAGTGAAGGCATGAGCGCGAAGATCGGCGTTATCGGTGCAGGCGCATGGGGCACGGCTCTGGCGCAGGCATTCGCCGGTTCCAATGGGGAGGGCGACGGCAGCGACGTCCTGCTCTGGGCGCGCGAAGCCGATCTGGTCGAGGAAATCAACCGCGACCGTCGCAACAGCCTCTACCTTCCGAGCGCCACGCTGGCGCCCACCATCCGCGCCACCAGCGACCTCGCCGAATTCGCCGCGCTGCCCGCGCTGCTGGTGGTCGTGCCCGCGCAGTTCCTCGCCTCGGTGATCGCGGGCCTGCCTGCGGGTGACCGCGACCTGGTTCTCTGCGCCAAGGGGATCGAGGCCGGGACCGGCCGCCTGATGGCCGACGTCGCGGCGAGCGCCTGCGCGCCCCAGCGGCTGGCGGTGCTCTCCGGCCCGACTTTCGCGCACGAAGTCGCCGCCGGGCTGCCGACCGCCGTGACGCTCGCCTGCGGTGGCGGACGCGCGCAGTGGGAACGGCTGGCGCCGCTGCTCGCCCGCCCGGCGCTGCGGCCTTACTATTCGGACGACGTCGTCGGTGCCGAGATCGGCGGCGCGGTGAAGAACGTGCTCGCTATCGCCTGCGGCGTGGTCGAGGGGCTGAACCTCGGCCAGAACGCCCGCGCGGCGCTGATCGCGCGCGGCTATGCCGAAATGCTGCGCTTCGGCCTTGCACGCGGCGCCCGCGCCGAGACGCTGTCGGGCCTGTGCGGCCTCGGCGATCTGGTGCTGACCTGTTCCTCTACCTCCAGCCGCAACTTCTCGCTCGGCCTCGCGCTGGGCAAGGGGCTGACCGCCGCCGAGGCGCTGTCGGGCAAGAACAGTGTGGCCGAGGGCGCGGCGACCGCGCCGGTGCTCGCCGACCTTGCCCGCCGTGACGGCCTGCAGATGCCCATCGTCGAGGCGGTCGACCGGCTGCTGAAGGGCGAGGCTCCTGCCGGCGCGGTCGTCAACGATCTCCTGTCGCGCCCGCTGCGCGACGAGCAGGAGCCCCTTTCTTGACCGATTCCAATACCGCACCCCAAGGCGACAAGGAGCGCGACGACATCGCCGCGCTCGCCAAGGGTGGGCGAACCAATCTCTTCGGTTTCTTCCTGCGCCTTGCCGCGCGCATCCCGTTCCTGTTCATCGCGGGCCGCGCGGCGGCTTATGGCCCGGCGGCGCTGGGCCGCTTCGCCTCGGCGCTGGTGCTGATCGAGCTGACCTCGATGCTGTGCACGATGGGCGAGAAGCGCGGGCTTGCGCAGCGCCTGTCGGATACCGAGGGGCAGGTCCATCCGGCCAACGTGATCGCCGACGGCTCGATCCTAGCGATGATCGCCAGTTGCACCGCCGCCGTGCTGTTCTGGTTCGTGCCGGGCGTGCTGTTCCCGGGCGGGCACTACACGCAGATCGACCGATTGATGGTGATCGCGCTGCCGCCTTTCACGATGACCGAGATCTGGCTGGCCGCGCTCGCCTATCGCCTGCGGGTGAGCCCGACGGTGTGGTCGCGCGCGATCGTCGAGCCGTGGACGATCTCGATCATGGCGGGCGCGATGATCTGGGTGGCGCCCGAAAGCGGGCTGTCGATCGCCTATATCGCCTCGATCTACGCCGCCGCGATCACCGCCTTCATCCCGTTCTTCCGCGAATACGGCCTGCCGCGCGGGTGGAAGCCCCGGCCCGGCGCGATGCGCAAGCTGGCGCTGCGCTCGCTGCCGATCGCGCTGGCGGACGCGATCGAGTGGGGCACCCGGCGCGTCGACATCTTCCTGCTCGGCTTCCTCGCGCCCTCCACGGCAGTCGGCGTCTATTACGCCGCGCAGCAGGTGGCGAGCCTGCCGCAGAAGCTCAAGACCAGCTTCGAGCCGGTGCTCGGCCCCGTCATCACCCGCAACCTGAAGGAAAAGGACTATGCCGCGATCGCCCGGCAGGTCTGTCAGGTGGGCTTCTGGATCACCGCCTCGCAGGCGGGCATCGCGCTGGCGCTGGGCATTCCGGGCAACGGCGTGATGGGTCTCGTCGGGCGCGAGTTCGTCGGCGGGACGGGCGCGCTGGCGTTCCTGCTCGCCGCCGAAGTGGTCGCCGCGACCGCCGTGGTGAGCGAGGCGGCGCTGATCTACGTCGCGCGGCTGCGCAACTTGTGGGTCTCGATCGGGACCATCGTGCTGCAGGCAGTGCTGACGCTCTTCGGCATCGTGCTGATGCAGCGGCTGGGCTTCAACCCGCTGTTCCAGGCCGCCGCTGCCGCCTGTGCGCTGATGCTGGCGCTGGGGCTGTCCTCGATCGTCAAGTCGGTGATGCTGGCGCGCATCCTCAAGGAGCCGATCAACAACTGGCGCTGGGCGCTGATCTGGGCCGCCGCACCCGCCGTGGTCATCGGCTTCCTCGCGGTGCGCTTCCTGCCCGAGTGGGCCGCGCTGGCCTTCGGGATCCCGGCGATCCTCGGCGCCTACTTCCTCGTCATCTGGAAGAAGGCGTTCGGGCCCGAGGACCGGCGGCTGTTCCAGAAGGCGAAGAAGGTCGAAACCCCGCTCGGCGGGCAACTGCCCGGCTGACATTCGCGCTTTGACCTTTTAGGCTGCCCCCATGAATCCCCGCCGCGCATCGTTGATCGTCGCCGGAGCCGCGCTGTGCCTGGTCATGTCCTTCGCCGTCACCCGGGCGCGGGGGCTGTCGTTCATCGGCGACCTCGACCGGCAGGCCTCGGCCGCGCGCGATGCGGCGGGCGGGAAGGGCGTGACGCTGAATTTTCGCGACCGCTATGGCTGGCTGACGCGCCATCCGGTGCTCTCCGGCGGCAGGGACCTCTCGCCCGAGACGCGCAAGGCCGTCGCGGCCGCAATCGCCGCGGTGCCGGGCATCGCCGGGGTGAGCTGGGCACGGGGCGGCGACGAACTCAGCGCCTCGGCCCATTGCCAGGACGACGTCGAGCGTATCCTCGAAACCCGTACGATCCGCTTTGGCGAGGCGAGCACGCGCCTCGAACCGTCGAGTGAGCGGTTGCTGGGCGAAGTGGCGCGCTCGCTACGGCCGTGCGTCGGCAGCATCATCGCGGTGACCGGGCATACCGATGCCTCGGGCAACCAGAAAGTCAATGTTGCGCTCTCGCAGGCGCGGGCGGAGGCGGTGCGCTCGGCCCTGGTTGCGCGGGGCATTCCGGCGACGAATTTGCGCGCGGCGGGCCTCGGCTCTGCACGGCCGGTGGAGGGGCTGGACCCGCTCGACCCGGCCAATCGGCGGATCGAGTTCTCGGTGCTATATACCGCGCCGGTCAAGCCGACGCCGATCGATACGCCCGGCCCGGAATGATGGGGCCTGAATGATGCTGTCGAAAGACTAGGAAAGGACGCTGCCTTGCCGCTATGGCTGGAAATGGCCGTCTCGGTGCTGCTGTCCTACGGGATCGGCTTCGGCATCGGCGCCGCAATATGGAATCGCAGGAAGGTGAACTGACGTGCTGGAAATGGTTCAGGCTAACTGGCTGGTGTTCATCATCGCGCTGCTCGTGGGCATCGTGGTGGCCTACTGGGTCTTCATCCACGGCTCGAAGCCCGCGCGGCGCGAGCATCGCCCCGACGTGCTGGACGAGGGCGCGGCGCCTGCGCAGCGCAATCAGGTGCTGATAGACGACGCGCCGCCCGCCTCGCAGTACCACATCGACCCGCCCGCGATGGCCGGGACGATGGCGGGCATCGGCGAAGTCATCGCCGTCGCCGCGCAGGAAGAGGCCGACGAAGCCCGCGCGCATGAGCCCGAAGCCCCCCAGACCATCGCCGCCGAGCCCGATCCGACCCCCGCTCCCCCGGCCCCGCCGGTCGCGGAGACGGCCGAGGGCGACGTCGCGGCGGACGACCTGCGCAAGATCAAGGGCCTCGGCCCCAAGATGCTGACGCTGCTCCATTCGCTGGGGGTGACGACTTATGCCCAGATGGCGGCGTGGAGCGATGCCGACCTCGACGACCTCGACACCAAACTCGGCGCTTTCGCGGGCCGCCCGCGCCGCGACAGCTGGGTGGAGCAGGCGCGCTTGCTGTCTAGCGGGGATACCGGCGCTTACGAAGAGCAGTTCGGGAAGCTCTGAGTATCGTCTGCAAATCCGCCGCAGGCGGATTTGGCGGCACCGGCCCACGCCCCCACCCGACCTCCCACGAGTGTACCATAGAT
>JASGGD010000273.1:0-5532 GCA_047605225.1 Novosphingobium sp.
ACTTCTGGATGGCTTCTTCCATCGCCTCGATGACGATCGACTTGTCGATCATCTTTTCCGAAGCAACGGAGTTCGCGATCGCGATCAGCTCGGCGCGGTTGGCGGAAATCGCACTGGCCATGGCTTAGTCTTCCTGTTCCTCAAGAATGTCATCCGCACCGCTGGTGTCCTGCGGGCGGCTTGCTGCGATCAGCCTGTCGGTAAGAATCAGGCGGGCCGATTGAACGTCCGAAAGCGGGAAGGACACGCGGCCGGACTTCTTGTCCTCCAGCGTCACCACTTCGCTGCCCGCCTCACCCTCGATGCCGACGAGGTCGCCGTGCAGGCCCTTGCGGTTGCCTTCGACGGGATTGGCGAGATTGATCTTCGCCTCATGGCCCACCCAGTTGGCGTAGTCCTTGGCGCGAGTGAGCGGACGGTCGATGCCCGGCGAGCTGACTTCGAGGCGATAGGCCTCTTCGATCAGCACTTCGCCCGCTTCCTCCAGCGCATCCATGCGATCGGAGATGCGGTGCGACAGCGTCGCGCAATCGTCGAGCACGAGCTGGCCGGTCTTCGGGTCTTCAGCCATGATCTGGAGCGCGATCTCGTCGTCACCGACTTCGCTCTTGCCGAACACGCGCACGCGCACGAGATCGAAGCCCAGGGCGTTGACCTCCGGCTCGATGACTTCGGTAAGGCGTGCGATATCGACCAATCCTGGCTCCATTACGTGTCTGTTTGCCGCAGCGATGAGCAACGCGGTTTCGTGCCGGCCCCTACCGGCGCCAGCCCGTTCGTTGTTTCACCAATTACGGGATGACGGCCAGATAGGCGCGATTCTGGAAAAACGCAAGGGCTTCGCGGCAGGGGGCTGTGCAACGCAGAGCCCATGCTGAATTTTTCTCAACGAAACATCCACCGCACCGGGACTGCCGAACCGCCCAACTACAGATTAGATCATGGCCACCACCCCGCAGCAGCGGAAGGCAGCCATGACATTCAGGACGAGCCCAGCCGCTATAGCGCTGACAGCCGGCTTCATGACCATTGCGGTCGCACTTCCTGCGCACGCTGCAGACGGAGACACTCCCATGGAAATCAAACGCAGAAACGAAATGACCACGGTGGACGGCCCCGCCGAGTACTTCACCGGCAAGGCCACCATCACCGGGATGTTCCAGCGCGAGGAACCCTCCAACGTGACGGGCGCGATCGTCCACTTCGAGCCCGGCGCGCGAACCGCATGGCACACCCATCCGCGCGGTCAGACACTCATCGTCACCGAAGGCGTGGGCTGGACGCAGGTGGAAAACGGCCCGGTCCTCGAGTTCCACGCCGGTGACGTCCTGCTCTGCCCCGCCGACAAGAGGCATTGGCACGGCGCCACGCCGCACGACGGCATGACTCATGTCGCAATCCAGGAAACGCTGGACGGCAAGAACGTCACCTGGATGGAAAAGGTGACCGACGAGGAATACCTCGCAGGCCCGGCGAAGGACTGACACGAATGCCGCATGTGATCGTCAAGCTCTGGCCGGGCCGTTCGGAGGAAGCAAAGCTGCGATTGTCGCAAGCCATCCTCGAGAGCGTGAAGACGACGCTGGACTACGGCGACGACGCCATTTCGATCGGCTTCGAGGAAATCGCGCCGACTGATTGGGAAGAGGGCGTGTTCAAGCCCGACATCCTCGGGCGGTGGGACAGTCTCACCAAGCAGCCGGGTTACGGCACCCGCCCCTGATGCAGCCCGTGCTTCTTGAGGCAGTGGCGCAACTGGTCGTAAGTCAGGCCCAGCGCGCCCGCGACCTTGCGCTGGTTCCAGCGCAGGCGCTCCAGCGCGGCAAGCAGGAGGCCGCGTTCGTGCGCCTCCACCGCTTCGCGCAAGGAAGCGGCGGCCCCTGCCACCTCGACCTCGGCCACGCGGGGTAACGGAGCGGGAGCGGGAGCAGCCTTCTCCTCCACCATCGCCCGCAAGCCCCAGGCACTGGCGAAAGGATCGAACACCACCTCGCCGATCGGCGCGCCCTCGTCGCCCCAGCGGTAGACGGCGCGCTCGACCACGTTGCGCAGTTCGCGCACGTTGCCGGGCCATTCGTGAGCCTCCAGCGCGTCCATCGCCGCGGCCGAGAAGCCGGGGAAGCGATCCCATTCCAGTTCGCTCGCCATGCGGCGGCCGTAGTAGTCGGCCAGTTCCGCGACATCCCCTTCGCGCGCACGCAGCGGCGGCAGGGTGATGACCTCGAAACTCAGGCGGTCGAGCAGATCGGCGCGGAAAGTGCCCTCGGCCGCCATGCGCGGAAGGTCGGCGTTGGTGGCGGCGACGATGCGCACGTCCACCGTCACCGCGCGTGAGGAGCCGATCCGCACCACCTCGCCATATTCGATCACGCGCAGCAGGCGCTCCTGCGCCGCCATCGACAGGTTGCCCAGTTCGTCGAGGAACAGCGTGCCGCGATCGGCCTCCTCGAAACGCCCTGCCCGCGCGCGGGTGGCGCCGGTGAAGGCCCCGGCTTCGTGCCCGAACAGTTCGGCCTCGATCAGCGTCTCGGGCAGCGCCGCGCAGTTGAGCGTCACCAGCGGCTCCCCCCAGCGCGGCGAGAGGTGGTGCAGGCGCTGGGCGATCAACTCCTTGCCGGTCCCGCGCTCACCGATGACGAGGACCGGACGGCGCACGGCGGCGGCGCGACTGGCCCGCTCGACCGCGTCGAGAAAGGCGGAGGACTGGCCGATGAAATGGGTGTCGCGCTCCATTCCTGAAAGTTAGCGAAATTTCCCATTCATTGGCAATTCATTTTCTGCGCACTTTCGCACGGATAGAGTGAACTCGCGGAAATCCGCCATCCGCGCAGTTTGGCACGGGGTTTGCTATTACCGGAGCAAGACCAAGTTCAGGACCAGAGGACACTTCACATGCTCCCGATCACTGCCACCTCCGCCGGCCAGGGACGCTCCACCACCCCGCGTTCGACACTGGCTCGCACCAAGCTCGACTGGGCGATCATCGTCAGCATGCTGGCGATGGGCGCGCTCAATCTCGTGGCGCTGGCCGACAAGGTCGCGGTGCCCGAGGCGCATGCCTCCTCGGTGCATTCGTGCGGAGCGCCGCTCGCATGAGCAGGCTCGACGCGGAGATCGAAGTGCTCCAGAATCCTGCTCCGCAGACCCAGCGCGCCTACCGCTTCGACAACGGCGCGACACGCAGCTTCACCACAGGAACCACCGCCATGGGCATCTTCTCCCGCACCCGCGACATCATCGCCGCCAACTTCAACGACCTGCTCGACAAGGCCGAAGACCCGGCCAAGATGATCCGCCTGATCATCCTCGAGATGGAAGAAACGCTGGTGGAAGTGCGCACCAGCTCGGCCCGCACCATCGCGGACCAGAAGGAACTGCGCCGCCACGTCGGCAAGCTGGAGAAGCTGCAGGCCGACTGGGCCGACAAGGCGCAGCTCGCGCTGTCGAAGGACCGCGAGGACCTCGCCCGCGCCGCTTTGCTGGAGCGCAAGAAGGCCGCCGACATGGGCGAGCAGCTTTCGGCAGAGATCCTTGTCCTCGACGACGCCCTGCGCGCCTACGAAGCCGACATCGAGAAGCTGCAGACTCGCCTGCGCGAAGCCCGCAGCCGCCAGTCGTCGATCGCGGCGCGCTTGCAGAGCGCCGAAAACAGGGTCAAGCTGCGCACCCTGCTGGCGAACGAGCGCGTGGACGAAGCCATGGCCCGGTTCGACCAGCTGGAGCGCCGCGTCGACTACGCGGAAGGCCGCGCCGAGGCCATGAGCCTCTCGGATCGCCGCCAGCCGACGCTCGCCGAGGAAATTGCGGCTTTGGCCGATGGGGACTCGATCGACGCGGAACTCGCGGAGATGAAGCGGGCGATGAACAAGCCCACCGAGCAGCAGTAAGACATTCGAGGGAAGGGAAAACAGGCAATGTCTCGCGGACAATTCTATCTCGACAAGTCGAACGCCAAGATCTCGGGCGTGTGCTCCGGCATCGCGGACTACACCGGCGTCGATGCGCTGTGGATCCGGCTGGGCGCCGTGCTGCTGCTGTTCGCCGGGTTTCCGATCGTGATCGCGATCTACTTCGGCGTGGCCTGGCTGGCCGACAGCCGCCCGATGGGCCTCTATTCGGAGGACGAGGAAATGCGCCTGCTGCGCCGGATGGAGCGCCGCCGCGCCCGCAAGGGCCTGACCGCAACGCCGTCCTCCAGCCGCCTGCGCACAGACCTGTCCGACATGGACCGCCGGATCGCCGACATGGAAGCGCACTATTCCAACAGCAACTCGCGCCTCGCCGCCGAGATCGACTCGCTGCGCTGACGCGACCTTTCGGGCAAACAGGGACAAGACTATGGACACGGGAACTCTGGCGCTGCTGATCCCGCTCGCGCCGTTCATCATGGGCGGCCTTGCGATCTGGACCAAGCACCAGCGCAAGATGGCCGAACTGCAGATCGAGGCGACCGCCGAAAAGGCCGCGCAATACGCCTCGCACAGCCGCGAACTGGAAGAGCGCGTGCGCGTGCTGGAACGCATCATCACCGACGGCGGCTACGACACCGCACTCCAGATCGAGGCTCTGCGCGACACCCGCTCGGTCGAGGCGGCCCGCAGCCCCGAACCCAAGATCAACTGAGGAGACGCGCGATGCAGTGGGGCAGCCCTGAATTCGTGCTCGTCATCGTCGCCATCTGCACCGGCGGCTGGGTACTCAACAACCTGATCCGCGCCCGCCACGGCTATGCGCTGGAAGACGAATGGGGCGGCAAGACCGAGCGCCCCGACCACACCGCCGCAGCGCGCCTCGCCGAAGAGAATGCGCAGCTTCGCGCGCGGATCGAGGCGCTGGAAGGCCGCGCGGCCACGATCGAGGCGATCGTCACCGACAGCGCCTATGCCACCGCCGCGCAGATCGAGAACCTGCGCAGCCCCCGCGACAAGGACGCAGCATAATGGAATTCGGAGATGTCGTAGGCTTCGGCACTTTCGTGGTGGGCATGATCGCCGTGGTGGGCATCCTTGCCGACATGTACAAGCGGCGCCTTGCCTTCCTGGAGCGCAAGCTGGAAATCACTGCGGGCGCGACCGCGGAAAAGGCCGCGCAGTATGCGGCGCACAACGCAGAGCTTGAAAATCGCATGCGGGTGCTGGAAAGAATCATCACCGATGGCGGACATGCGCCCGACATCGCCATGCAGATCGAGGCGCTGCGCGACAGCGACCAGCCGAAGGTGACCAAGCAATGAGTTTCTGGACTGCCGTAGTCGTTCTTTTCGCCATCGGCTGCGTCACCTGGCTCAAGTCCCAGCGTTATCGCGCCCTTGGCGACAAGCGGGACCGCCAGACCGGCGACTACGACCACACCGCGCGCGAGCATGAACTGGAGCGCGAGGTCGAGGCCATGCGCAAGCGCATCGCCGTCCTCGAACGCATCGCCACCGACGAACGGCGCGGCAAGGACCTCGCCCGCGAGATCGACGCCCTGCGGGATTGACATTTATAACCACATGGGTTATATGACCCGGCATCCGATCCGGCGATGATC
>JASGGD010000274.1:0-5530 GCA_047605225.1 Novosphingobium sp.
CTGCCGCGCCAGCCTGACCGCGTCGCGCTCGAGGTGCCGCTCGAGCTGGTCGCCCAGCATCGCCCGCACGCGCAGCACGAAGCGCGAGGGGATCACCGGTCCACCCTCGTCCCGCTGCGCCCAGCTCAGCACCACGTCAGGCGCGCCGAGCGCGGCGGCAAGATCGTGCGCGGAAAGGCCGATGCGAAAATCCGCACCGGGAACGCCAAGCGCGCGCATCACGGCAGGCGGCAACAGGGCATCGAGCGCGGCGCTGCCCGGCCAGACGCCCTCGACCAGCCCGCCGCAGATGACGAGGTCGGCACGGCTCATGCGCGCTTCGAGGAGGCCGTAGACCGAGACGCGCGGATGCCCGCCCCACGGCGGTCGCACCGAGACGCGGTCCATCGCATCGCGCAGCACCGCGTTGATCTCGCGCGGGTCGAGCAGGGTTCCCGCCGATCCCGCCGCGCCGCGCAGTTCCTCGATGAAGGCGCTCAGCGCGCGGCCGTCGGCGCCGCCCCAAAGCGCTTCGCCGCACAGGGCTTCCGCAGCATCGGCGAGGAGGCCGAGCAGGCGCTCGAACGCCTCCGCCTCGCCGAGCGTGAACAACGGGCCGAGCACGGCCGCGATCCCGGCCCACCATTCGCCCAGTTTCGCGCCCTCGGCCTTGGCGGCGAGCGGTTCGAGCCCGGCGCCGGGACGCGGTCCCCGCAGCGCGAGGTCGAGCTTGCGCGCGTTCTCCAGCCAGCGCGCGCGCCCTTCCCCGCCTCCCGTCAGCGGATGGACCAGCAGCGCGATCAACGGCACCGGCGCGGCCTGCTCGGCAACGACTTCGGCAAGCAGCAGCAGCAGGCGACCGGCGGCAGTCTGCGGCAGCGGGCGACCGGCGGTGTCGTCGGCGGCGATGCCCCAGCGCTCCAGATGGCTGACCACGCGCGCAGCCAGGCCCCGGTCGGGCGAGACGAGCGCGACGCGGCGTTCCGGCGTCTCCAGCGCCTCGCGGATAAGGACGGCGATGGCCTGCGCTTCCTCGCCGGGGTGGGTGCTTTCCATCAGCCGCACGCCGCTCAGGCGGCGCTGTTCGGGCGGCAGGTCGACCCATGCGGCCGAGGCCCGCGGCGGCAGGAACAGGTTGGAGATCGCACGGCTGCGCTCGGGCGGCGCGGCGGCAAGGCCGGAGCGGTGCCAGGGCTGCACCTCGCCCCGCGCAATGCCCATGCGATTGAGCAGCAACTTGAGGTGATATTGCGGATGGGTCACCGCATCGCCGCGTGCGAAAGGCGGCTCGCCGACTTCGGCCGGCGCGCCTGCGACGCCCAGTTCCTCCCACACCTCGTCCGCCAGCGACAGATCGAGGTCGGGCAGGACCACGAGGCCCTGCGGCATCTCGCTCACCACCCGCAGTAATCGCGCCAGCGCGGGCGAGGCGCCGGTGACGCCTGCCGCGATCACCGGATGGGCGGGCGGCTGGTCTCGCCAACGCGCGGCGGCATGGTCGAACAGGCGGTTGCGGCGCTCCGGAGCATCGATCTCTCCGCGCGCGGCGAGTTCGGCAATCCAGTGCTGCTGCACCATCAGGAAGCTGCGGGTATTGTCGCTCCAGTGCCCGGCAAGATCGCCGACGATGCCGATGACCTGCTCGGACATGAGATCGATCGGCGCGATCTCCTCGGCCATGAGGCGGTCCATGGTGCGGCCGATCTCAAAGGCGCGGCGCAGCAATGCCGCGCCCTTGCCTGCAGCATTGCCCTCCACCTCACGCAGGTAATGCGCAAGCCGCAGCCAGCGGCGGGTCGTGTCGGCAGCGGGCGGGATGTCGGCCGCGCCCAGCGGATCGAGCAACGGGCCGAGCGCCTCGTCGAGATCGAGATCGCCCACCGCGACCATGCGGGGCAGCAGCATCCCGGAACCGGAATGCCGCACGAAAGCCTCGGTCATAGTGCGGATGGTGCGGCGGCTGGGCAGCAGCAAGGTCAGACGCGCGAGGGCGATCTCGTCCTTCGCGTAGCGCGGAATCAACCCGGCGACGAGGGCGTCGGCGAAACCACGATGCGCAGCAATGGAGTAGACTTTCGGTCCTGCCCGCTCAGGCACGAGTCAGCCATTCCTCGGTCGGCCGGATCGCCGACGGTTCGCCCACCTCGAACCACAGGCCCTGGTGCGAGATGCCGTAGAGGCGGCCTTCCTCGATCGCGCGGCTCCACAACAGGTTGGTGGAGAACGCACCCTCCGGCGCATCGCGCAGCAGGCGCTTCGAAACAAGCTGGATGCCGGTGTAGATGAACGGCGCCACCCGGCCCTGACGGCGGCGCGAAACGCGGCCCTCAGGATCGAGGTGGAAGTCTCCCTCACCTCGATAATTGAGCGCGCGGGTGTGCGGCACCATCAGCAGCAGCGCGTCCATGCGCTCCGCATCCCAGGCCTGCGAGAGTTCGGCGAAGACGTCCTTCGGCCCGTCCAGCCAGATGTTGTCGCTGTTCAGGCAGAAAAACGGATCGGGCAGAAGATCGGCCGCCCTGACCATGCCGCCGCCGGTTTCCAGCAGCAGCTCGCGTTCGTCCGACATCGTGACCGCAGGCGCGATCTTGCGGACCTTCAGGTGCCCTTCGAGCGCGTCGGCCATGTAGTGCGCGTTGACCACCGCCCTGGTCACGCCCGCGTTGCCGAGCTTGTCGAGCGCATGGTCGATAAGCGACTTGCCCCCGACCCGCACCAGCGGCTTGGGCTGGGTGGCGGTGAGCGGACGCATGCGCTTGCCGAGGCCCGCAGCAAGCACCATCGCGGTATCGCTGGCCAACCTCTTCAACGGGCGAACTCCCCGCCGTTCGCCTCGCGCAAGGCTGCGGGGATATTGGCGTCGAACCACGCGGCGACGGGCGCCATCGCGGGATGCGCAAGGTCGCGCTCCATCGCCGCCCAGACGCGCGGGATCAGGTCGAGGTAGCGCGGCTTGCCGTCGCGCCGCCACAGCCGCACGAAAATACCGACGATCTTGGCATTCCGCTGCGCGCCGAGGCGGGCGTAGTCGGCGAGGAAGGCATCGACGTCCGCGCCCGTCTTCTGCACGTAGCGGTCGAACATCTGCGCCTCCAACTCGGGCGAGACTTCGCGCCGGGCGTCCTGCAGCAGCGAGACGAGGTCATAGGCCGGATGGCCGACGAGCGCGTCCTGAAAGTCCAGCAGGCCCTGCTTTTCGAGGCTGCCGAGGAGCATGATGTTCTCGGCATGGTAGTCGCGCAGGACGGTGACGCCGGGACGCTGGCGCGGCAGCAGCGGCGAGAGCGCCTGCTCCCACGCGCTCACGAAACCGGCGGCATCGACATAGAGGCTCTGCGTGGTGCAGTACCAGTCGATGAACAGCTTCACTTCGCGGATATATTCCGCCAGCGAATAATCGAGGAACGGTCCGGCGGGCAGTTGGTGCAGCTTCGCCAGCGCGTCGATCGCGGCGGAGTAGACCGCGACCTCATCCGTCGGCCACTGGTCGAGGTAGTCGCGCATGCGCGCCTCGCCGAAGTCCTCCATCAGGATCAGGCCCTTGTCGGGCTTCTCCGCGAGGATGCGCGGCGGGCGCATGCCGTTGTCGTCGAGCCAGTGCGCGGCGCGCAGGAACGGGCCGATATCCTCCTGCGGCGGCGGCGCGTCCATCAGCATCGCGGTGGCGCCGTCGACACTGCGGATGCGGAAGTAGCGGCGGAACGAGGCATCGCCCGGCAGGGGCTCGACAGCCGCGCCTCCCCAACCGGCGGCGGCGAGAAAGGCATCAAGGCCCTCGGGAAAGTTGGCGTGTTCGAGCGTCATACAGGTATACGCCCTAGCCAATCCGGCCCGCCTTCGACAATGGCGATCCTGCCCTCTTCCGCAACTTCCAGCGTGATGGAGAGGCATCCCGGCTCATGTGCGAAGCCGCCCACGTGATCGGGCCACTCGGCGATGAGCACCGCGCCCTCGCGATAATCGTCGAGGCCGATCTCCTGCGCTTCGTCGGGGTGGTTCAGGCGGTAGAAGTCGGCGTGGACCAACGGCAGGCGGACCCCCGTTTGACCATGAGGCGGCGGATCGTAAGGCTCGATGATCGCGAAGCTGGGCGACGGCACTTCGCCCTCATGGCCGAGCCCGGCAATGATCGCGCGCGCCAGCGTCGTCTTGCCCGCGCCGAGCCCGCCGGTCAGCGCGATCACGTCGCCGGGGAGCAGCGCATCGGCGAGCTTGCGGCCCCACACGTCCATCGCCGCGAGGTCTGACAGCGCGAGTCTCATGGCAGTTCGATCACCGCGCTGGTGCCCTTGCCCGGCTCCGATTCGAGCCGCAGGCTGCCGCCGTGCGCCTCGACAAGTTGGCGGGCGAGTGGCAGGCCGAGGCCGTCGCGGCTCTCCACCTTGCCGTCGGCGCTGACCTTCATCCCGTCGAGCGCGCGGGCGAGCGTGCGGCTGTCCATTCCGGCCCCCTTGTCCTGCACGAGGATCTGGATCGCATCGCCCTCTCCGGCCTTGCGACGCGAAAGCTGCACGAGGATACGCCCGCCGCGCGAGGATGCGGCGATGGCATTGTCGACGATATGCCCGACCGCGCGCGCCAGCCGCCGCCGGTCAGCGACGAGCGGGCGCAGCAGGCCCTTCGCCTGCAGGTCGAGCGTCAGGCCCGCCTTCTGCAACCGCCCTGCCCGTTCCTCGACCACAGAACGCACGAAGGGCATCGGGTCGATCTCCTCGAACTTGAGCGGCAGCAGGCCCGCCTCGCTCTGCGAAAGGTCGAGCAGGCTGTCGATATGGTCGCCCAGCTGCTGCGACGCCTCGATGATCGAGCCGACGTAATCGCGCCCGGAATCGTTGAGGTCGCCGCCGATGCCGAGGTCCAGCATCTCGGCGAAACCGCCGATCGAGGTCAGCGGCGTGCGCAGTTCCTTGCTCATGTTGGCGAGGAAGCGGGTCTTGATCGCGTCGGCCTCGATCAGCGCGGCGTTGCTTTCGCGCAGAGCCTGCTCGGCCTTCATCGAATCGGTGATGTCGAGCACCGCCAGCAGGCCGTTGCCGTCGGGCAGCGGCACGCCCGCATATTCCAGCACGCGCCCGTCGGCGAGGCCGATGCGCCCGCCGGTCTGCGTGCGGTCGAGCGTCGCGGCGCGCACGACGTTGCCGACCGTCTCGGCCTCGACCGGGCGTTTGAGGCGCGAGGCGATCTTCTTGAGCAGCGCCTCGACGTGCGGATGAGTGTCGAGGAATTCGCTCTCCAGTCCCCAGTCGGCGGCGAAGCGGCGGTTCCAGATCTGCATGCGGCCATCGGGGGCGAAGACCGCGACTGATTCGAACAGGCTGTCGAAGGTGGCGGTACGGGTGCGCAGCAGGGTGTCGCGCACGGCGGAGAGGCGAAGCTGTTCCGTGCGGTCCTCGACGATCAGTAGCAGGCCGCCATCGGGCACCGGCTGGGCGACGATGCGCAGATGCGTGCCGTCCGCCAGCGTCCAGCTTTCCTCCTGCGTCGATCCGGCCGCGAACCAGCCCGCCTTCTCGCGCCGCCATGCCGGGAAGTCGCGCGCCTCGGGCACGCG
>JASGGD010000275.1:0-5515 GCA_047605225.1 Novosphingobium sp.
AGTGGGTCTTGCCGCGGTCATGGTCGAACAGGACGCCCGGCGAACGGTGCATCTGCGAGACGATGACGCGCTCGGTGCCGTTGATGAAGAAGGTGCCGTTCTCCGTCATCAGGGGCATGTCGCCCATGTAGACGTCCTGCTCCTTGATATCGAGGACCGAGCGGGTCTCGGTCTCGGCGTCCACCTCGAACACGATCAGGCGCAGCGTGACCTTCATCGGCGCGGCGTAAGTGATGCCGCGCTGGCGGCATTCGGTCACGTCGTACTTGGGGTCTTCCAGCTCATAGTGAACGAAGTCCAGCTCGCTGGTGCCCGCGAAGTCGCGAATCGGGAACACCGAACGCAGGGTCTTCTCCAGGCCCGAGACGTAACCGATCGACGGGTCCGAACGCAGGAACTGCTCATAGCTCTCACGCTGGACTTCGATCAGGTTGGGCATCTGGACGACTTCGTGGATGTCGCCGAAGATCTTGCGGATGCGCTTCTTGGCAGTGCGCACCAGCGGGCTGGTGTCGATGGGCTTGGTGGCCATGAGCTGGTCTTTGCCTCTTCGTGTGAGGGCCGAGTCGAAAAGGACGCGGCCTTCGTAAAAATTCGTCGTCGCGAGTGACGTTTACCTGCCCGAAAGCAGGCCATCCGGAACGCAAGAAAGGCCGCCCGGCACGCGGATTCCCAAGGATTGGGTCTCCATGCGGCCTGCAGCCTTCCACGTCGGATGAAATCCCGATCGCCTCCTTCCCGGGCGTGTCCCCGCGCATGGACCCGCCTTGCTCGAAGCGATCGAGCGAAGGCGCCATATAAGAGCCGGGGTTGGGAGTGTCAAACGGCGTGAGGGGGTAAAGGCCGTTAATCTGGCGTAAATCCGCCGAAAACCGGGTTCGGACGGGAATCCTCAACTCGTCGCAGGCTGCGGGTCGACCCGTCCCGTATTCCGCACTTGCGAAAGGACTTTTGCAGAGGGCGCGCATTGTTTCCGGTATGATACACGTTGCTGTCCCCCGCTCGCCCAGCGCACTGACCGCGATTGCCGCTGTCCTCGCGCTTTCCGCAATCCCGGCTGCCGCGCAGGAAGTGCAGGCGCCCGCGACGACGCCTTCTCTCTCGCTGCCGCAAGACATTACCGCGACGCCGCAAGCCAGCGCTCCGGCATCGACGCCGACCGTCACGCTGCCGCCAGAGGCATCCGCGCCGGTCAATGTGCCCACCGGCACGGCGACCACGGCAGGTACGGCGCCGACTTCGGTGGCGCCGACCCAGCAGCAGACTGTCGTTATGCCCGACGTGCCGCCGCCCGCTACTCCCGACGAGGCCGCAGCCGAACCGTCGAGCGCACCGGTGCAGATGCGCAGTGCAAGCCGCGCTTCCGCCACGCAGCGCGCCGAACGCGCCGCGCCGGTGCAGCCAAGTGTCCCGACCGCTCGGGATAACGGCACGGCGGCGGATGGCACGCTGGCTCAGGGTTCCGTTCCGCCTGCCGTCCCGGCTCCCGCGCGCGCAGAGGCTCCGCCGCCTGCCGCGCAGCCTGCGCCCCCTGCTACGGATGGGGATGGCTTCCCGGTGGCCGAGGTCGCCGGCATTCTCGCGGCGCTTGGCGTAGCGGTCGTGGGCATCGCCGCGATGCGCCGCCGTCGCACCGATCCCGTCTACGAAGAGGCGGAGTATGTGCCTGAGCCGCTTGAGCCGGTGGGCACCGTCGAGCCGGTTCCCGTCCCCGCTCCCATCGCTGCCGAGCCCGCTCCGGTGCAGCATGATCGCGTGATTGCGGGCAATTCGGCCACGGCGATTCTTGCGGCCTCTCCGCTGCCGCAGACTGCAGAGGAGCGCTACGAACTGCTCGATGCCATGGCCGCCGCAGAGCCTGATGAGGGGAATCCATTCACCTCGCGCAAGGGCAGGCTGCGCCGCGCGCGTCTTCAGTTGCAGCATCGCGAGAGCCTTGAGGCCAGCGGTCAGGCAAGCTCCTTCGACTTCCGTACCTACAAGCCCACGGTGAAGTCGACGCAGGAGGCGCACCCGGCCACCACGCGTGAACTCACCGAAGTCTGATCGCGCGATCCCATAAGCCGGCCGTCACGCCCGGCGATGAGGGGCGGTCCCGCGAGGGGCCGCCCCTTTTGGCGTAGTGCCCTTGCCCTGCCGATGCGATGCCCGCATAGCATTCTCCATGATCCGGTGGGGAATGGAATGACGAGCAAGCCCGGTTGGCGTCCTTTCGGTGCCCGCGATCCGCACGAACCCCACCGCGTCTCCACACCGCTGGAACTGCTGTTCGACCTCGTGATCGTCATCGCCGTCGCCAGCGCCGCCGAAGGGTTGCACCATGCGGTCGCTGCAGGCCACACTGCTATGGGCTTGGCGACTTTCGCGATGACGTTCTTCGCGACGTGGTGGGCCTGGATGAACTTCACCTGGTTCGCCTCCGCCTACGACAGCGACGGGCCGGTCTATCGCCTCATCACCTGCGTCATCATGGCTGGTTCGCTGGCGGTGGCGGCGGGCGTGCCGCGCGTGTTCGCCGGGGGTACGCTGACGCTGGTGATCGTCGGCTATATCGTCATGCGCGTGGCGATGGTGGCGTTCTGGCTGATTGCCGCGCGATCCGACCCGCGCCACCGAGCGACGGCGGTGAGCTATGCGGTCGGCATCGCGGTGACGCAGCTCTACTGGACCCTCGCGCTGCTGGTGCTGCGCCCCGCCGGGTTCGGCGCGACTGCCGGGCTGTTCGTACTGGGCGCTCTGATGGAGATGGCGGTCCCTGTCATCGCCGAGGCGCGTGGCAAGACGCCCTGGCACCACCACCACGTCGCCGAGCGGCACGGCCTTTTCGTCATCATCGTGCTGGGCGAAGTGCTGCTCTCCAGCGCTGCCGCATTCACTTATGCCGATGCGCCTGGAGGGCATCCTGCGGAACTCATCGTGCTGGCCCTCTCCGCACTGGCGATCACGTTTGCGATGTGGTGGCTCTACTTCTCGCAGGAAGGCCCGCTCGATCAGGAGCGCTTTTCCAGTTCGTTCAACTGGAGCTATGCCCACGCGCTGATCTATGCGGGTGGAGCTGCCACCGGCGCGGGCTTTGCCGTCGCCATCGACAATGCCGCAGGGCAGGGGCACCACGCCCCCATGCTGGCGAGCAACCTTGCCGTTGCCGTGCCGCTTGCGGTCTACATGGTGGCGCTGTGGTTCGTGCGTGACCGGCTCGTGCTGACGGGGCCGTGGCGGCATGGTCTGCTGGCCTTCGCGGCCGCAGTGATCGCGGCGGGGCATCTCGGCCATTGGGCGCTCTCGGCGATGGCTCTCCTGACCATCCTCGCCGTCATCGCCCGCAGCCAGGTTCAGTGCCGGCAAGCTTGACTTCCTTGGGCCGATCCTTCATTGGCCCGCTCCGACTGATGGGGTGATTCCCGTCTGTCATCCGTCCGAGACCGCTGCTGAGGGTTCCCCTCTTAATTCGCAGCCTAGACGGGGACAAGGAAATCACCCGGCCCCACTCCTTCGAGCGTGGTGCCAACTTCGTGTTTCGACACGAGAACTCCTTCCCCTTCGACGGACTCGCCCGAGGTGCTGCAAGCGCCCCGGACAATACGTAGCCGGCTACTGAGGGGTTCGCCTTTCGTGGCCATTGTGAAGGAGTATGGCATGGATCGTTCGCAGAAAGCCGAATCGGTCGCCTCGCTCAACGCGGTTTTCGCAGAGGCCGGCGCGGTGGTTGTCACCCGCAACCTCGGCATGTCGGTGGCCCAGTCCACCGCCCTGCGCGGAAAGATGCGTGATGCAGGCGCGACCTACAAGGTTGCGAAGAACCGTCTTGCCAAGCTTGCCATCGCGGACACCGACTACGTCGGTATCGGCGACTTCCTGACCGGCCCCACGGGTATCTCCTCTTCGGTGGACCCCGTTGCAGCCGCCAAGGCCGTCGTCGAATTCGCCAAGACGACCGACAAGATCGAGATCGTCGGCGGCGCGATGGGTTCGCAGGTTCTGACCCCCGAAGGCGTCAAGGCTCTGGCCTCGATGCCCTCGCTCGACGAACTGCGCGCCAAGCTCATCGGCCTCGTTCAGGCTCCGGCGACGAAGATCGCCCAGCTGCAGACCGCTCCGGCGGCCAAGCTGGCTCGCGTTTTCGCTGCCTACGCCGACAAGGCTGCTTGAGTTCAAGCTTAAGCAACACGTTTCTTACGATTTATTCCGCCGCCGGGCATGAGGCCCACGGTGGACCACAGATCAGGAGTTATAATCATGGCCGATATCGCCAAGCTTGTTGAAGAACTGTCGCAGCTCACCGTTCTGGAAGCCGCTGACCTCGCCAAGGCCCTCGAAGAAGCATGGGGCGTTTCCGCCGCAGCTGCTGTTGCCGTTGCTGCTCCGGCAGCTGGTGGCGACGCTGGCGCCGCTGCTGAAGAGAAGACCGAATTCGACGTGATCCTCACCGGCGACGGTGGCAAGAAGATCAACGTCATCAAGGAAGTCCGCGCCATCACCGGTCTGGGCCTGGCTGAAGCCAAGGCTCTGGTCGAAGGCGCTCCGAAGGCCGTCAAGGAAGGCGCTTCGAAGGCTGAAGCCGAAGAAATCAAGAAGAAGATCGAAGAAGCCGGCGGCACCGTCGAACTCAAGTAATCTGCTGCGGGCCTTGGCCCGCGCCGATTATCGATCTTCTCGGTTTTTCCGAGCAGAAACAGGAAAGGGCGGCTCCTCGGGGCCGCCCTTTTCGTTTGCCCGCTTGACGCGCGGGCGAATCTCCATAACAGGATATATAACGTGATATGGAGATTCGCATGAACGACGTCGTGGCCCAGTGGGGCGGCATTCTTCTGGGCAGCCGCATGAAGCGTCTGGCCGAGCGCCTGCAGGGCGATGCGGCGCGGATCATCGAGGAAGCGGGGCTTGGCATCCAGCCCAGCCAGGTGCCGCTGCTGACCGCGCTCGACGGCGGCGACATGACCGTGGGGCAACTGGCCGAAGCGGTCGGTTCCAGCCAGCCCGGCGTGACGCGGGCGATCGGCCAGCTTACCGAACTCGGGCTGGTCGAGGGCAAGCCCGGCGCGGACCTTCGCCAGCGCGTACTTTCGCTGACACCTGCAGGCAGGGCCGCCATGGCCCGCGTGAAGATGCAGGTCTGGCCCGGCGTCGGCCGCGCGGTGGACGAGATGTGCGACGGCCGCACGGATGAGCTGCTGGCGCATATCGCCCGGATCGAGGCGGCGCTGAGCGAATCCTCGATGGTCGAGCGCCATGCCCGGCTCGGCCAGCCCCGCCTCGCGATCCATGAGTTCTCCGACGCTTTCGCCCACGAATTCCACGACATCAACGCCGAATGGATCGAGGCGATGTTCCGCCTCGAACCCACCGATCGCGAGGTGCTGGAAAACCCGCGCGCGCGCATTGTCGATCCGGGTGGCGCGATTCTGTTCGTCGAGGCCGAGGGGCTTGGCATCGTCGGCACCTGCGCGCTCCAGAAGACCGGCGAACAGGCTTTCGAACTGACCAAGATGGGCGTGCGCTCGTCGGCGCGGGGTCT
>JASGGD010000276.1:0-5413 GCA_047605225.1 Novosphingobium sp.
CCGCAATGCCAATTTCATGTGGAATGGCTTCGTCGGTCTGCGGGATTTCGTGCCTTACAAGAAGGTCGCATCGGCCAACTGAGCCTGAGCGGTCGCACGAAGAAGGCGGTCGGGGGCATCTCCGGCCGCTCTCTTCGTTCCGATCCCCTGGATTTCTGTCCCTCTGAAACCAAAACGTCCGGACCATAAAAGGCCCGGGCATCGGATTTTCAGTGCCTTGGCGGCATTATTCCCACTCGATCGTGCCGGGCGGCTTCGAGGTGTAGTCGTAGACCACGCGGTTGATGCCCTTGACCTCGTTGATGATGCGGGTCGCGACGCGGCTGAGGAATGCGGCATCGAAAGGATAGATGTCCGCCGTCATGCCGTCGGTCGAGGTGACCGCGCGCAGGCCGCAGACGCTGTCGTACGTACGACCGTCGCCCATGACGCCCACGGTCTTGACCGGAAGCAGCACCGCGAAGGCCTGCCAGATCGCGTCGTAGAGACCCGCGTTGCGGATTTCCTCGAGGTAGACCGCATCAGCCTTGCGCAGGATGTCGCAGCGCTCGCGGCTGACTTCGCCGGGGATGCGGATGGCAAGGCCCGGTCCGGGGAACGGGTGGCGGCCGACGAAGACGTCGGGTAGACCCAGTTCGCGGCCGAGTTCGCGCACTTCGTCCTTGAACAGTTCGCGCAGCGGCTCGACGAGCTTCATGTCCATGCGCTCGGGCAGGCCGCCGACGTTGTGATGGCTCTTGATCGTCACCGACGGACCGCCGGTGAACGAGACGCTCTCGATCACGTCGGGGTAGAGCGTGCCCTGCGCGAGGAATTCAGCGCCGCCGATCTTCTTCGCCTCGTCCTCGAACACATCGATGAAGGTCTTGCCGATGAACTTGCGCTTGGCTTCGGGGTCGGTGACGCCCTCGAGGCCGTTGAGGAACAGCGTCGAGGCGTCGACGTGGACCAGCGGGATGTTGTAGTGGCCACGGAACAGGCTGACGACCTGATCGGCTTCGCCCATGCGCATCAACCCGTGGTCGACGAACACGCAGGTGAGCTGGTCACCGATCGCCTCATGGATGAGGACGGCGCAGACCGCCGAATCGACGCCGCCCGACAGGCCGCAGATGACGCGCTTGTCGCCGACCTGCGCGCGGATTTCCTCGATCTTGGTCTTGCGGAATTCCGCCATCGTCCAGTCGCCGGTGAGCCCGCAGACGTGGCGCACGAAGTTCTTGAGCAGCTTGCCGCCGTCGGGCGTGTGCACGACCTCGGGGTGGAACTGCATCGCGTAGATGCGCTTCTCGTCGTTCGCGATCACCGCGAAGGGCGCGCCGGGGCTCGATGCGACCGGGCGGAAGCCGGGGGCGAGGCTGGTCACCTTGTCGCCATGGCTCATCCAGACCTGGTGCTTTTCGCCGACCTTCCACAGGCCGTTGAACAGCGCGCACTCGTCGCCGATCTCGATGAAGGCGCGGCCGAACTCGCCCGCGTCGCCGCCGGTCACTTCGCCGCCCATCTGGTGCATCAGCGACTGCTGGCCGTAGCAGATGCCCAGGATCGGGCGGCCGCTTTCCAGGATCACGTCAGGGATGCGCGGGCCGTTTTCGTCCAGCACCGAAGCGGGCGAGCCGGAAAGAATCACGCCCACCGGATTCATGCGGTGGAAGGCTTCCTCGGCGGCGTTGAACGGGGCGATCTCGGAATAGACGCCGGCCTCGCGCACGCGGCGGGCGATCAGCTGCGTCACCTGGCTGCCGAAGTCGACGATCAGAACGGATTCGGTGGGCTGGATATTCATGGCGAGCCACTAGTCGCACGCGCGTAGACTGTCCAGCCCCTCGAACGGGCCAAACGACGCACGATTGGCGTCCCGAGCTGCGGCGCAAGAGCAATATTCGGTCTCGGTGCAGGCGCCCGTCGCCTTGACGGTCGCATTGCAGCATTTCAGCCGCATCATACTACTGCCTAAATTTTAGGCATTCAACAGGTGGGCACGCCTACACCGCCGGGCCCCGGCTCCCGGAATCAAGCCTCTGCGATCAATCCCGACACGAAAAACCGCAGATTTTCGGCGATGACTTGAGCATCTTGCACGCCAAACGGAGATTTTATTGCAAGAACTGCAACATAGATTGTTGCTTTTGAATTTGCGCAAATTTTGTGCATCGCTATTTGCCGCATCGCAGCAAGAGGCGCCGGAACGCTTCCTGCCGCACGCAAGGCGGAGCGCCGGAACGCTCCGCACATGCGATGAAACGATAAAAATGTTTGCAGGAGCTTTATTATGACCCTCGTCCATCGGACGTTCGGGTTCGCTGCCGCGCTGGGCACCAGCGCGCTGGCGTTCGCGCTCACCCTCGCCTGATTTCAGGCCAGGGGGCGTTACCCTGAATTACCCACGAGAAGGGCGGCCTTGGGGCCGCCTTTTTTCGTATGAGCGCCTTTCAGGCGGCCAACTTCAATGGAGCCGGGACCGCGAAATCCGCCGCGACGACAGTGCACTCCTGCCCCGGCATACGCCATGATGCCGGAAGATCGAGCAACCACTCGGCGGCGCGCGTGCGAACCAGCGCCACATGCCCCGCCAGACACACGGCCACGAGCAGCGGCACCGCGAGAAGTGGATAGGTCGCGCCGATCCAGATGCTGCCGAGCAGCGGCGCCGCCCACCGTTCGATCGCGAAGGCAAGCATCGGCATCAGCAGGAAGTGCATGAGATAGATCGGCAAGGTCCGCTTCGCCAGCCAGGATGCCGGGCGGATCAGCGCCGTCCCCCGCCGCGCGATCAACATGCAGAGCATCGCCCCCGCCGCGACTGCCAGAACGTCCACCGGCAGCAGGAACGTGTCCGACTTCAGTGCGATCGCGGCTCCGATAAGATAGGCCGCCCCCAGTACCAGCACCCGCGATGCCGTCGTCCGCTCGACGAAAGCCAGGACTTCGCCTTTCATCCGCACGCCGGCGACGAAAAAGATCGCACACCGCAGCATCTTGGGTTCGTGCGCCGCAAGCTGCCCCTCGAACACGGTACCCAGCACGGAGAGAACGGCGCAGAGCAGCAGCGTCGCCCAGACTGGAAGCGACAGGGTGATCCGCGTCAGCAGGTAATACATGCCCAGCGCCACGAGATACCACGACACCTGAGTCAGCAGTAGCGCCGGCAGGAAGCGATTGGCCATGGTTGCCTCGAACCACGGTCCCACCGGATCGATCGGCGCCAGGATCTGGTAGATCATTGCCCAGACGAGATAGAGATAGAGCGGCTTCACCAACCGGTTGCGCTGCGTATCGGCGCGCGGCCGCATGATCGAATCGGACGCAAGTATCCCCGAGACAAGAAAGAACAACGGCATGCGCACCGGACGAATGAGCCCGTTCACCACATGCCATGCCTTCGCCAGTTCAGCCTGATCCGCCCAGGGCATGTGGCCGACCTGTTCACCCAGGTGCATCATCACCACGAGGAGGATGCATCCCGCCTTGGCCAGATTGGGCCAAACGAGTTCTTGCCGGGAAATAGCTGCCGTCACGTAATCTCACCCCCTGGTTCGAGGGCGACGCTACGTAGATTTACTTATTCGAGTATTAACCTTCGCAAGCCGCAAGCAAACAACAATCCATTGCATTACTGTCTATTTGCGAATTACAGATATTTAATTCTGATCGAACGCCCAACCGCCCCGGCAGACACCGCTGCACCCACCCGCCCGCGTCAACTCGCCGCAGCATGGTCGGATGGCTGTCGCACCCTTGTGGAAAACCCCCACCCCTGAGCCGGTTTCGCTTGGGTTTGCCCCCCTCGGGCCCTATATGCTCGCCATGGCCAGCAATCCCGAAAACAAGAACCAGAACTCCTACGGCGCCGATTCGATCAAGGTCCTCAAGGGCCTCGACGCGGTCCGCAAGCGCCCCGGCATGTACATCGGCGACACCGACGACGGCTCAGGCCTGCACCACATGGTGTTCGAGGTTTCGGACAACGCCATCGACGAAGCGCTCGCTGGTCATTGCGACCTCGTTCTGATCGAGCTGAACCCCGATGGCTCCGTTTCGGTGGAAGACAACGGCCGCGGCATCCCCACCGGCATCCATGCCGAGGAAGGCGTCTCCGCCGCCGAAGTCATCATGACCCAGCTCCACGCGGGCGGAAAGTTCGAGAACACCTCGGACGACAACGCCTACAAGGTTTCGGGCGGCCTCCACGGCGTCGGCGTCTCGGTGGTGAACGCGCTGTCGGAATGGCTGGAGCTGACGATCTGGCGCGAAGGCCAGGAGCACTGGATGAAGTTCGCGCACGGCGATGCCGTCGCGCCGCTGGTCGTCAAGGGTCCGGCCCCCAAGGCCGACCAGAACCCGGATGCGGACGGCTTCAAGAAGGGCACCCGCGTCACCTTCCTCGCCTCGACCGAGACTTTCAAGAACGTCACCGAGTTCGATTTCGACAAGCTGGAGCACCGCTACCGCGAACTGGCATTCCTGAATTCCGGCGTGCGCATCAAGCTGCGCGACAAGCGCCACGAAGAGGTCAAGGAGCACGACCTCTATTACGAAGGCGGCATCGCGGCCTTCGTGAAGTACCTCGACCGCAACAAGACCGCGCTGTTGGCAGAGCCCATCGCAATCTCGTCCGAGCGTGACGGCATCGGCATCGACGTCGCGCTGGAATGGAACGATTCGTACTACGAGAACGTCCTGTGCTTCACCAACAACATCCCGCAGCGTGACGGCGGCACCCACCTTGCCGCATTCCGCGCGGCGCTGACCCGCACCCTCAACAGCTACTCGGAAAAGTCCGGGCTGCTGAAGAAAGAGAAGGTCTCGCTCACCGGCGACGACATGCGCGAAGGCCTGACCGCGATCGTCTCGGTCAAGCTGCCGGATCCCAAGTTCTCGTCGCAGACCAAGGACAAGCTGGTCTCCTCCGAAGTGCGCCAGCCGCTGGAAAGCCTGATGGCCGACCGCATGAACGACTGGCTGGAAGAGAACCCCGCCCACGCCAAGGCGATCGTCCAGAAGATCATCGACGCCGCCGCCGCCCGCGAAGCCGCCAAGCGCGCCCGCGAACTCACCCGCCGCAAGGGCGCGATGGACATCGCCAGCCTGCCCGGCAAGCTGGCCGACTGCCAGGAACGCGATCCCAGCAAGTGCGAACTGTTTCTGGTCGAGGGTGACTCGGCAGGCGGCTCCGCCAAGAGCGGGCGCGACCGCAAGGTGCAGGCGATCCTGCCGCTCAAGGGCAAGATCCTGAACGTGGAACGCGCGCGGTTCGACCGCATCATTTCCTCGAAGGAAGTCGGCACGCTGATCCAGGCCATGGGCACCGGCATCCGCGACGATTTCAACCTGGAAAAGCTCCGCTACCACAAGATCGTCATCATGACCGACGCCGACGTCGACGGCGCCCACATCCGCACCCTGCTGCTGA
>JASGGD010000277.1:0-5386 GCA_047605225.1 Novosphingobium sp.
TCGAGTGGTCCGGACATGAAATGCGGCAGCTTCTGACCGCCGCCTTCGCCCCCACGTCGCTCGACGTCGTCAACGATTCCGCCAGCCACAGCGGCCACATGGGCGATGACGGCAGCGGCGAATCACACTTCACGATCCTGATCGAGAGCCCGCAGTTCATCGGCGTCTCGCGCCTGCAGCGCCAGCGGCTGGTCAACGCAGCGCTGGGCGACATTCCCGGCAACCGCGTCCATGCCGTCGCGATCAAGGCCAGCGCGCCGGGAGAATAAGCGCGCAGCCCGCAGACATACGCCCGTCATCCCAGCGAAGGCTGGGACCGCTGGCAGTGCTTTAGGCGCAACCTAGCGTTAGAACAGTCCACGCCGTGAGGTGGGCTGTTCAGCGGTCCCAGCCTTCGCTGGGATGACGGCGTTTTGCCTAGCCGTTCACTCAGGGCAAACACCCCGGTTGCCCTTTCAGCGCCGCCCGACTAAGGCGCGCACCATGCCGACACCTCTGACTTTCGCCGTGCCCAAGGGCCGAATCCTCGACGAAGCGCTGCCGCTGATGGCGCGCGCCGGTGTGATTCCCGAGGCGGAGTTCCATGACAAGAAGTCGCGCGCGCTCTCCTTCGCCTGCGAAAACAGCGACATGCGCCTGATCCGGGTGCGTGCTTTCGACGTCGCCACGTTCGTCGCGCATGGCGCCGCGCAAGTCGGCATCGTCGGCTCGGACGTGGTGGAGGAGTTCGCCTATTCCGATCTCTACGCGCCCGTGGACCTGAACATCGGCCACTGCCGCCTGTCGGTCGCCGAAAAGGTGGGCGAAACCGGCGGCGCGCTGCCCTCGCACTTGCGCATCGCCAGCAAGTACCCGAACCTCACCCGCCGCCACTTCGAGAAGCTGGGCGTGCAGGCCGAAGTCGTGAAGCTCAACGGCGCGATGGAACTGGCCCCCTGCCTCGGCCTGTCGAGCCGGATCGTCGATCTCGTCTCCACCGGCCGCACGCTCAAGGAAAACGGTCTGGTCGAAACCAGCCGCATCCTCGACATTTCCGCGCGCCTGATCGTCAACCGCGCCGCCCTCAAGACCGACGAGCGCGTCGCCGCGCTGGTCGAGGCCTTCCGCGCACTGGTGGCCGAGAAGGAAGCCGCCTGATGCTGCGCCTGTCGAGCAAGGACCCCGGTTTTGCCGAGGCGTTCGCGCGCGTCGTCTCCGACCGCCGCGAGAGCGCGGTGGACGTGGCGGCTGACGTGGCCGCGATCATCAGGGACGTGCGCGGGCGTGGTGACGCGGCGCTCGCAGACCTGACCGCGAAGTTCGACGGCCACGATCTCGACCAGACCGGCTGGAATGTCGATGCGCAGGCCTGCAAGGCCGCCTTCGACGCGCTCGATCCTGATCTACGCAAGGCGCTGGAACTCGCAGCAGAGCGTATCCGCGCCTACCACGCCGCGCAGCTGCCCGAGAACCGCGACTACACCGATGCCGCCGGCGTGCGCCTTGGCGCAACGTGGAATGCAGTGGACGCTGCGGGGCTCTACGTTCCCGGCGGGCGCGCGGCTTATCCGTCCTCGCTGCTGATGAACGCGATCCCCGCCAAGGTCGCGGGCGTCGAGCGTCTCGTCGTCGTCACCCCGACGCCCAAGGGTGAGGTCAACCCGCTCGTCCTCGCCGCCGCGCACCTTGCAGGCGTGGACGAAGTGTGGCGCGTGGGCGGTGCCCATGCCGTCGGCGCGCTGGCTTATGGCACCGACAGGATCGCCCCCGTCGATGTCGTGACCGGCCCCGGCAATGCCTGGGTGGCCGAGGCCAAGCGCCAGCTCTACGGCGTTGTCGGCATCGACATGGTGGCAGGCCCCAGCGAGATTCTCGTCATCGCCGACGCCAAGAACGAGCCGCGCCGGATCGCCGCCGACCTGCTCAGCCAGGCCGAGCACGACCCGACCTCGCAGTCGATCCTGATCACCGACGACGCGGCTTATGCCGATGCCGTGGCCGAAGCAGTCGAACTCGAACTCGCCCAGCTCGCGACCGAGAAGACCGCGCGCGAGAGCTGGAGCGTCAACGGCGTCATCATCGATGTCGCCAGCTTCGATGAAGCCCCTGCGCTCGCCAACGCGCTGGCCGCCGAGCACGTCGAGATCGCCACCGACGATCCCGAAAGCCTGATGCGCCGTATCCGTCACGCCGGTTCGGTGTTCCTCGGCCGCATGACCCCCGAGGCGGTCGGCGATTATGTCGCCGGGCCGAACCACGTGCTGCCCACCGGGCGCCGCGCGCGGTTCTCCTCAGGGCTTTCGGTCCTCGATTTCATGAAGCGTACCAGCTTCATCCAGCTCGATTCCACGGCGCTGGAGGCTGTCGGCCCCGCCGCCGTAGCCCTTGCCGAAGCGGAAGGGCTTCCCGCGCACGCGCGCTCCATTTCCGTAAGGCTGAACTCATGAGCAATTCCAAGCAGAAGCGCGCCGCCGCGCGCCTCGCCGCCGTCCAGGCGCTGTACCAGTTCGACATGGAGGGCACGCCGATGGCCTCCCTGCTCGACGAATTCCACCGCCACCGCCTTGGCATGGAGATCGACGAGGCGCAGTTCGCGCAAGCCGAAGTCGCGTTCTTCGATGACGTCGTGAAGGGCACCATCGCACGCCGCGACGAGATCGACGAACTGCTAGCCTCCAAGCTGACCGAAGGCTGGTCGCTCGGCCGTCTCGACAAGACGATGCTGCAGATCATGCGCGCCGGTGCCTACGAACTGCTGGCCCGCGCCGATATTCCTACCGGCGCCGCGATCAGCGAATACCTCGACGTCTGCCACGCCTTCTTCGACCCGCGCGAGGCGAAGTTCCTCAACGGCGTGCTTGATTCGGTAGCGAAGTCGGTCCGCTGAAGGCATGATCGGCGGATGACCGGCGAGCACGCCTTCATCCACGCGCTGCGCGCCATCGCCACCGACCCCGCCG
Source organism: Novosphingobium sp. (assembly GCA_047605225.1). Taxonomy (GTDB): domain Bacteria; phylum Pseudomonadota; class Alphaproteobacteria; order Sphingomonadales; family Sphingomonadaceae; genus Novosphingobium. The sequence goes on from JASGGD010000277.1 coordinate 2,940, forward strand.
CCCGGCGGCTGGCGGACGATGCCGCCGTGCTGCAGATCGGCGGCGAGGCGCTGGTGCTGACGATGGATACCGTCGTCGAGGGCGTCCACTACCTGCCCGGCGATCCGCCGCAGGACGTGGCGTGGAAGCTGGTGACGGTCAACGTCTCCGACCTTTCCGCCAAGGGCGCGGCGCCGGTGGGGTGTCTCTACTCGCACGCACTGGGCGATGCGGCGTGGGACACCGCATTCCTCGCCGGTCTGGACGAGGCCTGCCGCCGTTTCGCCATTCCGCTGCTAGGCGGAGATACGGTACGTATGCCGGACGGCGCGCCGCGCAGCTTCTCGCTGACGGCGCTGGGGACCGGGACCAAGGGCTGCCCGGTGCCGTCGCGTACGGCGGCCCGGCCGGGCGACCGGGTCTGGGTCAGCGGCACCATAGGCGATGCCGGGCTGGGCCTGAAGGCGGCGCTGGGTGAGATCGCCGGAGATACGGCGCCCCTGATCGCGCGATACCGCCGCCCTTCGCCCGAACCGCGTCTGGGCATGGCACTGGCCCCGCTGGTCCATGCGATGATGGACGTGTCCGACGGGCTGATGGTCGATGCCGCGCGCATGGCCGAGGCAAGCGATGTGGCCGTAACGCTGGACGTGGGCGCAGTGCCGCTTTCCCCCGCCCTCATCGCAATCGCAGGCGATGCGCAGGAATCCCGGCTGGCGGCCATGACCGCGGGGGACGACTACGAACTGCTGTTCACCGCGCCGCCCCAATACACCGCGCACATTGTCCAGGCCGCGAGTGCGCTGGGCCTGCAGATCACGGCGATCGGCACCGTCGAAACGGGACAGGGCCTCTTGCTGCATCACGAGGGCACCGCGTTGCCTCTGCCCAAGCGACTTGGCTACCAGCACTGAGGTTTCGGACGGCTCCGAAGCGTCACCGTTCCGGCGCATATCCCCGCTTGCCACCTATTCGGCTTGTCTATAGCCCTAGTCGTCGCGAGCAGGGAAAACCCGCCGTGTAAAACTGGGAAGGGGACGTCTTCGTGGATTCAGTCACGATTTCAATAGTCCTGGGACTTCTGGCCATCGTCTATGGCTTCGTCACAAGTCGTCAGGTGCTCAGTGCTCCCGCAGGCTCCGAAAAGATGCAGGAGATCGCCGCCGCCATTCAGGAAGGGGCGCAAGCCTATCTGAAGCGGCAGTATTCCACCATTGCCGTCGTCGGCGTGATCGTCGCGATCATTCTGGCGTTCACGCTGGGGGCCGTATCGGCGACCGGGTTCGTGGTCGGCGCGATCCTGTCAGGCGTCGCGGGGTTCATCGGGATGAACATTTCGGTGCGCTCCAACGTTCGCACCGCCGCCGCCGCGCAGAAGGGACTGCAGGACGGGCTGACGCTCGCGTTCCGTGCGGGCGCGATCACCGGCATGCTGGTGGCGGGGCTCGCCCTGCTCGCGATCGCGGTGTTCTACTGGTATCTCACCGGCCCCGCGGGACATACAGTGGGCGGTGAAGACCGCACCGTTGTGGAAGCGCTGACCGCCCTCGCCTTCGGCGCCTCGCTGATCTCGATCTTCGCGCGCCTCGGCGGCGGCATCTTCACCAAGGCCGCCGACGTGGGCGCCGACCTCGTCGGCAAGGTCGAGGCGGGCATCCCCGAGGACGATCCCCGCAACCCCGCCGTCATCGCCGACAACGTGGGCGACAACGTCGGCGACTGCGCCGGCATGGCCGCCGACCTGTTCGAAACCTATGTCGTCACCGTCGGCGCGACGATGGTGCTGACCGCGCTGCTGCTCAAGGGCGCGGACAACCTTTCGGCGATGATGGCGCTGCCGCTGCTGATCGGCGGCGTGTGCATCGTCACCTCGATCATCGGCACCTACTTCGTGCGACTCGGCGGGTCGAAGAACATCATGGGGGCCATGTACAAGGGCTTCCTGGTGACGGCGGTGCTGTCGATCCCGGCGATCTGGTGGGCGGTGAGCCATGCCCTCGGCGACATGAGCGCGGTCATCGGCGACACCAACTTCACCGGACGCATGCTATTCTACTGCGCGCTGGTGGGGCTGGCGATCACCGGGCTCATCATCTGGATCACCGAGTACTACACCGGCACCAATTACCGTCCGGTGCGCTCAATCGCCAAGGCCTCGGTCACCGGGCACGGAACTAATGTGATTCAGGGCCTCGCGATCAGCTTGGAGGCCACCGCGCTGCCGACGATCGTTATCGTTGCGGGGATCATCGTCGCCTACCAGCTCGCCGGACTGCTGGGCATTGCCTATGCGGCGACGGCGATGCTGGCGCTGGCGGGCATGGTCGTGGCACTGGATGCCTACGGCCCTGTCACCGACAACGCGGGCGGTATCGCCGAAATGGCGGGCCTCGACGACGCCGTGCGCGAGAAAACCGACGCGCTCGACGCGGTGGGCAACACCACCAAGGCCGTGACCAAGGGCTATG
>JASGGD010000278.1:0-5385 GCA_047605225.1 Novosphingobium sp.
GTTCGGCCGCGAAGCCCGGCAGGCGTGCGCCCGCACCGGGGTCGAGGTCGCCATAGGGCAGCGGCGGTGCGGCCGTGGTCCCGCACAGCAGCGAAGCGCCCAGCGCCAGCGCCGCAACCGACAGCAGCCGTGTCCGCCTCACAGCGAGTCCGCCGATGCCAGCCCAGAAATCACCAGCAAGGCCCCGCCGATCGCACACCCGACAAGAAACAACAGAACCGCGCCAAAGGCCCACAACAGGCTGCCGCCCTGCCGCGCCGGAGATGCCAGCACGGCGGCTGCGACGGCTTCGGCGTCTTCCTCCGGCCTATCGCCACGACGACGACCGGGATTCTCCTGCGCATTCGGCTGTGCGCCACCCTGGCTCGCGGACACCACGCGGACCTTGGCTGGACGCCGATCGCTGCTCATCTCAACGGGACTCCTCGAATTTCATCCTATTATAGAGGCGTCGCCCGCTCACCGGAGTTCGCATGCCCCGCTTCCGTTTCTTTGTTCCGGCCCTGCTGCTCTGCGCGGCACCGGCTTTTGCCGCGAACACCGATCCGCGCAAGGCGGTGGAACTGCCGCCGCTCGACCCCACGTTCCTGCCGATGGAGCAGATCGACGCGCCGATCGTCGACGGCGGGCGCGTGGACGGGGTGCTCCACGTCTCGATCACGCTGCAGGCGAAGTCCGCCGACGATGCCGCCGCGCTCGGCAAGCGGATGCCGGAACTGCGCGCCGCCGCGCTGCCCGCCGCGATCGAGTTCGCCCGCCTGCGCGCCTCGCGCTTCGCAGCCGTCGATGTGGAGCGACTGGCCGGGATGATCGCGCCGCCGGTGAAGCGGGTGGACGCGGCCATCGACAAGGTGCTGATCGTGAAGGTTTCCGCGACGGAGCGGTGAAGTTGGGACCCTTCGGCGAAGCTGGCCCACGCTTCCCTTTTTCCGTCATCCCCGCGAAGGCGGGGACCCAGCTGATGCCGGTGCAACGGGCAATGTCATCAGATGGGTTCCCGCCTTCGCGGGAATGACAGCCGTTGGGAGCGGGTCATGCTACGTACACGGCGCGTGCGAGGATGCGGCCTACTTCCCCGCCTTTGCCCCGGCCGCCGGAACCACCTTGCGCCCGGCCAGCGCCATCGACAGCGCCACCGCGCCCTGCGGCGACATGTTGGCCATGATCTGCGCCGTCGCGCGCTCGCGCATGCGGGTGGCGACTTCGCGCTGGACCTCGATGTCGAGCTTCTCGAAGATCGGCCCGGCCCGGTTCGGCTTCATCGTCTGGTAGATCCGCGCGAGGTTGTCGTAAGGCACCGAGGGCGCCCCCGCCCCGCCCTGCGCGGACTTCGCGGCGGCGGCCTGCTGTTCCTGCTGCTGGCGCACCTGCCCGGCAAGCCGCGCCTCGCTGGCCTTGACCGCCTGCTCGCGCATTTCCAGCCTGCGCTTCTCGGCCGCCGAAGTGCTGTCCCGCCGCGCCGCCGAGTCCTGCAGCGAGGCGCCGAGGCGGCTCGTCGGCGCGCCGCCGGCAATGTCCGCAGACGCGGCAAAGGCGATGGCATTGGCCACCGCCGCCGCGACCGCGACGCCCAGCATCAGCCGGGTCGGCTTGGTCAGCGCCTTGATCATGCCACGCGGTTACCGCGCTTCGAGGTCAGGTCGAACACGATGCGGCTGAGTTCGCGCGCCTCATCCCCTACCGGCGCCGGAGCAGGCGCGGCAGGCCGCGTCTCCGCCTCGGCGCGCAGCACCGCGTCGGCTTCCTCGCGCCAGCGGGCAGAACGGCGGCGCACGCCCGCCTCTGCCGCGCGCGCCTTGTCCGCCGCATCGACGATGCGCTCCGCCACCGAGTTGCCGACGCCGACCATCACCGAAAGCTCGTCGCGCAGGTCCCGCGAGGCCTGCAGGATCTCGCCCTGCGCCGCCGCGTCGGTGGAGAGCACGCGCTTCAGTTCCGCCAGCACGAGCCGCGCCTGATGCGTGGCGTGATCCAGCTTCTCCACCGCCTGGTCGAGATGGCCGTCGCGCAGCGCCCGGATGCGGCGGTCCATGCGGATCGCCTGCACCATGACGACAAGGCACATCAGCACCAGAGCAAGGTTGATCCCGGTAGCGACTGTCATTTCGGATACCCCTTGGCGATGTCGGTGGCCATGCGGATGGCGATGTTGCTGGAACGCTGGCCGATATGCGCGCGGCCCAGCGGCACCCCGGCGCAGTGGACCTGCAGCGCGTCGTCCGGGCTGTTGCTGAGCGAAATGGTGTCGCCCACCTTGAGCCCGCGCACGTCGCGCAAGGGCATCATCTTTTCGCCCAGCACCACGTCGACGACGACTTGCGTATTGTAGAGTTCGCTCGCCATGTGGTCGGCCCAGATGCGGTCGCGGCCCGCCTTCTCGCCCATGAAGCGCTGCAGCAGCTTTTCGCGCACCGGCTCCAGCGTGGCATAAGGCAGCAGCACCGAGAACACCCCGCCGCGCCCTTCCATGTTGACCGAATAGGTCGCGACGGCGGCCACGTTGCTCGGCTCGGCGATGGCGGCGAAGCGCGGGCTCAGCTCCATGCGCTCCAGCCCCATGGCGACCGGGGCGATCTCCTCGAAGGCGCTGGAAAGATCGTCCAGCGCCATCTGCACCACGCGCGAGACGAGGCTGGATTCGATGGTCGTAAAGGTCCGCCCCTCCGGCGGCAGCGAGCGCGTGCCGCCCCGCCCGCCGAGCAGCGCATCGACGATGCCGTAGATCAGCCCGGCGTCCACGGTGACGACGCCGTAGCTTTCCCAGGGCTTGACCTGAAACACCCCGAACATCGCGGGCAGGCGGACGTTGTCCATGAAATCGCCGAAGCGGACCGAGGTGATCTGCTCCAGGTTCACCTCGATCGCGTCGGAGGTGAGGTTGCGCATCGAGGTCGCGAAGATCCGCACCATGCGCTCGCACACCACCTCGAGCATCGGCAGGCGCTCGTGGTTGATGACGTTGGATTCGAGGACCGCCTTCAGGCCCTTGCGCGGCACCGCCTCGCCATCGACGGCGGCGAGCCTGATGGGGTCGTCGCTCACTGCTGGATCAGGTCCTGAATGAGGATGTCGCGAACCATGCCCTTGCCGAGCGCCTCGGTGGAACGGCGGATCATCTCCTCCTTGATGCGGAACACGGCGGCCGAGCCGTTGAGGTCCTCGGGCCGCAGTTCGCGCAGGAAAGGCTGCAGCGCATCGAGGATCACCGGCAGGCGCGCCTTGACCGCGTCGGTCTTGCCGTCGGCGGCAACGACGACGAAGCGCACCTTGACGAACTTGGCCTGAGCCCCGCCGCCGCGCAGGTTCACCATCATCGGCGCGACTTCGATGTACGAGGCGGACGGGTCGGCATCGGCCGAGTGACCGCCCTCCCCGCCTTCTTCGGGAGCCGCTTCGGCCTGCTTCTCCTCGGCGTGCTCCGAGCCGCCCTTCTGCATGTACCAGTAGACGCCGCCCGCGCCCGCCAACATGCCGACCGCGACGACGGCGATCGCGATCAGGCGGACCTTGCCGGCCTTCTTCTTCGCTCCAGCTTCATCGACCGGCGTATCGTCGGTCTTTTCGTCGCTCACGTTCCGCGTACCCCGTTCGAAATTTCCGCCGCGCTTCGTGCATGTGCGTCCGCGCGCGCGGTTTCAATCCTATATAGGGGATTAAGAGCCCTTTCCGGGTTCGCCCAAGATTTTTGCGAAAAGGTCCGCCGATGGACGTTTCTTCCTTCGTCCTCCTCAGCCACGAGCAGGCCTTGCGCCGCCAGCTGGACGTGGCCGCGAACAACATGGCGAACGTCTCGACCGCGGGCTACAAGCGCGAGCAGGCGGTGTTCCACGAATATGTCGAGAACGCGCAGGAAGCCCCGGTGCAGGATGCGCGCAAGACGTCCTACGTGCTCGATTACGGGCAGGTCCACGACATCGCGCAAGGCGCGTTCCAGTCCACCGGCAACCCGCTCGACGTGATGATCGAGGGGCCGGGCTATCTCAACGTCGAGATGCCCGACGGCTCCACCGGCTACACCCGCGCGGGCTTCGTCAAAGTGCTGGAAAGCGGCGAACTGGCGACCTCCGGCGGGCAGCGCCTGCTCGACGAGAACGGCCGCCCGATCGCCATTCCCGCGGACCAGCTGGCGCAAGTCTCGATCACCGCCGACGGCACCGTCATGGCCGGGCAGGACCCGGTCGGCCGCCTCGCGGTGACCGGCTTTGCCGACGAGAACATGCTGGAGGCGCGCGGCGACGGCGTCCTCACCGGCAGCGGCGGCACCGTGATGACCGCCGCCCAGACCCGCCTGCGCAGCGGCGGCGTCGAGGCCTCCAACGTCGAGCCGATCTCCGAGACCACCCGCATGGTCGAGGTGCTGCGCTCCTATCAGGTCAGCCAGCGCCTTTCGGCCGACCTTTCCGACATGCGCCGCAAGGCGATCGACCGCCTCAGCAAGATCGGCTGAAGCCCCTAAACGCCGCCCCCCTAATCGCCGCCAAGGAAACCGCCCATGCGTTCGCTCTCCATCGCCTCGACCGGCATGCTGGCCCAGCAGACCAACGTCGATGTCATCTCGAACAACATCGCCAACATGAACACCACCGGCTTCAAGCGGCAGCGGGCGGAGTTCCAGGACCTGCTCTACCAGCAGGAGGCGCGCCCCGGCGCCGCGACCAGTTCGGACGGGACCAAGGTGCCCACCGGCATCCAGATCGGCGCGGGCGTGAAGACCGGCGGCGTCTACCGTATCACCGAGCAGGGCGCGCTGACCAACACCGGCAACCAGTACGACATGGCCATCGACGGCGAGGGCTATTTCCAGGTGATGCTGCCCTCGGGCGACCTCGCCTATACCCGCGCGGGCTCGTTCCAGCTGTCCGATCAGGGCGAGCTGGTGACCACCGACGGCTATCGCGTGCAGCCCGACATCACCATCCCGCAGGGCGCGGTCAGCGTCTCGGTGTCGAAGACCGGCGAAGTGCAGGTGAAGCTGGACGGGCAGGTCGAGATGCAGACCGTGGGCCAGCTGGAACTCGCCACTTTCATCAATCAGGCGGGCCTCGAAGCCATTGGCGACAACCTGTTCAAGGAGACCGGCTCCTCGGGTCAGCCCATCGTCTCGACCCCCGGCCAGCCCGGCTACGGCACGCTGAGCCAGGGCTTCATCGAGGCATCCAACGTCAACCCGGTCTCGGAAATCACCGCGCTGATCACCGCCCAGCGCGCCTACGAGATGAACAGCCGCGTGCTCAAGACCGCCGACGAGATGCTCCAGACCTCGACGCAGACCGTCTGATGCTGGCAGCCGCGCTTCTCCTCGCCGTCGCCGCCGCGCCTGCCGGTGAAACCACCCCCGTGCTCGCCCGCACGGTGGAGCGCGGCGAGGTGCTGGCGCGCGCCGAT
>JASGGD010000279.1:0-5363 GCA_047605225.1 Novosphingobium sp.
GCCATGGCGAAGCGCGCCGGCGCCGATGTCGCGGCCGCGCGCGAAGCGCTCGCTGCCGAGCGGGAGCGTGCCAGCCGCCGTATCGCGCAGGCACTGGGACTGGAACAGCCCGAAGCCGCCGCGCTTGCCGGAGTGATCCCGTCGACCAGTGCAAAGCGCTGGGTCCCGGTGCTGTTCGTGTCCTCCTCGATGCCGGTCCCGGTGCTGCGCACTTACGCAGGCCAGCTCGAGCGCGTCGGCGGGGTCATGGCGTTCCGGGGAATGCCCGGCGGAATGCGCCGGGTCGCGCCGATGGCGAAGCTGACGGCGGCGATCCTGCGGCGCGATCCCGGCTGCGAAGGCCCTGCCTGCACGATGCGCGAGGTGCAGGTCATCGTCGATCCGCTGGTGTTTCGCCAGCACGGCGTCGCGCAGGTTCCGGCCCTGGCGATGGTCCCGGGCGATCCGACACTGCCCTATTGCGAGCGCGATGACGCCAGTCCCCGCGCCGCGCATCTCGTGCTCGGCGACGCGGCGCTCACGGGATTGCTCGAGGAGTATGGCCGTCTTGGCGGCAAGGAGGAGGTACGCGATGTTCTCGCTCGTCTGGCGCAGCGCTAAGCGTCTCTACGGCGAATGCATGGACCTACCACTGCGTGCCGCGGTGGCGCTCGGCGCCAGCGGCCTTGGCCAGCCCGCGAGGCCCGCGCAGCTCTTCAAGGCCTACGGCATCGTCCTTCCGGTTGGTTTTCTGGCCTGGTGGATCATGCCCCAGGTCACGCTGGTCATGACCCCGTCGATCGATGCCTGGATCGTGCACCGCACGGTCGGCATCATCAGGCGCGGCGACCTGGTATCCTTCGTGCTTTCCGATCCCCTTGCCGGCCCGAAGCCAATCAACGTCACCAAATACGCCCTGTGCATGCCGGGCGAACCGATAGCGGTCGCGGAAAAGGCGCAAATCACGGTGAATGCGAAGCGAGCGACCCCAGGCACGGATGCCTGGTATTATTGCGACGGTCGCCTGATGGGCGTCAGCAAACCCGTCGGCCGAAGCGGCCAGCGCCTCAGGCACTGGTTGCCCGCCGGCCCGCGCATACCGGACGGCATGGTCTTCGTCGGGTCGAGCCATCCCGATGGCTATGACAGCCGTTACTACGGACCCGTCGCGATCGACCGGCTGACACGCATGGAGAAGCTCTTGTGAAGCGCCTTGCGATCGTCATGACAGGCGCGATGGCCGCACTGCCCGCGCCGGTGGATGCGCAACCGCTGGCCCCGGCCGGAGAGGTTCGCGAGGCACGCGGCTACTGGTGGTATGACCTGCCAAGACCGGCCGGGCCGCCGCAGAAAGATGCGCAGTTCCCCGACAAACCGGTGATCCCGCCGATGAACGAGCTGGCGAGCTGGACGCCGCCCCGGATCGCCAGACTGATCGAACAGCAGCGCGACTACGCCGCGACGGTCCTCACGATCGATGCGGTCGCCGACTTCTGGCGCCTGGAAGATTTCGCAAGGCGCAAGGCGCGCGCCTTTGCCGGCGTCACCCAGCTAGCGATGCTCACTTACCCCGAACTCAATGCCAAAGCCGCCAACCCGATGGTCGGCGAGGCCCGCGATGCGCTGACCGCAAATAAGGAACAGGTGCGCCGCCAGTACCTGCGCTCGAAGGCAGGGGAATTCGCGCTCGTCATGTTCGCGCGCGCATCCTGCGGATATTGCAAGGTACAGTGGCCGATCGTCCAGCGCTTCCAGGACGAGATGGGCTGGCAGGTGAGCCTGATGGACCTCGACCGCAGGCCCGAACTTGGGCAACGCTTCGGGGTCGAGATCACGCCCACGACAATGGTCATCCGCCGAAGCAGTCCCCAGCGCATGGTCATAGCCGCGGGAGTCGAGACTTATCCCAACCTTTCGCAGATGGTCTATCAAGCGGTTCGCCTGCTCAGCAGCGACATCCGCCCCGAGCAATGGCTGACCGCTGCGGGCGAGGAGAACGGCTTCTTCGATGCGCTCGCCAACGGCCCGGTTTCGGCGAGCGATCCGCGCGCAGCGTCTCCGGAGAGAACCACGCCGGCCGGAGAGCGGCCATGACTGCTTTTCCTGCGCCGATACCGGAACGCCCTTCAGGACGGGAGCAGCACCGTTTCGCCCTGCTGCTCGAGCAGCGCGATCGCCTTGCGGTCGAACGAGACGAACGTCTCGCCGCCAAGCCATTTGCCTTCGTGCGCGATCGCGCCGTCGCCGAAGTCGCCGCCGGCTTCCAGCATCGCGAGGCCCGCCTCGACCGCGCCGAGATCGGCCTCGACGTTGTCGCCGTTCACGAGAGCCCGAATGGTCCGGGCAATGTCCGCCTTCGTGAAACCATAGGCCCGGCCCAGCACCCACACGAACTCGCAGAGCGACGCGATCGGCATCGCAACCAGCGCCGCCTCGGCCAGAAGACGCTGGGCGATCGGTGCCTGCACCGGATCGTCCTCGGTAACGGCCCGGACGAGGATGTTGGTATCGGCGGTGATCTTCACAGTTCGCCGGCCCACCCTTGCGCGATCACATCGTTCATCTCGTCGATCGAGACGGGCTTGCGGCCTTCGCGTTTCAGCATGCCGAACGCCTCGGTGATCTTGCCCTTCGGACGGGAGGCCTCGACCTCCAGCCGTCCGTTGGGCAGCTTGTGCACGGTGAGCTTGGCTCCGGCATGGATGCCCAGGTGCTGCAACAGGTCCTTGCGCAGGGTGATCTGCCCCTTGGCGGTCACGGTAAGGGTCGTGTCCCGGGCAGGCAGGTTGAGAGCGGTCATCGCAGGCGTCCTTTCGATATGCGATAAAGTAATGGCAATATCCATTACGTTCAAGCTGGTTCTTGGCGGAGCAGCCATGACGATGACGCCGCTAACCGCCGACGCGCAGACAGTACTTGCGCAGGTAGTACATGGGCAGACAGGCCAAGCCCACGCAGGCCAAGCCGACGCAAGCCGGGTACAGGCGGACAGGATACAGGCCCTGCATGCCGCCATCCATCCGGTATCGACGGCTGAAGAAACACGGGCATGGCTTTCGCGCGTGCCGGTCACGCACGACTTCCCGCCGGATTTCTCCAGCATGCTGCGCGGCCAGGCCCCGCTTTACATGATCGAGATCACCACCGCGCCCGGCTGCGTGCCCTGCGGCGACCTGTGGGCGAGGCTGCTGGACTTCCGCCGCCGCTATGGCTGGCGGGTACGGACCATCGGGCGGCAGGAAGCGATGCTGCGCTCGGGCCGGCTCGGGCTCCCCTGGGTCGGCGATCCCGTTGCCTGGGTGCGTCCGCTCGGCGATCCGGACCGCATGGTGCCGGTCGCGGTGGGCACCGATTACGAAGCCAACATCGCGCGCAACGCCTGGCTTGCCGCCGGAATGCTGTCGGGAACCCGCGCTGCCGTCGGCGTGCGCGCCATGTCCAGATTCACAGGGATCGTCGGCGCGAGGGCGCCGGCCTCCTCCAACCCCAGGGGACGCTGAACATGGCGGGGCCGCGTCACCTTCATTGCCAACCGGGAAGCCTGCCATGGAATATGACCTTCGTCGTTTGAGCCTCGCGTTGACGATCCTCGTCGCAGCCTGCGGAGCATCCGCACCGGCCCGGGCGCAAGGCTGGGCCGAGACATGGTTCGACAACGTCACGTATACCTCGCCCGGCAGCTTCGAGGACCAGACCCGCGGCTACGTGACCGCGGGCGGAATGTCGGGCCGCGTCGATGTCCACGACGACTACCTCATGTCGCTGACGCTGCCCAAGGTGAAGGCGGGCTGCGGCGGCATCGACATGTTCCTGGGCGGCATGTCCTTCCTCGACCCGGAATACCTCGTCGAGAAGCTGGAGACGATCCTGCAGGCCGCGCCTGCCGTCGCCTTCCAGTATCTTCTCGAAACGCTCGACGAGAAAATGGGAAACATCATCTCGAAGATGGAGGCGGCGACCAACTACCTCAATTCAATCCAGGTGAACGACTGCCGGCTCGCCAACCGCATGGTGCAGATCGCGAGGGGCGACGACAACATGTCGGGGATCGTCGAGGAGATGACCGGCTACAAGTCGATCCGCTCAGGCTATGCCAACAGCTGGCAGCAGAGCCGCGAGAAACTCCAGGCGAACAAGGGCAATCCGACCGAGGACCTGAAGGACGCTCTCGAGAACTGTCCCGCCGAGGTCACCGAAATCTTCCGCACCGGATCGCTGCTCGCGCACGCTGCCGCGCGCGTCGGTGCCTCCGACTGGGCCGGGGTCATGCGGGCCAGGGTGGGCGATGTCTACATGCGCTGGGATGCGAACGACAAGGTGCCGATCTTCTCGGCCATTCCCGCCTGCCCGCACCAGGACACCGAAAGCGCCGACGACTTCCTGACTGGCCGCGTCCCCACCCGCGCCCTCAACATTCCCGCGACGGCCTCCGACTGCTCGGTTAATGGTGCCGGGCGCGGCGCGCTGGTGCTGGCACGCGAGAGGATGGAAGCGGTCGCCGCCAAGATCCGGACCCGCTCCGCTCTCACCACCGAAGAGAAGCAGTTCGTGGCCAACGTGCGGACCCTGCCGGTCTACCGCCTGCTCGAATGGGGCGTCAGGCAAGGTCTCACCGACAGCGTGATCGCCGATACCGACGAACTCGTCGCGCTCACGCTTGCCTACCAGATGCTGAACGACCTCACCCGCTCGATCGACTTCGCTCTCCAGAACGCCGAGCGCGGCGCCACCACGGCGGGCGCCGCCGATGCCGAGAACACGAACGTGTGCCAGACCCGCATCCTGGCCAAGGGTATCGAGCAGCTGCGCGAACTGCGCGACGAGGTGCTTCGCCAGCGCGCGCAGATGCGCCAGTCCTACATGGCGGCGATGAACCAGGCGAACCTGTCGGCAAACTATGCCGGCGTCGTTCGCCAGCGCGACCGCGACGCGCGCGACGCCGCCGGCGCCAGCGCCGGCCGCAACCGGTGAGCCGTATCATGCGCCTCGCCATCCGCACCATCATCGTAGCTCTCGGCTCGCTTGCCGCGACGCCGGCCCTGGCGATCGATGCCAGCTATCACACCTGGGACGGCTTTTCCGAAACCGTCGATGCCTTCCATCTGATCGCGATGATATTCGGCGATCCGCGCTACGAGACGCTTGTCGTCATCATCGCGGTAGCCGGCATCGCCATCGGCGCGGTGCTCGCCAGTATCAGGGGCTCGGGCATGGGCCTTGTCGCCTTCGGCTTCCAGATGCTCGTCGGCATCGGTCTATTCGCCGGGATGATCGCGACGACCGGCACCGTCCATGTCTACGACCGGGTCCGCAATGCCTACCAGCCGGTGGGCGACCGGATAGCACTGGCGCACGTAGTCCTTCACCGTCGCGTCGAGGAACGT
>JASGGD010000280.1:0-5358 GCA_047605225.1 Novosphingobium sp.
CCTGGGCGGTTTGCGCGGCCGTGGTTTGCTGCGCTGCGCTCGCAATGACGAAGCGGGGGGTTACCCCCGGAACCCGATCTTCCCCGCCATGATCACCGCCTGCGTGCGGCTGAACACGTTCATCTTCTGCAGGATCGCCGAGACATGCGCCTTCACCGTCGTCATCGAGACGTCGAGTTCATAGGCGATCTGCTTGTTGAGGCGGCCCGCCACCAGATGCCCCAGCACCACGCGCTGCTGCGGGGTGAGGGTGTCGATCCGGGCGCGGATCAGGTCGTCCTCGGCCGCCACGCTTTCGTCGCCCGGAAGGTCGGGCATGTAGATTTCGCCCGAGAGCACCTGCTGCAGCGCATCGACGATCGCCGCGCGCCTGAGCGACTTGGGCACGAAGCCCGCAGCGCCCGCCGCCAGCGCATCGCGCACCACGTTGCGGTCGGTCACGCCGGAGACCATGACCACCGGAGTGGCGGGAAACTTGTCCCGCACCGCCTGCAGTCCCGAAAGATGCGAGACATCGGGAATGTTGAGGTCGAGCAGCACGAGATCGACGTCGCCCGCCTCGTCCAGCACCCTGAGCGCCGATTCGAGGCTGTCCGCTTCGAGGATCGTGCAGTCGGGGAAGGCGTCGTCGAAGATCGAGCGCAGCCCGTCGCGGACCAGCGAGTGGTCGTCGACGATCAGAACGCGGTCGGGTGCCCCATATTCGCCCATGTTGTTTTCCGTGACGGCGAGTGTGTCCATGTCTTTATCCCGGGGAGGGATGGCGCGCCAGCCGTAAAGCCGACGCGCCATTCGGTTGCGTTACTTGGGAATCTTGAACACCCAGAGCATGCCGCCCTGGCTGATCTCCTTGAAGGTCTTGGCGACTTCGCCGCCCCACAGCGGCACCGCGCCGCCCCAGCCGGACATGACGCCGACGTACTGCTCGCCGTCCTGCTCCCAGGTGATCGGCGATCCGACCACGCCCGAGCCGGTCTGGAACTTCCAGAGTTCGGCGCCCGTCTTGGCGTCGAACGCCTTGAGGTAGCCTTCGGGCGTGCCGGTGAAGACGAGGTTTCCGTGGGTGGTCAGCACGCCGCCCCACAGCGGCGCCTTGTTCTTGTATTCCCACACGATCTTGCCGGTCTTGGGGTCCATCGCGCGCAGCACGCCGATATGGTCCTCGGCGATCGGCTTGATGGTGAAGCCCGCGCCCAGGTACGCCGCGCCCTTCTTGTAGGCGATCGGCTCGTTCCAGATGTCCATGCCCCAGTCGTTGGACGGCACGTAGAACAGCTCGGTGTCCTTGGAATAGGCCATCGGCATCCAGTTCTTGCCGCCGAGGAACGACGGGCTGGAGAACACCGGCTTGCCCTTTTCGGTGCCGCTGGGCGCGCCCGGACGGCCCGCGTCGATCACGTTGGGGCGGCCGGTCTTGGGGTTGATGCCGTCGGCCCAGGTGGTCTGCATCACGAAGCGGTTGGCGGAGATGAACTTGCCGGTCGTCCGGTCGAGCACGTAGAAGTAGCCGTTGCGGTCGGCCTTGGCGCCCAGCTTCATCGCCTTGCCCTTGATGGTGGCGTCGAAGGGGATGAACTCGTTCACGCCGTCGAAGTCCCAGCCGTCGTGCGGGGTGGTCTGGTAGTGCCACTTGATGACGCCGGTGTCGGCATCAATGGCAAGCGTCGAGGAGGTGTAGAGGTTGTCGCCGGGGCGCAGGTGGCTGTTCCACGGCGCCGGGTTGCCGGTGCCGAAGTAGACGAGGTTGGTGCCCGGATCGTACGTGCCGCCGAGCCATGTCGCGCCGCCGCCGGTCTTCCACAAGTCGCCCTGCCAGGTGGCATTGAGCTTGCCGGTCATGCCGTTGGGCTGGCCGTTGAGGGTGCCGATGTGGCCCTCGATCACTGGACGTTCCCAGATCAGCTCGCCGGTATCGACATTGCGCGCCTGCACGGCGCCGACGATGCCAAACTCGCCGCCCGAGTTGCCGATGATGACCTTGTCGCCGACGATCAGCGGGGCGGCGGTGGCGGAGTAGCCGGCCTGATAGTCGCCGGTCTTCTTGTTCCACACCACTTTGCCGGTGTTGCGGTTGAGCGCCACCAGATGCGCGTCGAGGGTGGCGAAGATGATCTTGTCGCCGTGGATCGCGGCGCCGCGGTTCACCACGTCGCAGCACGGCATGATCGCGTCGGGCAGGCGGGCGTTGTACTCCCACTTCTTCTCGCCGGTGCGCGCATCGAAGGCGAACAGGCGCGAGTACGAGCCGGTGACGTAGATGGTGCCGTCATAGACCAGCGGTTGTGCTTCCTGCCCGCGCTGCTTCTCGCCGCCGAGCGAGGAGGCATAGACCGGGAGCAGTTTCGCGACGTTGGAGGTGTTGATCTGGTCGAGCGAGCTGAAGCGCTGCTGCCACGGACCCATGCCGTAAGTCAGCACGTCGCCGGGGGTGTCGGCGTCCTTGAGCAGGTCGGCGCCGGTCGGGCCGTCCGCTGCCGACAAGGGCACTGCCGCGAGGCTGCTGGCTGCCGTCAGGGCTGCGAGTATATATGTGAAACGCCGCTTCATCCTGTCCCTCCGTTTTTCGGGTATCCCGGCCGGGGGGTGCGTGCTTCGGGACAATGCCCCCGAACCCCGATCGTCGGCGTGCAGCCTAGGACTGTAAGCGGGGCGGCAAAATTGCACCTTGGGAGGATGGCTGGGGCTTTATGCTAGGGTGCTTCGACAGGTTGCGCCTGACCCTTCGACAAGCTCAGGGTAAGCGGAGGTAGTGTAAACCTCTCGACCCGCTCAGGCTGAGCTTGTCGAAGCCCCGGCCGCGCGCACAACGCATGGATCAACCCGGTTCGGGGGGCGCCGGTCGCAGTCGGCACCCCCGTCCCCCTCCGGAGCTTTACGAGGTCTGCGAGGCCAGCGCGGGTTTCCACGCGACGCCGTACTTCGCGAAGATCGCCTTCATGCGGCCGTCCTTCGCCATCGCGGCGAACTGTTCCTCGATCGCGAAGCCGAGGTTGCGGCTGTTTTCCTTCACCGCGATGCCGATGTCCCAGCCCGGCGAGAGCATCGCGGGCAGGAAGCCCTTGCGGCGCAAAATGCCCGCATCGGGCGCGTCGTGCAGGGCGGCCTCGATCTGCGCGGTGCTGGCGACGGCGGCGTCCGCCTCGCCCTTGCCCACGGCCATGACCGCCTCGTAGCCGGTGGGGACGTGGACCACGTCCTTCGACAAGGCCCCGCCCGCATGGCCGAGCAGGTAGAAGTCCGGGATCGAATCGAGTTCCGCCGCAATTCGTTTGCCCTTCCAGCGCACCGGCATCGCCTCGCAGTCCGCTGCTTCTGCGCAGGCGGCGCCGAAGCTTTCGCGGTAGTAGGGGGCGAGGAAGGTGACGTTGTCCTCGCGCGCCATCAGCTGGCGGTCGAAGGGGACGTGCAGCATCACGTCGCAGGGCTGGAAGCCGAGCAGCCCGCCGCGCCAGATGACGTTGCGCAAGTCGTCGGACAGATCCTCGTCCGCCGTGAACAGGGCGATGTCGGCGCGCACGCCCAGCTTCTCGGCAAGGGCATGGGCGAGATCGACGTCGATGCCGAGGGGCTTGCCCTTCTCCTCCCATGACCACGGGCGGTTGTCGGCGTAGAGGCCGACGCGCAAGGCGCCCAGCGCTTTCACCTTCTCCAGCGGCGCGGCGAGAAGCGACGCGGGCCGCAGGGACGCTATCGCCCCCACGGCCCCCAAACCCCTGAGGAGGGACCGGCGGTCCACCGCTTATTCGTCCGTGTGCTTGGATTCCAGCCAGGCGCGGATCGCCCAGCCGGCCTTCTGGCCCAGCACGTCGCCGAACGGGGGCATGTAGACCTTGCCGTCGTGTGCCGAGCCGTGGCGGAAGCGCTCGACGAACCACTCATCGCCCGACGCGCCCAGTTCGAGGTAGCGCAAGTCAGGCGCGATGCCGCCGGAAATGGCGTCGAGGCCGTGGCAGCGCGCGCAGTTCTGGCCGTAGGCGGACTGGCCGATGGCGATCGCCTTCTCGTTCTTCGAGTAGGGGTTTTCGGTCTTCCACACGTCGTTGCCGCCCTCGATGTCGGGCAGGGCAGAGGTGTCCACCGGCTGCGGTACGACGTCGCCGTGGGCGTAGAGGTTGGTGCCGATCGAAAGCGAGGTGATGGCGGCGGCGACGGTCAGGACCGCGCGGCCGATGCGAATGGTCATGGATCAGGTGTCCTCTGCGACTTCGGGCTTTACGTGCCTTGTTTCCCGAACGTTGCTTTCGGATACCTGCGTGGCCGGGCGGGTGACCAGTTGGCCAATGGTACAAGACCAAGGTCGCATTGCTCGAAGCAACGGAAGGCGTAGGTTTCGCGGCATGGAGAGAAGCCTGAAGACTTTTGCGCTGGCGCTTTGCGCTTTGTATGCGGCCCCGTCTCATGCGCAGGACGCCGATGGCGCCGTCACGCGCGCCTATGTCAGCAACGAGCGGTCCTCGACCGTCACCGTCGTCGATCTGGTTACGGGCAAGGCCGTGGCGCAGTGGCCGGTTGGCAAGCGCCCGCGCGGGATCACCATGACGCGCGACGGCAAGTACGTGCTCGTCTGCGCTAGCGCCGACAATGCGGTCGAAGTGCGCGATCCGGCCACCGGCGCGCTGGTGGCGACCTTGCCTTCGGGCGCGGACCCGGAGCAGTTCTTCGCCTCGCACGATGGCAAGCTACTTTATGCCGCCAACGAGGACGACGGCGCGGTGACGGCGATCGATCTTTCCGCGCGCAAGGTCGCCTGGCAGGTGACGGTGGGCAAGGAGCCCGAAGGCGTCGCCGAAAGTCCGGACGGCAAGTGGCTGCTGGTCACCAGCGAGGAGGACAATTCCGTCGCCTGGATCGACCTCGCCACGCATACGGTGACAGGAGAAACCGAGACCGAGGCACGCCCCCGCCATGTCGAGTTTACGCCCGATGGCCAGCAGGTCTGGATCGCGGCGGAAGTGGCCGGGGTGGTGCAGGTCGCCGATGTCGGCAGCAGGGAACTGGTCAGGACGATCCGCTTCGCCCCGCCGGGCGCGCCGGACTACAAGGTCATGCCCTGCGGCATTCGCTTCACTCCGGACGGCAAGACGGCGGTGGTGGCGCTCGGCCGGGCGGACAGCATCGCGCTGGTGGACGTGGCGAGCGGGGATGTGGGCGGCTACGTCAAGGTCGGCGCGCGGCCGTGGCATCTCGCGATCCTGCCCGGCGGGGGCAGCGCCCTCGTCGCCAATGGGGCGAGTGACGACCTTTCGTTGGTGGACCTCGCGGCGATGAAAGTCACCGCGACGATCCCGGCAGGCGAGGGGCCTTGGGGCGTGGCGCTGGGGCGGTAATTCGTCGTCCCGGACTTGATCCGGGACCGCT
>JASGGD010000281.1:0-5293 GCA_047605225.1 Novosphingobium sp.
GCCTGCAGGTCGTGGCACTGGTGCGCCATCGATTCCATCGCCGCGCGCACGATATGCGCCCGGCTGGTCCCCTGCGTCAGCCCGGTGACGACGCCCTTGGCATCCGGCTGCCAGTGCGGCGCGCCCAGTCCCGCCAACGCAGGCAGGAACAGCACCCCGCCATTGTCCGCGACCGCGCGGGCGAGCGTCTCGCTCTCCGCTGCGGTGCGGATCACACCGAGTTCGTCGCGCAGCCACTTGATGAGGCTCCCCGCCACGAAGATCGAGCCTTCCAGCGCATACGTCCGCCGCCCGTCCTGCTGGCACAGCACGGTGCCGAGCAGACGGTGCGAGGAACGCGGCAGGGTCTCGCCCATGTTGGTGAGGATGAAGGCGCCGGTGCCGAAAGTGGCCTTGGTCTCACCCGCCTTGAGGCAGTGCTGGCCGATCGTCGCCGCCTGCTGGTCGCCCGCAAGCCCGCTGATCGGGATCGGCGCGCCAAGCAGGCCGGGATCGCAGGTGCCCACCATCCCCGCGGTATCGACGATCCGGCCCAGCGCGCTGCGCGGCACCCCGAACAGGCCGAGCAGGTCGTCGTCCCAGTCCGCACCATCGAGCGCCATCAACTGCGTTCGGCTGGCATTGCTGGCGTCGGTGACGTGCAAGCCCCCGGTCAGCTTCCAGACCAGCCAGCTCTCCACCGTGCCCAGCGCCAGCCTGTCGCCCAGCTCCCGCGCCTCGGGCACATTATCGAGCACCCAGCGCATCTTGGTGCCGGAGAAATAGGGATCGACGACCAGACCCGTCCGCTCCTGCAGCATCGCTTCATGGCCACCGTCGCGCAGCGTGGCGCACATCTCGGCGGTGCGACGGTCCTGCCAGACGATGGCGCGGGTGATCGGCTCGCCGGTCCGGCGATCCCAGGCCACCACCGTCTCGCGCTGGTTGGTGATGCCGAGCGCAGCGATGCGGTCCGCGCCGCCCACCTTGGCGATCACCTCGCGCGCGCAGGCGAGGGTCTTGTCCCAGATCTCGGCGGCATCATGCTCGACGCGGCCGGGGGCGGGATAATGCTGCGTCAGTTCCTTCTGCGCGACGTGCAGGATCGCACCGTCCGCGCCGTAGACGATCGCGCGGGTCGAGGTGGTCCCTTCGTCGAGGACCAGAATGTGTTCGCCGTTCACTTGTTCACTCACCCATGTATGTTTGCAGCCGCGCGGCTTGTGCCGCGTCGAGCCTGAGGCCCAGTTTCGTGCGGCGCCACAGCACGTCCTCGGCCGTCCGCGCCCATTCGTTGGCCTTGAGGTAATCGACCTCTGCCCCGGTCAGGCCATGGCCGAAGTCCTCGCCCGGGTCCACCGCCAGCCAGTCGCGCGCTTTGGTGCCATAGGCCCGCGCCACACGGTCCACCGTCGCCGCATCGAGACGCGGGTACTCGCGCGCGAGGTCGGCCTTCAGTGCGTCGATCGCGCCCATCGCGAAGTCGCCGCCCGGGAGCGGCGCGGTGGCGGTCCAGTCCTTGCCGGAGAGCGCCGGAACCAGCGGCTGCAGCTTCTCCACCGCATCCTTGGCGAGATGGCGATAGGTCGTGATCTTGCCGCCGAACACCGAGAGGAACGGCGCGCCGCCCTCCCCGTCCAGATCGAGGTCGAAGTCGTAGCCGCGCGTCGCCGCCTCGGGCTTGCCGGAGCCGTCGTCCACCAGCGGGCGCACGCCGGAGTAGGTCCACACCACGTCGGCGGGGGTGATCGCCTTCGCGAAGTAGGCATTGGCCGCGTCGCACAGGTAGGCGATTTCCTCCTCGCTGGCCTTCACCTCGCTCAGCGGGCCGGTGTGGTCGCGGTCGGTGGTGCCGATCAGCGTGAAGTCGTGCTGGTAGGGGATCGCGAAGAAGATGCGCCCGTCGGGGATCTGGAAGAAGTAGGCGTAAGGGTGCTCGAACAGGCCCGGCACGACGATGTGCGAGCCGCGCACCAGCCGCATCGCGCGCTTGGTGCGTTCACCGGCGCGGCCGACGAGGTCGAGCACCGAGGGGCCAGCCGCATTGACCACCGCCTTCGCGCGGAACGTGCCGCCTGTGGTATGGATGGTCCAGACCCCGCCCTCGCGCTCCAGCTTCTGAACGGCGGTGCGAGTCAGGATCGTCGCGCCCCGGTCCGCCGCGTCGCGGGCGTTGAGCACCACCAGCCGCGCATCGTCCACCCAGCCGTCGGAATAGACGAAGGCCTTGCCGAACCCGGGCTTGAGCGGCTGGCCCGCCGGGTGCCGGTGCAAGTCGATGGACTCCGTGGCGGGCAGTGCCTTGCGGCCGCCGATGTGGTCGTAGAGGAACAGGCCGAGGCGCAGCAGCCAGCGCGGGCGCAGGCCCTTCACATGCGGCAGCACGAAGCGCATCGGGTGGATGATGTGCGGGGCGATCTTCCACAGCCGCTCACGCTCGGTCAGCGCCTCGCGCACGAGGGCGAACTCGTAGTGCTCAAGGTAGCGCAGGCCGCCATGGATCAGCTTGGTCGAGGCGGACGAGGTGCCGCCGGCAAGGTCGCCCTGCTCCAGCACCAGCACCTTTGCGCCGCGCCCGGCCGCATCGCGCGCGATGCCGCAGCCGTTCACGCCGCCGCCGATGATCGCGATGTCGTAGATTTCGGTCATTCTCAAACTCACAGGATCATCATGCTGAAGGCCATGGCGACCACCAGCGATGCAAGGGTTGCCGCCACCACCGGCATCGCCGCGCGCCAGCCCATCTGCATGACGAGATCAAGGCGCGAGCGCATCGCGGTTGCGGTCACCGCAAGCAGCAGCAGGCTCTTCGACAGTGTCAGGTTCAGGTGGACCACAAAAGCCGGGATCGTTACCAGCGAATTGAGCACCACCACCGCCAGAAACAGGGTAATGAACCAGGGCATCGCAAGTTTCCGGATCCAGTGGCGCTCCCCGGCATCCTCGTCCGTGTACATCAGCGAGACGACCGCGACGATCGGCGCCAGCAGCGCCACGCGGGAAAGCTTGACGATGGTGGCGTAGCTTCCGGCAATATCCGAATAGGCATAACCGCCGCCGATCGCTTGCGCCACGTCATGGATCGAGGCGCCGATCAGGAACCCCGCCTGCCGGTCGTCGAGGTGCATCAACCCCGCGAGCGGCGGATAGAACGACATGGCGATCGCGCTCGCCATCGAGATCACCACCAGCGTCAGCGCGAACTGCGCCTGACTGATCCGCTTCGCGCCCAGCACCCCGAACAGCGCCAGTGCGGCGGAGGCTCCGCAGATCGCCGTCGCCCCGCCCGCAAGGATGCCAATCGCGGTGGAGGCTCCGGTGATCCGCGCCACCAGCAGCGCCGCCCCCATCGCGGCGGCCATCACCATCAGCAGCGCGAGGAACGGCACCGGGCCGAGCGCCACGATCTGCGCCAGCGTGACTTGCGTGCCGAGCACGACGATACCCCAGCGCAGGCACGCCTTCGACGCAAAATCGAGCCCCGGATGGGTGCGCTTCTCGCTCGTCACGAAGTTCAGCGCGAGGCCGATCAGCAGCCCCATCAAGATGATTGGCGCGCCGTAGTGCTCGGAAAGCCAGGCGGCGGCGATGCTGGCGATGCCGCAGATGGCGAGGCCGGGCCAGAGCGTTTTCCATATCTCGATGCGGCTGGGCTTGGCGGCGGGGCCGTCCGACTGGGCGAGGAACATCTCGCCGTAAAGATCGCCTGCGTGGTCTGCGCTCACTGGTCCCCGTCCTTTCGCCGCATCTCTCTGTCGAAGATGCTTGCCGTATGTCCTACGTTGTCATATCGATCTCTATGACCACCCAAGCGATGGAGCAAGAGCTTTGCGCGAAGGGCGAGACGAATTGCCGCCGACGAAACGGCGGGATAGGGGAGAGCGAGAATGACCATTCACCAACAGTCGGCCGTGCCCGAGCACGCCCCTCCCCCCGATCGTGCAGCCATCCGCGCGCAGAACCTATTGATCGCGCTGATCTTTTTCGCGACGGCGCTGAACTACGTCGACCGGCAGGTGCTGGCGCTGCTCAAGCCCATGCTGGAGGCGGAGTTCCACTGGGACGACCAGCAGTTCGCGCATCTCGGCTCGATCTTCCAGCTTGCGGCGGCCGCTTCGCTGCTCGGCGTGGGCTGGTTCGTCGATCGCTTCGGCGTGCGCTTCGCCTATGGCCTTGCCGTCGCGGTGTGGAGCCTTGCGGGCATGGCGCATGCGCTGGCTGCCAGCGTGCAGCAGTTCGTGATCGCCCGCGCCGTGCTGGCGACCGCAGAATCGGTCAACACCCCCGCCGCGATGAAGACCGCCGCGATCTACCTGCCCGCCGCGCGCCGCTCGGTCGGCATCGGCATCATCAACACCGCGCCCAACATCGGCGCGATCCTGACGCCCATCATCATCCCGCCTTTCGCGCTGGCCTTCGGCTGGAAGGCCGCGTTCGTCGTCACCGGCGCGCTCGGCCTCGTGTGGCTGGTGGCGTGGAAGCTCAACACCGCCAAGCTGACGCCGGTGGCCGGGCAAGCCGCCACGACGCGCGGAAAGGTGGAGTGGGGCGCGATCCTCTCCGACCGGCGCAGCTGGACGGTGATCGGAGCCAAGGCGCTGACCGACCTCGTCTGGTGGTTCGTGCTGTTCTGGATGCCGGACTTCTTCTCCCGCCAGTTCAACCTGAGCCAGGGCGAACTCGGCTGGCCGATCGCGTTGATCTTCACGCTGGCGGCGCTGGGCGCGGTGTCTTCGGGCGCGCTCTATCCGGCGCTGCTGCTGCGCGGGGTCTCGATGAACCTCGCGCGCAAGGGCTCGATGCTGGCTTATGCGCTGGTCGTGCTGGCGATGCCGCTGGCGCTACTGGTGAGCAATCCGTGGATCGCGGCGGTGTGCATCGGCTTTGGCCTGTTCGCGCATCAGGGCTTCTCGACCAACATCTTCGGCATGGCGACCGAGATCATCCCGGCGCGCCGCATGGCCACCGTGATCGCGCTGGGCGCGGTGGCGGGCAACCTCACCGGGACCGGGATCATCGAGTTCGCGGGCTGGTCGCTGAAGACCGGCCTCGGCTACGCGCCGCTGTTCGTGGTCTGCGGCGCTGCCTATCTGGTGGCGACGGCCTATATCCATCTGATGCAGCCCAAGCTGGCGGCGGTGGATTGACAAATATAACCACATAGGTTATATGCTCCAGCATCCGGATCGGACGAGGCCTCGTTCGTGAAGGTGTATCGGGTCGGCGTCGTGGGCCGGGATGCGGTTTCAAGCCGTGATCACGCAAACCACGCGCCCATCGAAGACCCGGACTGTCTCTGAGCTACCGGAAAAGT
>JASGGD010000282.1:0-5289 GCA_047605225.1 Novosphingobium sp.
CGGCGGCGGCCCGCTGCGCTGGCTGCTGGGTCCGCTGATCTCGTGGGCCTTCCCCAACCAGGAAGCGATCCGCGCCCGCATCAACGAAAGCAAGGCCGACGCCAAGGCCGACCTCGCCACCTTCGACGGCACCGTGCTGACCGCGCTCGGCGAAACGGAAACCGCATTGTCGGCCTACCGCAACGCCCTGCTCCGGCAGGAGCGCCTCGCCGCCTCGCGCGATGCGGCGAACCGGGCGGCCAACGTCAGCCTCGCCCGCCAGAGCCGGGGCCAGATCGACGCCCTCAACGTCCTCGACGCCCAGCGCACGCTGGCGAGCGCGGAAGCGGACTCGGCAGCGGCGAAACGCGAGGTCGCCTTCGCGCAAGTCGATCTGTTCCGCGCGCTGGGAGGGCGCTGGTAGTTTAGTATACAAAGAGCTTTCACCGACCGTCCCTCTGACGTATCGTTGCAAGGGGTGCATTGTGCTTTTCGGAGCGCTCTTATCGGGTCGTCCGGTAGCGCTCTGCACCCCTTTTGTCGGTTTCTGTCGGGAAGGTTTGAAGTGTCGAAAGCCAGCGATCAGGCCTACGAGGAACTGCGCAGCCGCATTCTGTCAGGCGAACTCGCCCCCGGCACGCAGCTCAAGGAAGAGGAACTGGCGGCGCTCTGCGGCGTCTCGCGCACCCCCGTTCGCGCCGCGATCCGCCAGCTCGAGGCCGAACTTTTCGTCCGCCGCACCGACAGCCAGCGCTCCTTCGTTGCCGAGTGGAACAACGACGACCTCGAAGAAGTCTTCGTCCTGCGCGGCATGCTCGAAGCCTACGCCGTCCGCCGCGCCGCCACCCGCGCCAACGCGAGCGTCATCGCCGGTCTGACCGCCGCGAACGAGGCGATGCGCAGCGTTATCGAGGCGCTCGATTTCGACCTTCCCGCCTATCTCGCCGCCAATGCCCGCTTCCACGCGCTGATCCTGGAGACGGCGGCCTCCGATCGCCTCGCCGCGCTGCTCGGCAAGCTGGTGCTGCAGCCGGTGGTCCAGCAGACGGTGCGTGCCTACAGTCGCGAGCAACTCCTGCGCAGCTACCGCGAACACGTCGAGATCACTACCGCCCTTGCTCGCCGCGACCCCGACTGGGCCGAGGCGCTGATGACCGCGCATATCCGCCGTGCGCTTCATGCGAGGCTGGAGCCTGCAGAGGGGTGATTGCGTCCTATCCTCCCTGTCGCGCAGCGACGGGGAGGTGGCAGTCCGCAGGGTTGACGGAGGGGGTTCCCCCCCCTCCACCACCGCTTCGCGGCGGTCCCCCTCCCCATTCCTTCGGAACAGGGAGGAGAAAGATCAGATCGCCGCGCCGGCCTTCAGCGCCGCGATTTCTTCTTCGCTCATGCCCAGCAGGTCGCCGTAGATCTCAGCGTTGTCCTGCCCGATCTCCAGCGGCGCACGGCGGCGGACCGAGGACGGCGTCGCCGACAGCTTGGGGAAGGCATTCTGCATCTTGAACGAGCCCCACTGCGGGTGCTCGACGTCGATCAGGGCCTCGCGCGCGGCGAAGTGCGGGTCGGACAGCATCTCGGGCGCGCGGTAGATCTTGCCGGCGGGGATCGAGAATTCGATCATCTTCTCCTCCAGTTCGTCCACCGTCAGCGTACGGGTCCATTCGGAGATGAGATCGTCCAGTTCGGTCTGGCGCTCACCGCGCGCCACGTGGGTCGCATAGCGCTCGTCGGTGCCGAGTTCTGGGCGGCCCATGGCGGCGCAGAGACGCTTGAAGATCGCGTCCTGATTGGCGCCGATGAGGTACTCGCCGTCGCTGGTCGGGTAGACGTTCGAAGGCGCGATGCCTTCGAGGACCGAGCCGGTGCGCTTGCGGACATGGTCCGAAACCATGTACTCGGGCACCAGGCTTTCCATGACCTGCAGCACCGCTTCGTAGAGCGCGCTGTCGACGACCTGACCCTTGCCGGTGCGCTCGCGGGCGTGGAGCGCGGCCAGCGCGCCCATGCAGCCGTAAGTCGCGGCAAGGCTGTCGCCGATCGAGACGCCCATGCGGCTCGGCGCGCGGTCGGGGTCACCGACGATGTAGCGCCATCCGCCCATCGCCTCGCCAATGCCGCCGAAGCCCGCGCGCGAGGAATAAGGCCCGGTCTGGCCATAGCCCGAGACGCGCACGATGATCAGGCGGGGGTTGATCTCATGGAGCACGTCGGGGCCGAGGCCCCACTTTTCCATGGTGCCGGGCTTGAAGTTCTCGATCAGGATGTCGGCATGGGCGGCAAGCTTCGCACGATCCCTGCCCTTCGGGCACGCGCAGGTTGGCCAGACCGACTCTTGTTGCGGGCGACGACTCCACCACAGCTTCTCGTCGCCGTGCCCCAGTCGCGCATCGGATCGCCGCCACCCTTGCCGTCGACTTGGGCGGTTGACCTTGATGACCTAGCACCCATGTCGCCGAGAAGCTGGCCGCAGAAGGGGCGTGAGCTGGCCCAGCTCGATGACGCGGATGTCCTTCAGCGCGCCAGTTTTTCGCTGTTCATTGTCTAGTCCTTATTCGGCAGCGATCTGCTGATAGGCCGCCCACTGGGCTTGGACGGGGCAGGCAAGCCGGTCTCGGCGAGGCAGCCCTCGCGCAATGCCGCGATGCTCGGGCCGTATGAACAAGGGGCTTCGGGCCGCTCGGCGTACATGGCGGCGCGCAGCTCGGTCGCCGCCGCATCGACGCTGCCGTCTGCGGCGATGACCACGCTGACTGGCTCCCGACGGTGACGAGGCCCTGCGTGCTTTCCTCGCGATCGTGCAGAGTTGCGCATCGAGGGATGCCCCAGCCGCCGCCGCCCAGGTGATGAAGTGGAGGACGTCGTCGGCCTCGACCGCGAGGTCCTCCACCTTGTTGCTGATGATGGTTTCGATGTGGGCTTCAAGGATCTTGCGCGCCCGGGCGCCCGGGCGGCCACCGTTGACGCCCGGCGGCACGAACCAGCGGTCGTCGTGGATGGCAATCAGGGTTCGAGGAAACGAGGACATGACGATGCCGTTGCCGCCGCGATGCAGCCCGGCGCCGCCTGGTTCACGGTCTCGTAGCGTTCGATGATCAGCGGGAAGTAGCGTCGAGGAACTCGTTGGGCACGTTGGTGAAACCCGGCCACAGCGAATGGCCGTCGGGCCGTCGCCCAGCGGTCTGCCGAATGCCACCGAAGCCGATCTGGAACAGCTGGAACCGTCGCCCTGCTGTGGTCCCGGCGTGAACAGGTGCGGCGAAGACGAAAGCCGGCGGCGTCGGAATTCCGGCGTCTCTGACCGAGCAGACCTCCAAGGATATCGAGATCCGCCCCAGCGCATGGGTGCGACCCGGAGCGCGGAAATTCGGGACGGGCAGCCATCCCTTGGAATGCGTACCTCGATCAGGTCGTGAACCCGTCGTCAAAGGATCTGCGGATCAACACCATGATCATGTAGATGCCGAAGAACATCTTCAGCATGTTGTGGTTGAGGTAGAAGTTGATCGAGGCCTCGCTCTGCGGATGGTGCCTTCGAAGTCGAGCACGACCTGACCTCGCGCCACATCGTGCACTTGATGCGATAGGGGCCGGCACCGAGGCCGTCGTCGCAGATGTAGTCCTCGAAGCTGACCTTTTGTTCGTGATCGACTGGCCGATCAGCGCCTTATCGCGCGGTGGTTGCGGGCGAGCAGTTCCTCGGTCGCCGAGACATAATTGTCGACGCCGAAGCGCTGACCCATTTCGACGAGCCGGTGCGCGGCGACGCGGCAGGAGGCGATCAGCGCGTTGAGATCGGCCGCGCACCAGGACGGCGTGCGCGACTGGTGGAGCGCCAGCTTGACCAGATCCTCGTTATAGACGCCCTGGCGGTAGATCTTCACCGGCGGGATGCGCAGACCTTCCTGGAAGATGCTGGTCGCGTCGATCGGCATTGATCCGGGCACCTTGCCGCCGATGTCGGACTGGTGGCCAAACATGGCGGTATAGGCGAGCAGGCGGCCGTCCTTGAACACGGGCAGCAGTACCAGCCAGTCGTTGCAGTGGCTGATCGCGCCGCCGACCGAATAGGGATCGGACAGGAAGATCATGTCGCCTTCCTCGACGGTGCCGTCATAGCCTTCGAGGAAAGGGCCGATGTAGCTGCCGAATTGGCCGACGATCATGCGGCCGAGATGGTCGGCGATCAGCGGGAAGGCGTCGCCCTGTTCGCGGATGCCCGGCGACATGGCGGTGCGCACCAGCGTGGCGTCCATCTCGATGCGGGCGTTGCGCAGCGCGTTCTCGATGACCTCGAGCGTGACCGGGTCGATCTCGACCGTCGCGAACGGGGTCTGGTTGTCCTGGATGATCCGTGCAGGCATGTCAGTGAGCTCCTTTGCCTCAGGCCAGGTTGATCAGGATGTTGCCGAAGGCGTCGACCTTGCCCACGCAATCGGCTTCGATGAGGGTGGTCGAGTCCATCTCGACACGACCGCCGGGGATCACGTCGTTGGCTTCAGTCTGGCGCGATCGTAGATCGCCGCCGAGCGCATCGCCCCGTCGATCCACAACTCGTGGTCGCGAAGCTTAGCCGCAGCGGGATCGCCATCGCCTTCGGGCAGCGGCGTCGCCGGCAGATCGGGCGCGCGGCCCAGCGCCACCGAGCGCAGGTTCACGATCTGGTGCTCGCTGTCCATGTTGAAGGTGAACAGGCGGCGATGCTCGTCGTCGAACCGCGCGGTGAGCGCGGGCACGCCGTGGTCGCGCAGGTCCGCAAGGCTCACTTCGAGCGGCGCCTCGAAGCCTACCGCATAGCCAGGTCGATCTCGAACAGGGTGGTGATATCCGCAGCATCGAGCCCATCATCCGCCAGTTCGCGGCGAAGCTGGCTTCCATGTCGGCCAGGATGGCGACGAGATGGTCGACCACGGTCTGCGAGGCCAGCGTCGAGAAGCTGCGCGCGGTCTCGGTGCGCATGCGCGTGGTCGCATCGCCCAGCGCGCAGAGCACGCCCGGAGAAACGGGCGAAACCGCAGGCCACGAACCCATCAGCTTGGCGACGGCGTTGACGTGGAGCGGACCGGCTCCGCCAAAGCCCATCACCGCGAAGTGACGCGGATCGTAGCCTTGCTGCACCGAGATCATGCGCAGCGCGCCGAACATGTTCTCATTGACGATATCAATGATGCCGCGCGCTGCTTCCATCAGGCCGATGCCCAGCTTGTCAGCGATGGTCTGCACCGCCGCCTTGGCGCCTTCGCGATCAAGCTTGAAGGTGCCGCCCAGGAGGTTCTCGGGCAGGTAGCCGAGCACCACGTTGGCGTCGGTAAC
>JASGGD010000283.1:0-5262 GCA_047605225.1 Novosphingobium sp.
GTGCCTGCTCTACCAGATCAAGCGCTGCTCGGCCCCCTGCGTCGATCGCATCGACGAGGCGGGTTACAGGGAACTGGTGCAGGAGGCGAAGGACTTCCTCGGCGGCAAGTCAAACGCCGTCCAGCGCAAGATCGAGGCGCAGATGGCAGAGGCCGCGCAGGACCTCGACTTCGAACGCGCGGCGATGCTGCGTGATCGGTTGCGCGCGGCGACCTTCATCCAGGGCAGCCAGGCGATCAACGCCGAGGGCCTCGACAACGCCGACATCTTCGCGATGGCCAGCAAGGGCGGCCAGGTGGGCGTGCAGGCGTTCTTCATCCGTGGTGGCCAGAACTGGGGGCACCGCGCCTTCTTCCCGACGCACACCGAGGGGCTGAGCGAGGAGGAAGTGATGCAGGCGTTCCTCGCGCAGTTCTACGAGGAAGTGCCGCCCGCGCGGTGCATCCTCGTCGACCGCGAACTGCCTGAGGCGGACCTCATCGCCGAAGCCCTGCGCGAGAGTGCGGGCGGCAAGGTGGAAATCTCCGTCCCCCAGCGCGGCAACCGGCGCAACCTGATGGCGCAGGCCACGCGCAACGCGGTGGAAGCGCTTGACCGGCGACAGGCCGAGCGCGGGACGCAGGCGAAAGTCTGGCGCGAGATGGCCGATTTCCTCGAACTCGCCGACTTGCCGCAGCGGGTGGAAGTCTACGACAACAGCCATATCTCGGGCACAAAGGCGCTCGGCGCGATGGTGGTGGCGGGACCGGAGGGCTTCCAGACCAGCCAGTACCGCAAGTTCAACATCAAATCCGCGCAGACCGACGACGACTACGCGATGATGCGTGAGGTCATGACCCGCCGCTTCGGCCGGGTGCAGGAGGAAGACCCCGAGCGCACCGGCGGCACCTGGCCCGACCTCGTCCTGATCGACGGCGGCAAGGGCCAGATGAACGCGGTGAAGGACGCGCTGGAGGAACTCGGCATCGAGGACGTCAACCTCATTGCCATCGCCAAGGGCCCCCATCACGGCCGCGAGGGGCGCGAGGTGTTCCACTTCCCCGACGGGCGCGAAAAGATGCTGCCGGTGAATTCGCCGGTGCTGTTCCACCTCCAGCGCCTGCGCGACGAGGTCCACCGCTTCGTCATCGGCGCGCACCGGGCGAAGCGCAGCCGTGCGATCACCGCCAGCCCGCTCGACGAGATCCCCGGCATCGGCCCGGCCCGCAAGCGCGCTCTGCTGCTGCACTTCGGCACCGCGAGCAAGGTGCGCGCGGCCAGCCTCGAGGACTTGCGCCGGGCGCCGGGTGTCAGCGTGGCAGTGGCGCAGACGATCTACGATTTCTACCATCCGAACGGCTGAGCGGCGCGCCCGCTGCGGTGGGCCGCGCAACTCTCGGCCATCTCCCCTGTTCAAGTCTGCGTAGGACGGAGGCGGGAAATGGGAGATTCAACGTGGTTTCACTTAGTCCGCTTGCCATAGCCGTCGGTCTGATCGCGCTGGCTGTGTTGGTCGGCGTCGCCGTGACGGTCATGCGCAGCCGCCATTCGGCTCGGCTGCGCGGTCGGTTCGGTGACGAATACGAACGCACCGTCGACCAGTCCGGCAGCACGCACAAGGCCGAGACCGTGCTCCACGAGCGCGAGAAGCGCGTCGCCGCCTTCGACATCCGCCCGCTGCAGCCCGCCCGGCGCGAGGCGTTCGTGGGAGCATGGCTGCAGGTGCAGGCCCAGTTCGTCGATGATCCGGCAGGCGCGGTCCAGCGTGCCGACGTCCTGCTCGCGGATGTCATGACCGCGCGCGGCTATCCGGTGGCGGACTTCGACCAGCGCTACGAGGATCTGTCGGTCGATCATGGCGAAGTCATCGCGCATTACCGCACCGGCCATCATATCGCCGCCAGCCATGCGCGCGGCGAGGCGGGGACCGAGGAACTGCGCCGGGCGATGATCCATTATCGCGCGCTGTTCGACGATCTCGTCAACGAACCCGAGGACTTCAGCCCGGTGATCGAGCATCGCGACGGCCGTGTGCACGATTTGCGCAAGGAAACGACCCGGCGTTCCTGATCCGCAGTCAGCCTGCGGCGTGGCGGTGCGTCAGAAGGTCGCCGAATGACGCACCTCCCTGCCATGCGCGCTCGTGGAAGAAGAACACGACGGCATTCACCAAAGGCTCGATCAAGGCGATCCCGCCCGCCATCGTGACCGATCCGGTAACGAGATAAGCGACGGTGAAGCCCACCATCAGATGCAGGGCGAGGAAGCTGAAGGTCTTGGCGAAATCGCGGGTCATCGGGTGGTCCTTTCGGCACCGATCTAATGCGAGTAGTTCGCAATAATAAACCGATGCTTCAAAGGACTGTGATCGCTTAAATCGATCGGATTGAGGTGAGCGGTCAGGCCCCCAGCTTTCGCGCGATGCGCCAACCTGTGGCTTTGACGCGATTGCGATCCGGCCAGCGGCCCGGCGCCTTCGGTTTGAGCCCGCACCAGCGCAGCAGTCCGTTGAATGCCCGCGCGTCGGCTTCGGCGAAGCTCCACTCCGAGCGCCATGTGATCGATAGCGAGACCGACGGCTCCGGCCCGTTGCGCACGAAATGCGGCGCCATGACCGGCACATAGAGCGCCTCGCCCGGCCCGAGTGAGAATTCACGGCCGCCCGAGAGCAGTTCGTCGCGCCACTTCAGTTCGCGGCCCCCGCCGGTGTGGTAGGTTTCGTGAACCTCGTCCGGCGCGAAGGTCGGATCGCCTGCCGGGAACTGCGTCATCACCTTCGAGCCGCGCACTTGCATCAGGATGTTGTGCTCGGGGTCGAAGTGGTAGGGCGTGACGCCCCCGGCGCTGGTCACGAAGACGAACGCCTGCGTCTTGAGCATGCGCCCCGTGCGCGCCTCGATCGCCGGGCGGATTTCCGCCAGTAGGTCTGCGAGAAGAGCGGCATAAGCCGGGTCCTGCTCGACGTTCTTGAGCACCGCCCACGAGCGGGTCGTCTCGATATGGCGGATGGTCTCGCCGATGGGGATGCCGGTCGGCGCGGGCTTGCCTTCGACGCCGATGGGCTGGTCGCTGGCGTTGTATTCGACCGAGGTGGCGGGAAGTCCTTCCGCCAGTCGGGCGAGAGCCTCCAGCTCCATCAGCGGATGCGCGCCGAGGGCATGGGTCAGCTTGTGCGGCACTTCGGGATAGTGCGACGCGAAGGCCTCGCGCGCGGTGCCCGGAAAAACGGGGGCGGGCTGGAGAGAGGTCGGGGCGTTCATGGTTGCTGTCCGGCGGGATGGCGCGCGGTTTCGGCGCGTACGAACTGGCGGAAGGCGGCGCGACGCAGCCGTCCGCCGATGGCGATGGAGAGCCGCCCGATCCCCCGGCGCTCGCGCCAGAGGTGGTCGATCATCGGATGGTCGGCGCTGGCGCAACTGTCGGTCCAGGCGATGTCGGAGCGGTCCAGCATGGCGAGGTTCTCACGCTGGAGCAGAACGCCCGGCGAAAAGCGCGCGTAAGCCTCGTCGAAGGCGGTCTTGTAGGAATAGGCGCCCGGCGCGGTGAGGAACGTCGCCAGCATCGCGATGGGGCGACCGTCGAGCGTCAGCGACAGGCGCTCCAGCCTGCCGCGCAGGGCGGCGCCTTCGAGGCTTTCGCGAAACATGCGCTCCGTCTGCGGTGAACTTGCCAGTGCAGAGCCCGCCTGCCCCTTCCAGCCCGCTGCCTCCAGAGCGAGGAAATCTGAGCACCAACGGGAGATGTCGCACGCATCAGTGCGGCGCTCGAAGGCGAGGGCGCCCTCTTCGGCGAGGCGGTTTGTCTGGCGGCGCAGTTCCTTGCGTTTCTTGCCCGACAGCGCGCCTTCCAGATAAGCCTCGGGCGAGAGGTCGGAGGCGAGCATGGCGCGTGCCTCGCGATGGACCACCTCGACCTGCCGCGTGTCCTGCGCTGCCACGGCGTCCAGCGCGGCATGCAGCGGCCCGCCCAGTACCATGCCGCGCAAATGCATGAACAGCGCCGCGCCCGGCCGGGTGTCGGCCCAGCGCAGCACGGCCTGCCAGAACGGAACTTCGGCGCCCTTCGTGACCAGCGGTACCCCGCAGAAGCAGTTGGCATGGAGCCAACTCGACACGTGCGGCATCGGCCAGCGGTAGTAGCGCCGGGGATGCGCGATCGGCAGCAGGCCTGCGAGGCGACCGTGCTGTTCGAATCGCAGGATCGTCACGCGGTCCGTCTCGGGCAGGTGCCGGAGGGAAGGGAGGAGATACCAGCTTTCGAAGAACGGGTTGGGCTCGCTGGCGTTACGGGCAAGGTGGTCCCAGGCTTCGACTTCGCCCTCCAGCGCGCGCCAGGGCATGGCGGCAAGGCTGCCGGATGACAGGCGCGCGGGGGCTATCTCGGCATCGAGCGCCGATGGAGCTTCCTTGCGATATGCCTCGCCAGCCACTTGCGACGCGAATCCTGTTGCCGGAACGTTGCGTGTTCGTACCCTGAATTAGTGACGAGAAATCAAGGAAACGCTAACGGCACCGCGCCGGAATCGAGCAAGGTCCAGCCGGCGCGGTGCCGCTGCGGTCAGCCTGCCGCCATTGCCGCGAGCAGCAGCAGGGCGACGATGTTGGTGATCTTGATCATCGGGTTCACCGCCGGTCCTGCGGTGTCCTTGTAGGGATCGCCCACGGTGTCGCCGGTGACGGCGGCCTTGTGCGCTTCCGATCCCTTACCGCCGTGATTGCCGTCCTCGATGAACTTCTTGGCGTTATCCCACGCGCCGCCGCCCGAAGTCATCGACAGCGCCACGAACAGGCCGCCGACGATCACGCCTAGAAGCAGCGCGCCGAGTGCCGCAAAGCCGTTCTCCGGTCCCGCGACCCAGCCGATCACGTAATAGACCACGATCGGCGCCAGCACCGGCAGCAGCGAGGGGATGATCATCTCTTTGATCGCGGCCTTGGTCACGAGGTCGACGGTCCGGGCGTAATCGGGCTTTTGCTCGTACGTCATGATGCCCGGTTTCTCGCGGAACTGTTCGCGCACGTCGACGACCACGTCGCCCGCCGCTCGGCCCACCGCCGTCATGCCCATCGCGCCGAACAGGTACGGCAGGAGCGCACCGAGCAGCAGGCCGACGATGACGTAGGGGTTCTCGAGGCTGAAGTTGACCTCCAGCAGCGGGAAGAACTCCTTGAGGTCGGTAGTGTAGGCGGCGAACAGCACCAGCGCGGCAAGGCCCGCCGAGCCGATGGCATAGCCCTTGGTCACGGCCTTGGTGGTGTTGCCCACCGCGTCGAGCGCGTCGGT
>JASGGD010000284.1:0-5248 GCA_047605225.1 Novosphingobium sp.
TTCATCTCGCCGATGCTCATCGGAGCGGTGCTGTCGGCTACCGACCAGAACTACGGCATCGCGTTCTCGGTCCTCGTCGGATGCGCCATTGTCGTCTGCGCCATCGCTACCACCTTCCCCGCCATCCACGGCAAGAAAACCGCCGAACAGACCGCCTGAGGAAGACCATGACCTATATCGACATCATCGAGCGCACAGTCGCGGCCCATGCGGACAATTTGAAATCCGTGTCCGACGCCATCTGGTCCTTTGCCGAAATCCGCTATGAGGAGACCCGTTCGGCGGCGTTACTGGCGGATGAACTGGAAAAGGCGGGCTTTGCCGTCACACGCAACGCCGGCAAGATCGAAACGGCATTCGTCGCGAGCTATGGCGAGGGGTATCCGGTCGTCGCCATTCTCGGGGAGTTCGACGCTCTGACGGGGCTGAGCCAGAAGGATGGGATCACGCACCACGACCCCATCACGGCAGGTGGAAACGGCCATGGCTGCGGCCACAATCTTCTCGGAACGGGTGCGCTGGCTGCCGCCCTTGCGCTGAAGGCCTGCAAGGACGAAATGAAGCTGCCCGGAACGATCCGTTACTATGGCTGCCCAGCCGAAGAAGGCGGCGGCGGCAAGGCCTACATGGCGCGCGAAGGTCTCTTCGATGACGTAGACGTCGCCTTTACCTGGCATCCGTGGGACGAGAACCTCGCCTACAATGCCCGGATGCTGGCGACCAACCAGCTTTACTTCACCTTCCGTGGCACCAGCGCTCATGCGGGCTTCGAGCCACATCTCGGCCGCTCCGCGCTGGATGCCGTGGAACTGACGAATGTCGGCTGCAACTACCTGCGCGAACACATCATCCAGGACGGTCGCATTCATTACGCGATCACCGACACGGGCGGTAGAGCACCCAATGTGGTCCAGTCCCACGCACAGGTGCTCTACAAGGTGCGCGCACCCCGCATGGATCAGGTGAGAGACATTACGGAGCGCGTAAAGGACGTCGCGCGCGGGGCGGCGCTCATGACGGGCACACAATTGGATATTGCTTTCGACGCCGCTTCGGCCGATCTCGTGCCAAACGTGACGCTTGCCCGTATGATGCATCATGAATTCGAGAAACTCGGCGTGGCGAGCTTCTCTAACAGCGAGAAGGATTTTGCCGGCAGCATCCAGAAGACCTTCGCTGACGAGGTTCAAGCGCGCGTCGCCAAGCGCGGCAGGATTCTGTCGGAAGACTTGAACCCCTTCGAGGAGACGCCAACCTTCCTGCATGGTTCTACAGATGTAGGCGATGTCAGCTGGCTGGTCCCGACCGGACAGGTCTATGTCGCGACCGAAGCCTACGGCACCCCGCCGCATACCTGGCAGATGGTCTCGCAGGGCAAGTCCGGGTATGCGCACAAGGGCATGCTGCAGGCCGGGAAAGTCATGGCGGCCTCGGCATTGCAGGCGCTGACCGATCCCACGCTGATCAGCGCGGCGAAGGCCGAGCACCGCGAGCGGCTCGGCGGTGAACGGTACGTCCCGCTCATCCCGGCCGACGCGATGCCGCAGCGTCTGCGCTGAAATCGAGGCGCCGCAACACGCCCTCTCGCTTTTCTCCAAGGTCGATCCGATGACATTGTCCGACAATTTTCGAACCGAACACGATCTGATCGGTGATCTTCCGATCCCCTGCGAGGCTTATTACGGCGTGCATACCTTGCGCGCCGTCGAAAACTTCCCAATCTCTGGCCGGCGCCTCTGCGACGCACCCGATCTCATCGTCGCGCTCGCTGCGATCAAAGAGGCGGCGGCCGGGGCGAATATGGATCTCGCCTTGCTGAGCCCCGAGAAAGGAAACGCCATCGTGCAGGCATGCCGCGAAATCCGCGAAGGTGCCTTGCACGATCATTTCGTGGTGGACCTCATTCAAGGCGGCGCCGGCACCTCCACCAACATGAATGCCAACGAAGTCATTGCCAACCGCGCGCTGGAAATTCTCGGCCGGGCACGCGGTGACTATGGGCATCTGCATCCGAACGAGCACGTCAACCTCGGTCAATCCACCAACGATGTTTACCCGACGTCTCTGAAACTCGCCGCGTCGGCCGGCATCACGCGACTGATCGCGGCCATGGACACCCTGCGCGCCGCATTCGCCCAGAAGGCCACCGAGTTCGCCGATGTCCTGAAGATGGGCCGGACGCAACTGCAGGACGCTGTGCCGATGACGCTGGGACAGGAATTCGGCACCTATGCCGTCATGCTCGCCGAAGACATGGCCCGCCTTTCGGAAGCCGTGCAGCTCATTCGCGAGATCAACCTTGGCGCGACAGCCATCGGCACGGGCATCAACGCGCACCCTGACTATGCTGCTCGGGTCCGCGAGCGCCTCTCGGCAATCGTCGGGATGGAACTGGTGACCTCGCCCGACCTGATCGAGGCGACGCAGGATTGCGGCGCGTTCGTGCAGCTTTCTGGCGTGCTGAAGCGGGTAGCCGTCAAGCTGTCCAAGACCTGCAATGACCTCCGGCTCCTATCCTCCGGTCCGCGGGCAGGGTTCAACGAAATCAACCTCCCCGCCCGGCAGGCTGGATCATCGATCATGCCAGGCAAGGTCAATCCGGTTATTCCGGAAGTGGTCAACCAGGTGGCTTTCGAGGTGATCGGCAACGATGTCACGATCACGATGGCGGCCGAGGCCGGTCAACTCCAGCTAAATGCATTCGAGCCGATCATCTTCTACAGTCTCTCTCGTTCCATCCGCCATCTGACGGCAGCCTGCATGACGCTGGAGGGAAACTGCGTCAAAGGTATCACGGCCAATCGTGACCGATTGCGGGAATCGGTCGAGCAATCCATCGGCATCGTGACGGCGTTGAACCCCTTTGTCGGCTATGTCAACGCAACTGCCGTGGCGCTGGAAGCGCATCGTACGGGCCGTGGCGTTTATGAACTGGTTCTGGAAAAGGGGTTGATGTCGAAGGAACGGCTCGACGAGATGCTACGGCCAGACATGCTCACCCGGCCGCAAGCCTTCCAGATGACCGAGGACATCTAACAATTTTGAAATTGCGGCCTGCGGGTCGCACTCTTTGGCAAGGCCGGCACGCAGCGAGTGCCCGGCGAATTTTTGCCCGCGCTCGGCCTCGGACAGATCGCCCCGCACGCCGGCGGCGAGCACTATTTTTTTGACGAGGCGCGCGACCTCCTGGCCGTTCAGCCGATCCGGCCCGACCTCTTTGCCTTTTCCGCGGAATGGGACCTTTCTCGGGATGCTGGTACTGCCTCGGCGAGATCGAACTTGCAGCGCTCGACGATCTCGCGACCGCGCGCCGGAGCTTCCGAATACGACCTCATGAGCGTTGATTTAAATCTTAACAGGCGAACACGCCTTGCCTTGCACGAAGTAATTCTCTAAAACCGAGCGATCACTCGGTTGGTTTTCGCTTCGGGAGGAAGCATGGCAATCGCTCGGCTCTTGATCAACCGGATCGCAATGTCGATCCCGCTGCTCTTCGTCGTCTCGGCGCTCACGTTCGTCTTGCTGTCGCTTGTGCCCGGCGATGCCGCCCGCATGATCGTCGGTGATCTCGGCACGCAGGCCGAGTACGAGGCGGTTCGTCAGCAGCTCGGGCTGAACGAGCCTGTCTATCTGCAGTATTGGCACTGGCTCTCGGCGCTGATGCATGGCGACCTCGGCGCCTCGCTGTTCACCAACGAGCCGGTGACGCGGATTCTGAACGGACGCCTCGCGATCTCGCTTTCGCTGATCACGCTGGGAACGCTGCTCTCCGGTGTCCTCGGGATCGGTCTCGGCCTTCTTGGCGCATTGCGCGGCGGCTGGCCGGCGAAGCTGGTGGACGGGCTGGCCATGTTCGGGCTCGCGGTCCCCTCGTTCTGGATCGGGCTGGTGCTGATCGCCGTGTTCGCCGTCGGGCTGCGCCTGTTTCCGGTAATCGGCTACGTTCCTCTGACGCAGTCCTTCTCCGGCTGGCTGCACGCTCTGACCCTGCCGGTCGTGGCGCTGACGCTTTCCACCATCGCCATCATCGCCAAGCAGACGCGCGACAGCGTGCTGGACACGCTGAGCCGCGATTTCATCCGGGTGATGCAGGCCAACGGCTTCTCGGGGCGCTCGATCCTTTTCCGCCATGTGCTGCGCAACAGCTCGGTCTCGATCATCACCGTCCTGGGGCTGGTTTTCATCTACATGCTGACGGGCGCGCTGTTCGTCGAGGTGGTGTTCGCGCTTCCGGGTATCGCCAGCCTGATCCAGCAGGCGACGCTCCAGCACGATGTGCCGGTGATCCAGGGCGCCGTCATCTACGTCACCCTTTTCGTCGTCATCGTGAACCTTTTCGTCGATCTGCTCTACGGCCTGGTCGATCCGCGCGTGAGGGCCCGATGAGCGAAAATCGTACATTGCTGGGCACCGTTCTGCGCAACCCCGTCGGGCTGGCGGCGATCGCGTGGCTCGTCATCGCCAGCCTCGCCATGATGCTGGCGCCGTGGCTTACCCTTCACGACCCGCTGGAACAGGATTTGCTCGGCGTGCTGACGAAGCCTTCGGCCGCGCATCTGTTCGGCACCGATGCGCTGGGACGCGACATCTTCAGCCGGGTGCTCCATGGCGGCCGCTCGACGCTGGTCGCGGCGGCAGAGGCGCTGGCCGTCTATCTGGCGGCGGGCGTCACGCTGGGGCTGATGGCCGGTTATCTGGGCGGCTGGGTGGACTGGGCGGCGAGCCGCCTGGCCGAGCTTTTGATCGCCATGCCGACGATCATCATCGTCCTGGTGGTTCTGGCGGTTTTCCCCGGCAATATGGACATGGCCATGGGCTGTATCGGCTTCATCGCCAGTGCCGGCCTGATCCGCATCCTGCGGGCGCAAGCCATGGCCTATCGAGAGGAGCTTTACGTCGCTGCCGCGGCCGTCGCCGGATTGACGCGCGGCCAGATCATGCTGCGCCACATCGCGCCGCGCGTCATGAGCACGATCATCGTGCAAGGATCGCTGTTGCTGGCCGCGGCCGTCTCCGCGCAGGCCGGGCTGGGCTTCCTCGGCTTCGGGGCGCCCCCGCCCGAGCCGAGCTGGGGCGGTCTGATCCACGATGCTTCGCAGGTGATCTCGCGGGCGCCGTGGATGCTGGTGAGCACGGGCGCGCCCCTGATCCTGACCGTGCTGGCGCTCGGTTTGCTCGGCGACGTGATCCGGGACGCGGCGGTGCAGGGATGGTCGGTGCCGAAGCTGGCGAGGACGGCGCAGCTTCG
>JASGGD010000285.1:0-5235 GCA_047605225.1 Novosphingobium sp.
AGGACCCGCTGATTAAGAGTCAGCTGCTCTACCAACTGAGCTATGCGTCCACGCTACCTGTCCTCGAAGGGCCTTGCGGCCCCGCCGGTCGGCGGCGGAGAGGTCCCTATAACGGCAGATTTTTGGATTGGAAGCGAAAACTTGAAAAAGTTTCAGCCGAGTGATCCTCTGCCCTGATTCCAACGGTTTACGGCCATGATCGTGCCCAGGCAGATCATGTTGGTGAGCATCGAAGTGCCGCCGTGGCTCATGAAGGGAAGGGGAATTCCGACCACCGGCGCAAGGCCCATGACCATCATCAGGTTGATCATCACGTAGAAGAACATCGTGGCCGTCATGCCTGCCGCCAGCAGGCTGGAGAAGCGGTCCGGCGCGCGGCGCGCGACGCCCATGCCCCAGCCGATCACGACCGTGAATACGAAGAGGACGAACAGCCCTCCCATCAGGCCCCACTCCTCCGACATGGTGGCGAAGACGAAGTCGGTGTGGGGTTCGGGCAGGTACTGCAGGTGGCTCTGGGTGCCGTTGCCGAAGCCCTTGCCGAAGATACCGCCCGAGCCGATCGCGATCTTGGACTGGGTGATGTGGTAGCCGGTGCCGAGCGGGTCGCCTTCCGGGTCCATGAACACCAGCACGCGGTTGCGCTGGTAGTCGTGGAGCAAGGTGAAGAACGCGATCGGGGCGATGACCATCATGGCGCCGCCTGCACCCAGGAACCACCACAAGGGGAGGCCCGCGAGGAACATCGTCACCACGCCGCCGAAGCAAACGGCGGTCGCGGTCCCGAGGTCGGGCTGGATCAGCACGAACAGCGCCGGAACGCCGATCAGCACGCCCGCCGGGACGAGCCCGCGCCAGCTGGCGGTCATGGCATGCGGCAGCGTCTCGTAGAAGCGCGCGAGCACGAGGACGATCGCCGGTTTCATCAGTTCCGACGGCTGCAGCGACATGAAGCCGAGGTTCAGCCAGCGCTGGCTGCCGCCGCCGACCGCGCCGATCAGTTCGACGAGGACGAGCAGGATCAGGATCGCGCCGTAGATGGGATAGGCCGCCATCCGGAACAGGTTCCGGCTCATCCGGGCGATGACCATGGCCATTACCAGGAACACGCAGAAGCGCACGACATGGCTGAGCGCATAAGGCTGCAGGCTGCCGCCCGCCGCCGAATAGAGCACTGCCGCGCCGAGGCCGACGAGCCCGCAGAGAGGGATGATCATCTGCCAGGGCTGGCGCGAGATCGCCTCGGGAACGATGGAGCGGCTCATTGCGGCGATCCTCCAGTCGTGGGCGTAGCGGCAGGCGAGGGCGCCGGTGCCGGTCGATCCGCCTCGTCGGCAGGCTCGGGCGCGGGCGATTGCGCCTCGCTGATGGGCTGGCGCGGTTCGTCGGGCTGGTCGGCGCCCTGCAGCTTGCGGCGTTCCTCTTCGGGCGAGACCTTGGGCGCACCGACCCCGTACTGCGCGGAATAGGCGCGGAAGCGGGCGTCGAGACGCTCCTTGGCGGTGCCGCCCCACTTGGTCTCGAGTTCGGTCAGGACTTCCATGCCCTTTTCCTTGTCGAAGATGTAAGTCAGCACGTCGCGCGCGATCGGGTAGGCCGCGCCCGAACCGCCGCCGTGCTCGACGACGACCGAGCAGGCGTAGCGCGGGTTGTCCGCAGGCGCGAAACAGATGAAGTGGCCGTGGTCGCGGTGCTTCCACAAGCCGCCCTTGCCGTTGCCGACGTTGAGGCCGACGACCTGCGCGGTGCCGGTCTTGCCCGCGAGCTTGATGTCGGGGAAGGGCAGGCGGGCATGCGGCGCGGAGCCGGGGCCATTGGCGACGTCGGACATGGCCTGCCGGATATAGGCGAGATGCTCCTCGGGCACGCCAAGGGAGGCCTGCGGTTCGTGCTCGTGGCCATGGATCATCCGGGGCATGATGATCCGGCCGCTGGCGATGCGCGAGGCCTGGATGGCCTGCTGCAGCGGGTTCACGAGGAAGTAGCCCTGACCGATCGTGGCGTTGACCGTGTCGAAGGTCTGCCATTCCTTGTCGTACTTCTTGAGCTTCCACGCCGGGCTCGGGACCGTACCGTAGGACTGACCCGCGACCGGCAGCGGGAACTCCTGACCGAGGCCGAGACGCTTCGCCATCGCCGCGATCGGGTCCATGCCGATGCGCTGGGCGAAGTGGTAGAAGTAGACGTCGCAGCTCTGGTAGATGCCCTTGGCCATGTTGACCTGACCGTGGCCGCGCCGTTGCCAGCAGTGGAACACGCGGTTGCCCACACGCAGGCCGCCGCCGCAGAACACGCTCTCGTTCGGGTCCAGCCCCGCTTCCATGAAGGACAGGGCCACCATCGGCTTGACGGTCGAGCCCGGCGGATAGAGCCCGCGCAGCACTTTGTTGCGCAGAGGAACATGGTCGTCGTCCGACAGCATCTTCCACTCGAGGCGGCCGATGCCGTCAGAGAAGCTGTTGGGATCGAAGCTGGGCATCGACGCCATCGCGAGCACGTCGCCGGTCTGGCAGTCCATCACCACGACGGCGGCGGACTCAGGGCCGATACGGCGAGCCGCATAGTCCTGGATGGCAGCGTCGATGGTCGTCTTGATGGTCTTGCCCGGAATGTCCTCGCGCGTGTCGAGGTCGCGCACGATGCGGCCCGAGGCGGTCACCTCGACGCGCCGCGCGCCGGGAGTGCCGCGCAGGTCCTTCTCGTAGTATTTCTCGAGCGCGTCCTTGCCCAGCTTGTAACCGGGCGTGAGCAGGACGGGGTCGTGGTCTTTCTCGTACTCCTCGGCCGAGGCGGCGCCGACGTAGCCGATGAGGTGGCCGACCGAAGGGCCGGTCGGATAGAATCGCGAATAACCGCGCTGGGTCACCACGCCGGGAAGGTCCGGCAGCCGCACGCTGACCGAGGCGAAGCGCTCCCAATCGAGGCGCGACGCCACTTCGACGGGCGCGAAACCGTGCGAGCGGTCGAGCTTGTCCTGCAGGTCCTGCATCGCGATCGGGGTAAGCGACAGCAGCTTGCCGAGTTCGGCGATGGTGCGCTCGGGATCGGTCATCCGCTCGGGGATTACGTCAACGCGGAAGTCGGCGCGGTTGGAGGCGAGAGGCTGGCCATGGCGGTCGAGAATCCAGCCGCGGCGCGGCGGGATCAGCGACAGGTTGACGCGGTTGCTCTCGGCCTTGAGCTTGTACTTCTCGTTCTCGAAGACCGACAGGTAGGTCATGCGCGCGGCGAGCAGGCAGCCGATGCCGCCCTGAATACCGCCGACGACGATGGTGCGCCGGTCGAAGCTGTTGCGCAGGGTGCCGGTGGTGACGTGCGGGGCGCGGATCAGGCGCCGGAAACTGAATTTCATCGCATGACCACGAAGGGCGTCAGGCGGACGCGGTCCATCAGGGCCACGAAACGTCCGACGAGAGGGTAGATAATCACGGAAATCACGACCTGGGGCACGATGACATTAAGGGGGGCGGAAGCACCGGCGATGTTCGACACGCCGAGGCAGAGCACGATATACGCCACGATGAGGCCGATCGCCACCAGCCACTCGGTCAGGAAGTTGCGCCAGGGCAGACGTGTCTCGACATGGTCCAGCACGATCGTCGACAAAGACCACAGCAGCACGGCGGTGCCGAACGGCGATCCGGAGAACAGGTCGTCGAACAGGCCGAGCGGCAGTCCGGCCCACATCGGCATCAGGCCGGGGCGCAACTGGCGCCAGGCGATGAACATCAGGAAGCCAAGCGGCGGAA
Organism: Novosphingobium sp.; assembly: GCA_047605225.1. Classification (GTDB taxonomy): domain Bacteria; phylum Pseudomonadota; class Alphaproteobacteria; order Sphingomonadales; family Sphingomonadaceae; genus Novosphingobium. Next base: position 3,750 of record JASGGD010000285.1, read on the forward strand.
GCACCGGCGCCGATGCGATCAGTACCCAGCCGGGCGCCAGCGATCCCAGCATCACCGTCAGCCACGGAACCCCGCCCGCGATCGTGCGCGAGGGCTTGCGGTTGATCCTCTGCTTTACGACCGTGTCGTTGCCGGACAGCAGCGGCACGATCACTCGCTCCCGGGCGCGGATTCGGCGGGCGGAGGCGGCGGGGGAGGTGCCCAGGCGCGCTCGACGACGACATAGTCGGTGTCGGACGGATTGCTAAGCACCCGCGCCACCGCACCGTCGCGCAGCAGTTCGGTCACCACTGCAAGCGGCGTTCCGGGGCGATAGAGACCGCCAGAGCCCGAGGTGACCATCACGTCGCCCTTGCGCAGCGGATTGAGGCCGAGGTTGACGAGGCGGATCCGGATCGTCCCGTCGCCGTGTCCCTGCGCGAAGGCAGGCACGCCGTCGCGGGCGCGGCGCACCGGCACGATGCTTTCGGTGTCGGTGATGAGCAGCACGCGCGCGCTCGACATGCCGACTTCGAGGACGCGCCCGACGAGGCCCATCTGCGAGCGGACCGGCATGCCTTTGGCGATGCCCTTGTCGGTGCCGGCGCCAAGCGTGGCGAACCGGCGCGTGCTGGCGCCGGTGGAACTGACGAGGCGGGCATAGGCGACCGGCTGTGCGTCATCCTCACGCAAGTTCAGCAATTGTTTGAGGCGGCGGTTTTCCGTCTCGGTGGCCTGTGCCCGTGCGATGCGCACTTTGGCTTCGGCCAGTTCGCGCTCCAGTCGGGCATGTTCGCGGCCGGACAGGAAGAAGCCGCCGATCTCCGCCATGAAGTCCTTGCCCGCGCGCCTGCCACCGGCGGTCGCCTGCGCCGGCGATTCCGTGAGGTCCGCAGCGGCCCCGCGTAGCGTCGAGAACGCATTCGGATTGACCATGGAGACGACGAGCAATCCAAGCCCGACCACCGCGCCAAGCACGCCGGCGGTGTACTGGAAGAACGTCGAATATTGCGCCCTGCGCGAAAAGCCGGAGCGCCGATTGGCTGGCGGTGCCATGCGCCATGCACTCCTGTCATTCCCGCGCGGCGGTCCGGTGCTGAAGGTCCGCCGCGCCTTTCAGGGAGCCTCATGCCGTCGCTTGGCACAAGGGCTCCCGCACTCCATCAGGCGGACATCAGGACGCCGCGATAGATCGGGTCTTCCATCGCACGGCCGGTGCCGAGCGCGACGCAGGACAGAGGATCTTCGGCGACGCTGACAGGCAGGCCGGTTTCCTCGCGCAGGTAATCGTCGAGGCCCTGGATCAGCGCGCCGCCGCCGGTGAGGACGATGCCCTGATCGACGATGTCGGCGGCCAGTTCTGGCGCGGTGTTCTCGAGCGCGATGCGCACGCCCTCGATGATCTGGCCGATCGGTTCCGCCAGTGCCTCGGCGACGTTGGCCTGGCTGATGGTGATTTCCTTGGGCACGCCGTTGACGAGGTCGCGGCCCTTGATGTGGATCGTCT
>JASGGD010000286.1:0-5232 GCA_047605225.1 Novosphingobium sp.
AGCAGGTCGTTCGGGAACTCGATGTCGGCCTTGTCGATCTCGTCGATCAGCAGGACGGGGCGGCCGCCGTGCTCGAAGGCTTCCCAGAGCTTGCCCTTCTTGATGTAGTTCTTGATGTCGGTGACGCGGCTGTCGCCGAGCTGGCTGTCGCGCAGGCGGCTGACGGCATCATACTCATACAGGCCCTGCTGCGCCTTCGTGGTCGACTTGACGTGCCAGGTGAGCAGCGGCGCGCCGAGGGCGCGCGCGATTTCCTCCGCCAGCACGGTCTTGCCGGTGCCCGGTTCGCCCTTCACCAGAAGCGGACGCTCCAGAACGATCGCCGCATTGACGGCGACCTTGAGATCCTCCGTTGCGACGTAGGAATCGGTACCCGTAAACCGCATGCTGATTTCCATTTTTATACAAGTTCATTGGCTGGCGCGGACAGTAAGCGCCAGGGGGCGCGTCAAGCAAGTGTTTGATCGGGGAAAACAGCGCCGGCGCGGTCCGGCCCCTCTCCGGCGCACGGGGACGCCGCGCCTCCACGACCTGCGACGCCCTGGCGCCATCCAGGTCTGGCATGCCGCTGCGTGTAAGGTCCCGCGACGCGGCGTCAGTCGTGAATGGCTGAATCCACCTCGGCGCCGCGACCATACATGCGGATCATCTGCGGGATGTCCGGGCGCACCCGGCACTGATGGCCATAAAGCTTGCGCAGGGCCTCGGTGAAGCGACCGCCGCGACCGAGAATCTCGTCGGCGAAGCCGATCATGCGCGAGTTGGGCCACATCTGCGGCCGCACCTGCAGGATGCGGGCGAAGATGGTTTCCTCGTCGGATTCGGGATGGTCCTGCAGCAGCAGCGTCGCCATTGCGGCTGTGGAGCGTGACACGCCCATATGGCAATGCACCAGCAGATGGTCCTGCTTTTCCGGCACCAGATCGATGGTCTCGCCGAATTCCAGCAGGCGGATCACGTCCTTGCGCTCCGGCAGGATCATGCCGGCGGTCGGCGCGATGATGTCGTGGAAGCGCAGGGTGAGACGGCGGTGGTCGCCGTAGTCGCCGAACGCTTCCGGCTCCTCCCGGTCGGGATCAAGAATGGACAGCACATGGGTGACCGACCGGACCCGCTGATCCGGCAACTCGTCAATGCCGCAGACGACAAATTTGTCCCGAATGCTTTCCCGCATGCCTGTCTCCTCTCCCGCCATATGTATCTGTCGCGGTTACGGCATCGCGCCTGACCTGTCGACCCCCGGCCGCGGGCAGGAGTCATGCGCAGCCCGGCGAGTCATGTACAGACCGCAACGTCAGGTCCGGCCCGTGTGATGCATATAAGCGGGAAATCATGACTATTACAGTCGAGTTAACTAATTTGACCAAACCATGACAATGCCACGCGCCGGAAATACCAGACCGGCCCATCAAATTCGCTTCATTACGGATCATTAATTTGAAATCGACGGAGGGGCGCCCCACATTCCTTACATCTGTTCTGGAGGACTGATGAGCATGAACAAAGTTTTCGCCGCCCTTACCCTCAGCGCCGCTCTCGCCGCCTCTGGCGCGGCCTTTGCACAGCAGGCTGACGGCGCCAAGGCCGGCCAGCCCGCCCCAGGCAAGCACCAGCGCATCAGCGCCGACGACCGGGCTGCCCTCACGGACGCCCGCATCGCTGGCCTCAAGGCTGGCCTCAAGCTGAACGCGGACCAGGAAAAGCTGTGGCCGGACGTGGAAAAGGCCCTGCGTGACGCCGCCCAGGCCCGCGCCGAGCGGATGGCCAAGTTCAAGGAAGAGCGCAAGGAAGCCCGCGCGGAGGGCAAGAAGGGCGACTTCGTCGAGCGCCTGCGCAAGGGCGCCGACATGGCCACCGAGCGCGCGACCGAGATGCGCAAGCTCGCCGACGCGGTCGACCCGCTGTACAAAACCCTGGACGACGGCCAGAAGCGCCGCCTCGGCATGCTGCTGCGCGCCAGCGTTCCGCATGACATGAAGCATCACAGGCACGGTCCGCACCGCTAAGACGTCCTGGCGAAACGGACGCCGCTTCCCGGATATCGCAGCGAAGCGAACGATGCTTCGCATGACGGGAAGCGCGCCGCGCCAGCAGGTCGCGCCGGAAGACGGGGCAAAGTCCGCTTCGACACGAACGGATTTTGCCCCAGGCGCTCCTGCATGCGCATGGCGTTCTCCCGCTTCCGCCGGGCCCATGGTTCGCCATCGGGGTCTCCGGCCCGGTTCAGCCAGACCGGAAATTCCCCGCTCACCCGTTTCACCCCAGTTCCTTGTAGACCCCGCTTCTTTTCGCCGGACGACGCCGCCGCACGTCGTCCGGCTTTTTTATACGCGGACGCCTGCGGATCGGAGTCTGCCGGCAGCGCCTGCCGCGCCGAAAATGCGCCTGGGTCTTGCTATCCTGGCCATCGCGCATGATAGACAATGTCAACGCGTCCTGACGGCCGGTTTCCCGTGTGGAACCGGCGTCGTGCAGGACAGATGAACGGAACGACCAACAAGACGGGCCAGAGCCTGGCGCCCGATCCGGTTCCCGCGAGATCGCACGACCTCGCGACGACCGGCGAAGCGCGCCGCCCACGAACGGATGCGGACGTCTGTCCGGCGACGGTCGTGGCGTCAGGGCGCGACGGGCAGCCGCCGGCGAGGGAGAGCCATGTTTCTGAAATTCTTCACAGAGCTGCGCGGCGCCAAGGTGCCGGTTTCCCTGCGCGAATATCTGACCCTGCTCGAAGGGCTCGACCAGGACCTGGCCGAAAAGAAGGTCGAGGACTTCTATTACCTGTCGCGCGCCTGCCTGGTGAAGGACGAGCGCAACCTCGACAAGTTCGACCAGGTGTTCGGCAAGGTGTTCAAGGGCCTGGAGAAGGTCGGCGAAGCCATCGAGGCCGAGGAAATCCCGGAAGAGTGGATCCGCAAGATGGCGGAGCGCTACCTTACCGAGGACGAGAAGAAGGAAATCCAGGCGCTCGGCTGGGACAAGCTCTGGGAAACGCTCAAGGAGCGGATGAAGGAGCAGAAGGAGCGCCACCAGGGCGGCAGCAAGTGGATCGGCACCGCCGGCACCTCGCCCTTCGGCGCCTATGGCTATAACCCGGAAGGCATCCGCATCGGCCAGAAGGAAAGCCGGCATCGACGCGCGGTGAAAGTATGGGACAAGCGCGAGTTCAAGGATCTCGACGGCGATACGGAGATCGGCACCCGAAATATCAAAATTGCACTTCGTCGCCTGCGAAAGTTCGCGCGCACCGGCGCGCCGGAAGAGCTCGATCTCGAAAACACGATCCGCGACACCGCCAAGCAGGGCTATCTCGACATCAAGCTGCGGCCGGAGCGCCGCAACGCCGTGAAGGTGCTCTTGTTCTTCGACATCGGCGGCTCGATGGACTGGCACATCAAGCAGGTCGAGGAATTGTTTTCCGCGTGCAAGACCGAGTTCAAGCACATGGAACATTTCTACTTCCACAATTGCATCTACGAAGGCGTGTGGAAGGACAACACGCGCCGCTTCACCGACAAGACCGCGACCTGGCAGGTGCTGCACACCTATCCGCACGACTACAAGGTGGTGATCGTCGGCGACGCGTCGATGAGCCCGTATGAAATCACGCAGCCCGGCGGCTCGGTCGAGCACATGAACGAGGAGCCGGGCTACGTCTGGATGGAGCGCCTCACCCGCACCTATCCGCACACGGTCTGGATCAATCCCGTGCCGGAAAACCAGTGGGATTACACGCAGTCGATCAAGATGATGCAGCGGCTGATGACCAACCGCATGTATCCGCTGACGCTGGAAGGACTCGACGGCGCGATGAAGGAGCTGGTGCGCTAGGTTAGACGCCTTTCGCGCCCGCCTCGTCCACCTGCCGAGCGCTGAACACGAAGATCAGCGCGGCTGCGGCGAAGACCGCCGAGATCGCGTGGCCTGTCTCCCATTTCGCGCGGTAGCTCTCCCAGTCCGCCGGCAGGCTCGCCGCATTCCAGCCGCTCAGCACCGCGTCGATCGGCGCGTCGAACATGAAAAATGCGATGAGCATGACCGCGTAGCAGGCGGCGCCCGCCAGCCACAGGGCGCGCGCGCGCCGGACATGGGACAAGACGAAGCACGCCAGCGCGAGCACGAAGCCGCCAATCTCCGTCGGCCCGTCGATATAGGGCGCCCAGCCGCGGTACAGCGTTTGCTGCACGGACAGCCATAGCGGTCCGTCGAGCCGAAGCTTGTTGGGCATTTCCAGCACATGCGCCGCGGGCGCGAGCAAGGCGAGGACGGCGATGACGAGCGCGATGAGTCGGACGAGGGTCATGCGCGATGATCCGATGCGCGCAAACACGTTGCAACCCCGAGCGAAAACCGATTCGCAAACAAGATTTATGTCAAATGCAACTCAATGAAACCAAAACGAAAACGCCAACACGTCAATTTCCGGGCAACCATTTCTGAACGGACCATGGTCCTTTTTGCGTTGTCACGCGTTAAATGTTCAACGCACGAGATGAACATGAACGCTTCAACCGACTCTGGACCGTCCCGCTTCTGGCGCTCGCCGGCCTACGTTATCTTCATGCTTTGCTGCGCGCTTGCTGCGGCGATGTTTTCCTTGCCGCTCGCCGCCATCGTCGCGGTCCTGGCGGTGGCGCCGCTGATTATTTCCTCTGCCCGCGCCACGCGCGCGCGCAACGGCGAACTGCCCGCCGTGCGCGCGGCCTCGCCCAAGGACGGCTATGCGGGCCAACGCGAATTCGCCAACCTTCCCTTCGAGAACCCGTTCGGACCGGCCCATGCCGACGCGCCGCTCGACGCCCGAATCACCATGGCCGCGGAGGCTTCGGCGGAATACAGCCGCAGCGTCAGCGTTCTCTATCTCGCGACGCCGCGCAATGTGGACCCGGAGGGCGTTGTGAGTATCGTCCGCGCCTCGTTGCGTCCGACCGATCATGTCGAAACGACCGGCGCGGGAGAGATCGTCGCCTGCCTCAACCTCATTCGCGATCTCTCCAACGTCGACGGCGTGATCGCGCGCCTCGCGCAACGCCTGCACGACAACGGATGGCCGCGGGAGACGCCGCCACGCATCGGCCGGGCGCTTTATCCGATGCACGGCTACAGCGGCGCGGATCTGATAGACGCCGCCAGGCGGCAGGCGCTCGATGTCGCAGAAGCGCCGTCCGGGCGCCGCCTCGATCCGCGCCCCTATGCGGAGGTTGCGACGCGCCCGCGCAAGCGCCGGTCCGG
>JASGGD010000287.1:0-5226 GCA_047605225.1 Novosphingobium sp.
TGATTCTTGCAGTGGCGATGGGCAATCAGCCGCAGATGGCCGCAGCCCCTGTCCATGTCGGTCCCGTGGTGCGCGTGACCCGCGGCAAGGAAACCACCGTAGAGCCGGTGGGCAAGTAACGATGACCGCCTCCACGCACCGTCCGTCACCCTTTGAGGGCAATTCGATGAAGCAGCGTCTTCTCAAGTCCGCACTGATCGCAGCTACTGCCGTCCCCTCGCTGGCCGCCGTGAGCGTCGCACCCGCCGAGGCCCAGACCGCCTCGGTCGTCCACCCGGCTCAGGACGTCAGCCTGTCGATCGGCAGCGGCCAGCTCGTTAACGTTCCGGGTTCGATGGCCGACGTCTTCGTCGCCAACGACGCGGTCGCGGACGTTCAGGTCAAGTCGGCGAAGCAGTTCTACGTGTTCGGCAAAGCCGGCGGCACCACCACCGTCTACGCCAGCAATGCGGCGGGCGCGGTCGTCTGGTCGGGCACGGTGCGCGTGGGGTCGAACCTCGACAGCGTCGATTCGATGCTGCGACTTGCCATCCCCGATGCGCGGATCGGCGTCTCGACGATGGGCTCGAACACGTTCCTGCTGACCGGCACGATCAAGAACCCCGAAGACGCCGCCGAGGCCGAGCGCCTCGTCACGGCTTACGCGGGCAAGGAAGCGAACGTCATCAGCCGCCTGCGCATCGCGACGCCGCTGCAGGTCAACCTGCAGGTCCGCATCGCCGAAGTCAGCCGCTCGCTGGTCAAGTCGCTGAGCGTCAACATCACCAGCTCCGACGCCACGACCGGCGCGAAGTTTGTGATCGGCCAGGGCTCGGGCAAGTTTCCGAGCTACACCTCGGGCGGCGCGGTCGGCATCGGTACCGAAGAGACCGCCGGCGCGAGCGTCATCAGCCCCAACAGCACCGGCACGACGCTGGGTCTGGGCGGCAAGCTCCTCGGCATCGACCTGCTCGGCGCGCTCGACGCGGGCGAGACGGTCGGCCTTGCCAGCACGCTGGCGCAGCCCAACCTCACCGCGCTCTCGGGCGAGACGGCCGACTTCCTTGCGGGCGGCGAGTTCCCGATACCGCTGAGCCAGGGCCTTGGGTCGACTTCGATCGAGTACAAGAAGTACGGCATCAGCCTCAGCTACACCCCGACGGTACTTGCCAACGGCCGTATTTCGATGCGCGTGCGCCCCGAGGTTTCGGAGCTTTCGAGCGAGGGCGCCGTCACCCTCAACGGCTACGAGATCCCTGCCCTCACCGTGCGTCGTACCGAGACGACGATCGAACTGGGCTCGGGCCAGAGCTTCATGATCGCGGGCCTGCTCAGCAACACCGCTACCAACACCATCCAGAAGATGCCGGGGGCGGGCGACCTGCCGATCCTCGGCTCGCTGTTCCGCTCGACCAGCTACAAGCGCGGCGAAACCGAACTCGTGATCATCGTGACGCCCTATCTGGTCAATCCGATGAACTCGTCCTCGCAGGTCGCGCTACCGACCGACGGCTTCAACTCGCCCAACGAGCTGCAGCGCATCCTCGGCAACATGGATAGCGACAGCGTCAGCGGGGCGAAGCGCCCCGAAGCGACCAAGGCGCCGTCGGGAACCTCGGAAAAGGGCGGCAGCGCCCGCCGCAGCTCCGACAGCTCCGCCAAGCCCGGCTTCAGCCTCTAAGCGAGAAAGGTGAACACCATGCGCAAAGCTACTCTCGCCCGGACCGCGATCGCCCTCAGCCTCGGCCTCGCGCTCGCGGCCTGCGGCGGCGTGCCGACCAACCGCTCGATGTATTCGGTCCACCAGCCGGTGGTCGAAAAGTCCGACTACAGCATCGACGTGACCAGCAGCGGTGCGGGCCTCGCCTATGGCGAGCAGGGCCGCCTCGCCGGATGGTTCGACGCCATGGGCCTCAAGTACGGCGATCGCATCGCGGTCGACGATCCGAACATGAGCGCCGCCACCCGCAGCGCCATCGCAGCGGTCGCGGACCGCTACGGCGTCGTGCTCGATGACGCTGCTGCGGCATCCGGCACCGTGCCGGCCGGCACCGCCCGGATCACCATCAGCCGCACGAAGGCCTATGTTCCGGGTTGCCCGGACTGGTCGGCCAAAAGCGACTTCAACCCCGGCAACGCCACCTCGACCAACTACGGCTGCGCGGTCAATTCCAACCTCGCCGCCATGGTCGCCAATCCGGAAGACCTGATCCACGGCCAGACCGACACCGGATCGACCGCGGTGATGACGTCGAACAAGGCGATCGGCGCCTATCGTGCCTCCGGGACGACCGGCAAGGGCAACTCGGTCTCGCAGACCGGCAGCAAGGACAACTGATGGCCATGAACGCTCCCTGGAAGACCGGCGGCCCCGGCGGCCGCGACCAGTTCGCCGCGTTCCTGTGCGACGAGGCTTCGCTCGACGTGCTGCGCCCGATCGCCATCGAGATGGGCTGGCAGCCGGAGAAGTGCCACAAGGGCGGCCTGCGCAATGCCGTCCAGTCGCTGTCGATCTCGGCCAGCCCCAACATCCTGCTCGTCGACCTGTCGGAGAGCGGCGATCCGCTGAGCGACATCAACGCCCTTGCCGAAGTGTGCGAGCCGGGCACGGTCGTCGTCGCCGTTGGTCAGGTCAACGACGTGCGCCTCTACCGCGACCTCATCGCCAGCGGCATTCACGATTACCTGCTCAAGCCGCTGCAGCCCGCCGCCGTGCGCGATGCGCTGGCGCACGCGCAGTCGGTGTTCTCGACCCCGCGCACGCATGATGCCGGCACCGGCAAGCATCACGTCTCGACCGCCGTGATCGGTACGCGCGGCGGTGTCGGCGCCTCGACCATCGCGACTTCGCTGGCGTGGCTGTTCAGCACCGACCACAAGCTGCCGACCGCGCTGCTCGACCTCGACATCCACTTCGGCACCGGAGCGCTGTGCCTCGACCTGGAACCGGGACGCGGCCTGACCGACGCAATCGAGAACCCCAGCCGCATCGACGGCCTGTTCATCGAACGCGCCATGATCCGCGCGAACGACAACCTCGCGATCCTTTCCGCCGAGGCGCCCATCAATTCGCCGCTGCTGACCGACGGCTCCGCCTTCCAGCAACTGGCGGAAGAGTTCCGCGCCGCGTTCGAGATGACCGTGATCGACATGCCGCGCAACATGCTGATCAACTTCCCGCAGCTCGTCGCCGACCTCGGCGTCGCGGTGCTGGTGACGGAGATGACGCTGGCCTCGGCGCGCGACACCATCCGCCTGCTCTCGTGGTTCAAGGCCAATGCCCCGCAGACCCGCGTGATCATCGTCGCCAACAAGGTCCAGGCGACGTTGGCCGAGATCAGCAAGGCCGACTTCGAGGCCTCGATCGAGACCAAGATCGACGTGTCGATTCCCTACGACCTCAAGGCCGCGTCGATGGCCGCGAAGCTGGGGCAGACATTCGCCGATGCCAACCGCGCCGCCAAGTCGGGTGCCGTGCTGCGCGATCTCGCTCGCGACATCGCCGACATCGGCGAGGAAACTGCCGCCGCCAAGCCCTCGCTGCTCGGCAAGTTCGACCTCAAGGCGATGATGCCCAAGGCGAAGAAGAAGGCCCCGGCGTCCTCGTAAGGCACCCGGTTCGGTAACGGCTCAAGGTTCGGTAACGGCTATGAACTTCCTTCAGGTCATCATGGTAACGACGGGGCTCACGGGCTTCGCGCTGCTCGTCTGGGCGCTGCTTTCGGGGCCGAACCCCAAGAAGGAATCGACCCGGCGCCTGAAGTCGGTGCGGTTCCGTCACTCGAACAACGCCAGCGACCGGCTGGAAGCGCAAATGCGCCGCGCCGTCGCCGCCCGCAAACCGCGCATCCACCAGATCGCCGGGTCCGCCTCGCGCGCGGAGGCGCTGGCGCTGCGCCTGCACCGTTCGGGCCTGCCCTGGAGCTTGCAGCAGTATCTCTACGGCTCGATCGGCCTCGGCGCGGTGATCACGCTGCTGATCCTCATGAAGACGGGCGCGCTGTTCCTCGCGCTGGCCTTCGGCGTGTTCGTGGGCGCGGGCCTGCCGCACATGGTTGTCGGCCACTTCATCAAGCGCCGCTCCAACGCCTTCACCGTCAAGTTCGCGGACGCCATCGACCTGCTCGTGCGCGGCCTGCGCTCTGGCCTGCCGGTGTCGGAGACGCTGACGATCGTGTCGCAGGAAATCCCCGGCCCCGTCGCCGAGGAATTCAAGCTGATCACTGACCGCATGAAAGTGGGCAAGACCATGGAGGACGCCCTCCAGGAAACCGCCGACCGCCTGAACATGCCGGAATTCAACTTCTTCTGCATTACCCTCGCCATCCAGCGCGAAACCGGCGGCAACCTGGCGGAGACGCTGGCGAACCTCTCCGACGTGCTGCGCAAGCGCGCGCAGATGAAGCTCAAGATCCGCGCGATGAGTTCGGAATCGAAGGCCTCGGCCTATATCGTCGGCTCGCTGCCGTTCATCGTCTTCTTCATGATCTGGTGGATCAGCCCCCAGTACATCGGCCAGTTCTTCATCGACGAGCGCCTGATGGTCGCCGGCATCGGCGGCGCCATCTGGATGGGCATCGGTGCCTTCATCATGGCCAAGATGGTCAGCTTCGAGATCTGAGGACCAGCCCATGCTAGACCAACCCGCCGGTCCCACCCTCCTCGGCTTCGACGTCACGTACGTCGGCACGCTGCTCACCATCGTCGCGGCCGCCGCGGTGCTCTTCGCGATCTATACCGCGATCACCATCCGCGACCCGATGCAAAAGCGCGTCAAGGCGCTCAACGCCCGGCGCGAGCAGCTCAAGTCCGGCATCATCACCACGGCCCGCAAGCGCCAGAGCCTGATCCGTCGCAACGACACCACCGACAGGATGGGTGCGTTTCTCGGCAAGGCGCGGATGCTGCAGGACAGCCAGATCAAGACGATCGAGCAGAAGCTCGCGCAGGCAGGCATCCGCAACAAGGAGTGGGCCGTCGCGGTCGTCTTCGCCCGCCTCGTCGCGCCCATCGTGCTGGGCGGTTTCGCCGCGATGGTCATCTACGGCATCAATTATTTCCCCGAATGGTCGGACTTCAAGAAGTTCATGGGCTTCGCAGTGATGGTGCTGGCCGGCTACAAGGGGCCGGACATCTACATCCAGAACCTCGTCTCCAAGCGCACCGACGCGATCCGCAAGGGCCTGCCCGATGCGCTCGACCTGCTGGTGATCTGCGCCGAGGCGGGCCTGACCGTCGACGCCGCCT
>JASGGD010000288.1:0-5207 GCA_047605225.1 Novosphingobium sp.
CGGCGGTGGAGACGCCCGGCTGCACCATCGGCGCAATCTCGTCGAGAATCTTCGCGGCGAGTGCGCCCGCATGGCGCATGCCCTCGAAGCCGTCGGGGCCATGCAGCTTGATGGTGCCGTCGCGCAGCAGCGCTTCCTGGCCGGGCTCTACGATCTGGTATTCGGTCATCCGCCCCAGATAGCGCATCGAGGGCGAAATTGCGAGATCAGGGTTTCACCGAGAACACCGAACGATACTGCGGCTTGAGCGCGGCCATCACCTTGCCCGTCACCGGCACCGTCACTTCATAGCTGCCCTCCGCGTAAGGCCCCGCCTCGTAAGGCGCGACGAGCACGCCGATGCGGTCGAAGGTCTTGCGGTCGGTCGAGCCCAGGATCAGCGTCTGCGCGGTCGGGTCGATGCATTCGGTGAACATCTGCCCGCTGTCACGCTGGACCGGCTCTCCGCGCTTACCTGCGCGCGCCTTGTCGAGCCCGTCGCAGAACGGCGTGCGCAAGGCATCGCGCAGCGCGTCCTGGCTGGTGAACAGGTCCATCGGCTTGCGCGCGGTATCCGCGCCGCGATCCCACAGCAGCGTGTCGAACCCGCTCATCCCGTGCGCGCCGCCGCTGTACTGGTACATCTCCGAGGACAGCGACAACCAGCCCGGCAGGTCGGTGACGACCTTCCAGTCCACCTGCATCGAATGCGCGTGATAGGGGAAGCCGTCCTTGGTCATCTCCGCCTTGTCGCTGCGCGCGGAGGACACCAGTTCGCCCTTGGTATCGTCCAGCTTGCGGTCGAGCATCGCCCGCAGCCCCGGCAGCGCCGCCGCCGCATCGGGATAGGAATAGCCGAACTCGTAGAGGTCGTTCTCCTCCTTCTCGGCGCGGCCCTTGACCGGCGGCGCCTCCGAAGGCGCATCAGTGGAGGCCATCGGCAGGGCCTCTTCGCTGGCGACCGCAGTGGCGCTCGGCTGCGGATCGTTGTTGCCCGATCCGCTGCACGCGGCGGCAGCGAAGGCCAGAACAACGACCATACCGGAGTATCGCATCAAATTTCCTCTCGCACTCAGGCTCGGGTGGAGGCTAGAGAATCAGGCCATGAGCGACAAGAACGCATTGATCCAGCCCGATCGCGGCCAGCAGGCCGTCTCCATCCACCTCATCGACAAGGATGGACTGGAGAAATTCACGAAGGGCCTCACCGTTCCCCAGCGTGCCGTGCTGGAGGCCGCACGCTTCGACGCAAGTGCCGGGGAATACGTCATTCTTCCCGAAGGCGATGGCTGGAGCGTAGCCGCAGGCGTAGCCGATGCCGCGCAGCTCGGCGTCTGGTGCATGGCCAGGCTCGCCGAGAAACTGCCCGCCGGAACCTACCGCCGTGCGGGAGGGGAGCCGGGCGCGGCTATCTTCGGCTGGATTCTCGGCCAGTACAGCTTCGACCGCTACAAGGCCGACGCCGAAGACCACGGCCCGCGCGTCCTCCTGACCGGCGAGCCCGCGCAGATCGCCACCCTCACCGCCGAGGCCGAGGCGGTCATGCTGGTGCGCGACCTCGTCAATACCCCGGCCGAGGACATGGGGCCTGCCCAACTGGAGGCCGAGGCCGAAGCGCTGCACAAGGCGTTCCGCGCCGAGATCCGCGTCACCCGCGGCGAAGTGCTGGAGCGCGACTTCCCGATGGTCCACGCGGTCGGCCGCGCGGCTGGCCGCAGCCATGCACCCCGCATGATCGAACTGGAATGGGGCGATCCGAAGAACCCGCGCATCGCCGTCGTCGGCAAGGGCGTCTGCTTCGATTCGGGCGGCCTCGACGTGAAGCCTTCCTCCGGCATGTTGCTGATGAAGAAGGACATGGGCGGCGCCGCGCATGCCCTCGCCCTCGCCCGCCTGATCATGAGCGCTCAGCTGCCGGTGCGCCTGCACGTGCTGGTCCCGGCGGTGGAGAATGCGATCTCGGGCAATTCGTTCCGCCCCGGTGACGTCCTGCGCAGCCGTGCGGGCATCACCGTCGAGATCGGCAATACCGACGCCGAAGGCCGCCTGATCCTCGGCGATGCGCTCACCCGCGCGGGTGAGGCCAACCCCGAATTCATCATCGACTTCGCCACCCTGACCGGCGCCGCGCGCGTCGCGGTCGGCCCGGACCTCCCCGCCCTGTTCACCCGCGAGGATGCGACGGCGGACGCGCTGCTCGCGGCGGGCAAGGCGGTGGACGATCCGTGCTGGCGCCTGCCGCTGCACGAAGGCTACCGCGAATATCTCAAGTCCGATGTCGCCGACATCAACAACGCCGGTTCCAGCGGCTTCGCAGGCGCAAGCACGGCGGCGCTGTTCCTCGACAAGTTCGTGCCCAAGGGCGTGGACTGGGCGCACTTCGACACCTTCGCCTGGCGCCCCACCGCAAAGGCCGGTCGCCCCAAAGGCGGCGAGGCCCTCGGCCTGCGCGCGGCATGGCACATGCTGAAGGCGCGCTATGGCTGAAGGCGCGCGGCGCAGGGCCTTCGACAAGCTCAGGCCGAGCGGAATTGGGAGGTTTACTCTAACCCCGCTCACCCTGAGCTTGTCGAAGGGTCAGGCCAGCCTGTCGAAGCATGGAGAACAGCGCCCACATCGCCGCGAACTTGCGATTCTTCCGTGTCTCGGCTAGGCGCCCGCATCTTTGACTTTGGAGACGCACCCGCGTTGGCATCTGTGGATTCGTATACTCGCCCTGACCAGACGGACGGCATGCTCGCTATGACCGGCCCCAGCGTGAGCGCCGATCCCGGCTGCCTGCCCGTGCGCGGCGACCTTGCCCACATCAAGCTGGCGGGCCGCTACTTCGTGCCGCACTACGCCGTGCCGATGCCGCGCACGCTCAAGTCCGGCGCGATCCTGCGCGTGTTCGGCCGCGACGAGGCGGATGCGATCGCCGACCTGCCTGCGGGCGAGACCTTCAACGTGCTCGACATCGCCGGCAACTGGTCCTGGGGCCAGCTCGGCGAGGACGGCGCGGTCGGCTACGTGGCCCTCTCGGATCTGGAAGCAGCATGACCACCAGCGTCTTCATCGACGGTGCGGCAGGCACCACCGGCCTCGAAATCGCCGACCGGCTGGCCGGACGCAGCGAGTTCTCGCTCATCACCCTGAGCGATGACAAGCGCAAGGACGACGCCGCGCGCGCCGAGGCATTGAACGACGCAGACGTCGTGATCCTGTGCCTGCCCGACGACGCCGCCAAGGCCGCCGTCGGCATGATCGCCAACGATCGCACCCGCGTGATCGACGCCTCCTCCGCCCACCGCGTAGCGGCGGGCTGGACTTACGGCTTCCCCGAGATCGTCGGCCACGACACCGTCGCGCAGGCCCGCTTCGTCAGCAATCCGGGCTGCTATCCCACCGGGTTCATCGCCTTGGTCGCGCCGCTGGTACGCGCCGGGCTGCTTCCGTCCGACTGGCCTTACGTGTGCCATGCCGTGTCCGGCTACTCAGGCGGCGGCAAGGCCCTGATCGCCCGTTTCGAGGACGACACCGACATCGCCTTCCGCGCCTACGGCCTCGCGCTCGGCCACAAGCACGTGCCGGAGATGAAGGCGCAGGCGGGCATCGGCCACGATCCGATTTTCGCCCCCGCCGTTGTGCCCGCCCATCGCGGCATGCTCGTCGAAGTGCCGCTGCACCTCTCGATGATGGACAAGGCAGGCTCGCCCGACGCCCTGCGCGCCGCGCTGATCGAATTCTACGCAGGCAGCAAGGTCGTGAAGGTCGAGGCTGACCAGCCCGACGAACTGCTGCTGCGCGCCTCGATGGAGCCGGTCGACACCCTCACCCTGCGTGTGCTGGGCGCGAAGGACGGCACGCAGGCGCGCCTCGTCGCGATCCTCGACAACCTCGGCAAGGGCGCAAGCGGGGCTGCGGTGCAGAACCTCAACATCATGGCCGGTCTCGACGAGACCGCCGGCCTTCGGCTCTGACAGACTTGCCCTCCCCGGCCTGGGGAGGGCCTGCCCTTACCGACGCACGCCCGCCTTGCCGCCGTCCTGTGCGGCCGACCATGCGAGGCGCCCGCCGATCCACGTCTCCAGCACGTGCGTGCCGCGCAGCGCCTGCGGAGCGGCGGTCATCGGGTCTTCGTCCACGAACAGGAAGTCCGCGCGCATGCCCGGCGCGATGCGGCCGAGGCGGTCCTCGGCGAACAGCGAATAGGCCGCGCCGGTGGTGTAGGCGCCGAGCGCGGCCTCGCGCGTGAGGATTTCCTGCGGCTGCCAGCCGCCCATGGGCTGGCCGTCGGCGCCGGTGCGGCTGATCGCCACCGCTAGCCCCTCGAAGGGATGCGCGGGCTCCACCGGCGTGTCGGAGCCGAAGGCCAGCTTCGCGCCGGTCGCCGCGATCGACTTCCACGCATAGGCGCCCACCAGCCGCTGCGGGCCGAGACGCGCCTCGGCCATGACGCGGTCCGAGGCTTCGTGCTGCGGCTGCATGCTGGCGATCACGCCATTGCGGCCGAAGCGCGGGATGTCGGCGGGATCGACGATCTGCGCATGCTCGATGCGCCAGCGGCGGTCGCCTTTGTAGGTTTGCGACAGTTCCTCGATCGAATCGAGCACCGTGGCGTTGGCCTCGTCGCCGATGGCGTGGACCGCGACCTGGAAGCCGTCCATCGCCGCGCGGCTCATCAGGTTGCCGAGCTGGGTCTGGCTCATCTGCGGCAGGCCCTTGGTGGCGGCGTCGTCGGCATAAGGCGCCTTCAGCCACGCCCCGCGCGAGCCCAGCGCGCCGTCGAGGTAGAGCTTCACGCCGTTCATCTTGAGCCGGTCGTCGTCGATCCACGGCGTCGGGCCGGGGCCACCGATCAGCGTCATCGCCTCGATCCCGCCCGCGTAGGCGACCACGCGCATGCGCAGCTGGTGTTTGTCGGAGGCGCGGCGGAAGGTCTGCCAGTCCTCGATCGAGGTGCCCATGTCGGCGACGGTGGTGACGCCCGCCGCGAGGAACTGCAGCTGCGCCTCGCCGAAGGCGGTGTCGGCATCCTCGGGGCGCGGTTTGGGGCGCTTCTTCTCGACGAGCGCGGTGGCGGCGTCGATCAGCACGCCCGCCGGGGTCTTGGAGCCTGCCACGCGCAGCACTTCGCCGCCTGCCGGGTCGGCGGTGCTGGCGGTGACGCCCGCTGCGGCGAGCGCGGCGGAGTAGGCCCAGCCCGCGTGGCCGTCGATGCGGGTGAGCCATGCGGGCTTGCCGCCGGT
>JASGGD010000289.1:0-5193 GCA_047605225.1 Novosphingobium sp.
AAGAAGCACATCGAGCAGCCCGCCTCGCGCCATTCGAACCCGGCTTCGAGGAAGACTTTGTGCAGCCCCTCGGCCTCGGCCACGGCCTTGACCTGAGTGGAGCCCGGCACGCAGATCGCCTTGACCCCGTCCGCCACCTTGCGCCCCTTGAGGATCGCGGCGGCGCGGCGCAGGTCGGAGATACGGCTGTTGGTGCACGAACCGATGAAGGCCGCGTCGATCGGCAGGCCCGCGACCGGCTCTCCCGGCGTCACCGCCATATACTCTACCGCGCGTTGCTGGTCCGCCTTGTTCAAGGCATCGGCCGGGACCGGCGCGCCCAGCGGTGCGGCGTGCTGTGGGCTGTTGCCCCAGGTCACCATCGGGCGAACCTGGGCTGCATCGAAGCGATGCTCGGTCGCGAAGACTGCGCCCTCATCGCTGTAAAGCGCGCGCCATGCGGCGATCGCCTGCTCGCGGACCTCGCCCTTGGGCGCATAGGGACGGCCTTCGAGCCAGTCAAACGTCTTGCCGTCGGGCGCGATCACCGCGCCCGCGCAGGCCATTTCGGTCGCCATGTTGCACAGCGTCATGCGCGCTTCCATGTCGAGCGCGCGCACCGCCTCGCCAGCGAACTCGATGATGTGGCCCTTCGCCCCGTTCGAGCCGAGCGCGGCGATCAGGTGCAGCGCCAGATCCTTGGCGGTGACGCCGTCTGCCAGCACGCCGTCCACGGTGATGCGCATGTCGGGCGGGCGGTTCATGCGCAGCGTCATCGTCGCCAGCACATGCTCCGCCTCGGAGGAACCGATGCCCCAGGCGAGGCCACCGAAGGCCCCTTGTGTGCAGGTATGGCTGTCCGGGCAGACGAGGATCGCGCCAGGCAGGATGATCCCCTGCTCGGGCGAGACGACGTGGACGATGCCCTGCCGAGGGTCGTCGATGTCGAACAGGGTGATGCCGTGGCGCTTCGCACTCTCGCGTGTCGAGACGATGAACGCGGTGCCGGTCGGCATCAGCGTCTTGTCGGTGCGGCCGGGAAAGGTATCGACGATATGGTCCATCGTCGCGAACACGCGCGAGGGATGCATGACCGTGCGGCCCGCTTCCTCCAGCGATTTCAGCGCGACGCCGCCGGTCCGCTCGTGCAGCAGCAGGCGGTCGATGGCGATGACTTCCGCGCCGCTATCCAGCGTGGTCACGCGGTGCGCGCTCCAGATCTTCTCGGCGAGCGTGAGCGGCCCGCCGTCAGCCGCGCCGGTCATTTCGCCGCGCTATCCGCCGGTGCGCGAAGCCCCTCGATCGCGCCCGAGGCGAGCAGCGCCGCGATCTCGTCCGCGTCGAAGCCCCAGCCGCCGAGCACGTCCTCGCTGTCCTCGCCGGGCGCGCGCAAGTCATGGCGCACGCCGGGGAGTGCGCCGTCGATCTCGACCGGCAGCGCGGGCAGGCGCACCGAGCGGCCATCGGTCAGCGTCAGGTCCACCAGCGCGCCGTTGGCGTTGAGGTGCGCGTCTTCCAGCAGATCCTGCGGGCGGGCGATCGGCGCGAAGGCGACGCCGCTTTCCTCCAGCTTCGCCAGCAGGTCCTCGCGCGTGAAGCTCTTGGCCAGTTCGCGGACGCGCGGCAGCAGCGTTTCGCGGGCGAGCACGCGGGCGTTGTTCTCTGCCAGCGCCGGATCTGCCGCGAGATCGTCGAGCCCGAAGGTCTTGGTGAACGCCTGCCACTGGCCGTCGCTGACGACGCCGATGAACACCTGCTCCTCAGGGCGCGCCGTCTCGAACACGTCGTAGATCGCCCAGGCCGAGATACGCTCGGGCATCGGGCGCGCGGCGTTGCCGGTGACGGCAAGCTGCGCGATGTGCTGGCCGACGAGGAACGCGGTGGTCTCGTAAAGCGAGGAGCGCACGACCGCGCCCTTGCCGGTGCGGTGACGCTGCTCCAGCGCGGCGAGGATGCCGATGACGCCGAACATGCCGCCAGTGACGTCGATCACCGAGGCGCCCGCGCGCAAGGGGCGACCGCTCGGGCCGGTCATGTAGGCAAGGCCGCCCATCATCTGCGCCACTTCGTCAAGCGCGGCGCGGTTCTCGTAAGGGCCGGTCAGGAAGCCCTTGGCGGAGTAGTAGATGAGGCCGGGGTTGCTCTCGGCAAAATCGTCCGGACCGAGGCCCAGCTTGGCGAGCGCGCCGGGGCGGAAGTTCTCGATCAGCACGTCCGCCTGGTCGACCAGCCGCTTGGCGGCGGCGACGCCCTCGGGCGACTTGAGGTCGATGGCGATGCTCTGCTTGTTCCGGTTGTACATCGGGAAATAGCCCGAGCCCGAGCCGAGCAGCTTGCGGGTACGGTCGCCGCCGATGGGCTCGACCTTGACCACAACGGCACCCAAGTCGGCCATAACGACACCTGTGGAGGGTCCCATCACCATGTGGGAGAACTCGACCACCTTGATGCCCGAGAGAGGAAGGCCGCCTTCCTGAATCATGTCGCGTTCCGTCTTGACTGTCATTTTGGTATATCTACAGTACAAATCAGCAATCGCAAGGTCCGCGAGGGGCAGGAGCGCGGCAGTGTTCGCTTCGCGAACAATCGGCCCGGCCCTCCTATGGCAGCGCCCCGATCGGGCGCACCTGTCCCCGTGGGGCCATGTAGCCAGGTAATGGAGCACGAGAATGAGTGAGATCGTCGGCACGCGCATGATCCGTGAGGACAAGACCGCGCGCGAACTCTTCGAGCAGGTGATGGCCAACCCCGCCCGCACCAAGTTCGGCTTCGGCGAGAAGCTGGCGATCGTCAACGTCGACTTCCAGAACGCCTATACCCGGATCGACGAGTTCAAGACCGCCTACGAGACCGACCCGCGCCAGATCGAGTACACCAACACGATCTCCGCCCTCGCCCGCGCGAAGGGCATGCCGGTGATCTGGACGCATGTGGCCTATGCCGAGGATGCCAGCGACGCGGGTGTCTGGGGCACCCGCACCAACACGCCGGATTCGCTCCAGAACATCAAGTACGAGAGCCGCCGCCACGCCTTCGACGACCGCTGCGAGATCGCGTCCGAGGACATGATCTACACCAAGCGCATGCCCTCTGCCTTCTTCGAGACGCCGCTGCAGAGCCTGCTGATCTGGCACAAGGTCGATACCGTGGTGATCACCGGCGGCTCCACTTCGGGCTGCATCCGCGCGACGGCGGTGGATTCGCTCAGCCGCGGCTACCGCACCATCGTCCCTATCGAGACCTGCGCGGACAAGCACGAAAGCTACCACTTCGCCAACCTGACCGACCTGCAGCTCAAGTACGCCGACGTCGAGCCGGTGCAGACTGTGATCGACTGGCTGGAGGCCCGCTGATGCGCGAAGGGCAAGCCGATCCCGGCCTTTACGACTACGTCCCCTATCGCGGGCGCAAGCCCTTCGCCTGGCCGGGCGGCAAGAAGGTGGCGGTCTGGGTCTCCCCCAACCTCGAATTCTACGAGCTTGATCCCCCGGCCAACCCGCACCGCAAATCGTGGGCGAAGCCGCATCCGGACGTGGTTGGCTATTCCCACCGCGACCACGCCAACCGCGTCAGCCACTGGCGCATGGCGGACGTGATGACCAAGCATGGCTTCCCCGGCTCGGTGTCGCTGTCGGTGGCGCTGTGCCAGCACCATCCGCGCGTGGTCGAGGACGCCAACCAGCGTGGCTGGGAGTTCTTCAGCCACGGCATCTACAACACGCGCTACTCCTACGGCATGGACGAGGCGCAGGAGCGCGCGATCATCGAGGATTCGATCCGCACCGTGCGCGATGCCACCGGGCAGACGATCAAGGGCTGGCTCGCCCCCGCCCTCACCCATACCCCGCGCACGCTGGACCTGATCGCCGAGTACGGCCTGACCTATACCTGCGATCTCTACCACGACGACCAGCCGATGCCGGTGAATACCGCGAGCGGTCGCCTGATCTCGATGCCCTACAGCCTCGAAGTCAACGACCACTACGGCTTCTTCGTCTACAACATGAGCCCGCGCGAATACGCCGACACGCTGATCCGCCAGTACGAGCGCCTTGCCGCCGAGCCTTCGGGCACGGTCATGTGCATTCCGCTGCACTCGTACCTGATCGGCCAGCCGCACCGCATCGGGCCGTTCGAGGAAGTCCTGCGCCACATTGCCGCAGACGACCGCGCATGGATCACCCGCTCGGGCGATATCGCCGACCACTGGATCGCAAACGTGGGAGACGCCGCATGAGCCTCGACCCCGCCTACCTCGAATATCCGCGCCGCCGCGAAGGCTACGACCACGATCTCTACACCTGGTCGCCGATGCGTGAGCGGCCGCCCGTGGCCTGGCCCGAGGGCAAGGCTCTGGCGGTGTGGCCGGTCGTCAGCCTCGAGTGGTTCCCGATCACGCCTGCCGACAAACCGTTTCGCGCGCCCGGGCACATGCAGACGGCCTACCCGGATTACCGCCACTACACCTCGCGCGAATACGGTTCGCGGGTGGGCGTCTACCGCCTGCTCGATGCCTTCGCCAAGGCGGGCGTGAAGGCATCGTTCGCCACCAACGCCGCCATCGCCGAGCGCTATCCCTCGCTGGTGGCGGATGTCGTCGCGGCCGGGCACGAGATCATCGCGCACTCGACCGACATGAACGGCACGATCGCCTCGGGCCTGCCCGAGGATGAGGAACGCGCGCTGATCGTTCAGTCGCTCGATGCGCTGGAGAAGGCCACCGGCACCCGCCCGCGCGGCTGGCACTCGATTGCGCGTTCGCAAAGTTTCGCCACCCCGCGCCTGCTGGCCGAGGCGGGCGTCGCCTACTGTTGCGACTGGGTGAACGACGAACTGCCCTATGTCATGACGACCGAGGCGGGTGAACTGGTCAACATCCCGCTCAACCACGAATTGTCGGACCGCCAGATCATCACCGTGCAGCAGCACTCGGCCGACAGCTACGTGGAGCAGATGCTCGACGCCGCCGACTGGCTGACGGCCGAAGCCGCGCGCGAAGGCGGCGGGCGTATGCTCCCGCTGCAGCTGACGCCCTACATCATGGCCCTGCCCTATCGCATCGGCTCGCTGGAGACGTTGCTGGAAACGCTGGCTGCGCGTGCCGACGTGTGGTTTGCGACGGGCGGTGAGATTCTGGACAGTTGGAAGGCGTAAGCAAAAATCCTCCCTGTCGCGCAGCGATGGGGAGGGGGACCGCCGACGCAGTCGGTGGTG
>JASGGD010000290.1:0-5187 GCA_047605225.1 Novosphingobium sp.
TTCGACCGCCCGGCCACGCGCGAGGCGCTGCTCACGCGCCACCGCGGGCGCTGAGAGCGTGAGAGGCGCCGAAGCGGACGGCGCAGGCCGGCGAACGGTTAGAGTCGGGCGCCGCTTTTCTTTCACGATCCACGAAGTGCCCCGAAAGCTCGGATTCGGTGCTGTACGGATCGACGTTATGCCAACACAACATTTCGCGAGTCATGCTCTCGCTTCAACAAGGGGCCGACGTGTCACGCCTCACTGAATTGATTGCACAAACCAAGGCCAAGGATCTTCGAATCGGGACCGATCTGGAGCGGGAATTCCGGGTGCTGTCGTCGCGCCTGTCCTTTGGCCTGAACTTCGAACGGCACAGCCCGGAAGCGGTGGAACTGCCGCTGCGCCCCGTTCGCAAGGGCGACAAGGTGCGTGTGCTGCCGGAGCGCGGCTCCACCAGGAAGGGCGATCAGCGCCTGTGGCTGGTCACGAAGATCGGCAAGGATGGCGGCCGCAAGGTAGCGGAACTGAGATCGCCGGACGCCGCCGAACTGCAGACGCAGACCGTAGCGCTAGACGACTTGATCGTCGTCGCCGAATTCAAGGACACCATCTATCCCGGGTTGGTCAGCACTGGCAAAGTGATGCGCAGCGACGACAAGCCCTGCCACACGGTCATCAATGGCGAGAACTACCACGTCCTGAAGGCACTGACCTACACGCACCGCGGCAAGGTGGACGCCATCTACATCGACCCACCGTATAACACCGGCGCGAAGGACTGGAAATACAACAACGATTACGTCGAAGGCGACGATCTGTATCGCCACAGCAAATGGCTAGCGATGATGGAGCGACGCTTGTTAATCGCGCGGCAGTTGTTGAATCCAGCGGATTCGGTGCTGATCGTTACCATCGATGAGAAGGAATATCTGCGGCTCGGGTTGCTGTTGGAGCAGGTGTTTCCGGAAGCTCAAATCGAAATGATCACGACAGTGATCAGCGCGAAAGGCGTGGCCCGTTTCGGCCAGTTCTCACGTGTCGAGGAATTCATATTTTTCGCAAGAATCGGGAAATCCACAGTCCAACTTGGCGAGCAAAACATGCTGGATGAGTCGCGGTCGGCGACGGCGCAGATTGGGAAAGACGTTGAATGGCTTGGGCTTCGTCGTCGGGAACCAACGGCCAAACGTGGTGCGCGCCCCAACCAGTTTTACCCGATCTTCGTGGACGTGAAGACTGGCTACATCGAGTCCATCGGAGAGCCGATCTCGGATGATGTCAATCGTATGGAAGTCAAAGCCCCAAATGGAACCTTTGCGGTCTGGCCGTTAAGACCGAACGGCGGCGAAGGGCTTTGGGGCATCACACCCGAAACCGCGAAGCGGTATCTCAAAAACGGCTACATCCGCGCCCGCAACTATAAGCCTGCGCTTAAGCAGATCGCAATCCACTATCTTCCCAGCGGAACGGTGAGCGCGATTCAAGATGGTCGGATTGACATTGTGGGGCGCGATTCAGACGGTGCAGTTCAAGCCGTTCACCTTGAACGGAAAGGCGTGATTCCCAAGCGGGTATGGAACATGGTGTCACACAATGCCGAGAACGGTGGATCGCTGATCCTGTCCAAATTGCTTCCTGACCGCCGATTCCCGTTTCCCAAATCGCTCTACGCCGTCGAAGATGCGCTGCGTTTCTTTGTCGCCAACAAACCCGAAGCCGTTATCCTCGATTTCTTTTCCGGCTCCGGCACCACGTCCCACGCCGTGATGCGGGTCAACAAGCAGGACGGCGGCCAACGCCAGTGCATCAGCGTCACCAATAACGAGGTTGCCGCCGACGAACAAAAGGCGCTACGTGAGCAGGGCCTCCGCCCAGGCGATCCCGAATGGGAAAAGCACGGCATCTGCGATTTCATCACCAAGCCGCGCGTGGCCGCCGCGATCACAGGCAAGACGCCGGACGGCACACTGATCAAGGGCGACTACAAGTTCACCGATGAATTTCCGATGGCAGAAGGATTCGAGGAAAGCGCCGAGTTCTTCACCCTAACCTACGAAACACCGGTCGCCGTCAGCCACCACTCGGCCTTCGCCCGCATCGCGCCGCTGCTGTGGCTGCGCGCGGGCAGTCGCGGGCGACGCATCGACAAGCTGCCCGCCGCCGGCTGGGGGGTCGCGGACGCGTACGGGCTGCTCTCCGATACGGATTGCTCCGAACCGTTCATGGCGGCAGTGCGCCAAGCCGCCGGGTTGCGCGTGGCTTTCATCGTCACCGATGACGACCAGCGTTTCCAGTCGCTAGCCCAAGACCTTCCCAAAGGCGTGGAGGCGGTGCGGCTGTATGAGTCGTACTTGACCAATTTCGCCTTCGCCAATGGAGACGATGCATGAAGTTCACGTTGAAGGACTACCAGGAGGAAGCCGTCCGCGACGTGCTAGCGAATCTTCGCAAGGCACGCAGGCGCTGGCGCGAAGACAGCGATCGGCACGCCTTTTCGCTGAACGCCGCCACGGGCGCGGGCAAGACAGTGATGGCGGCGGCGGCGTTCGAGGCACTGTTCCACGGCGATGACTATTTCGAGTTCGACCGCGACCCGGGCGCGGTAGTGATCTGGTTCAGCGATGATCCTTCGCTGAACGAGCAGACGCGCTTTCGCTTCATGGAATGCTCCGACCGGCTGCGGCACACCGATCTGGTGGTGGTGGAAAACAGTTTCAACCGCGCGAAGTTCGAGGCGGGAAAGATTTACTTCCTCAACACCCAGAAGCTGGGCAAGAAGAGCCTGCTAGTGCGCGGCTTCGACGGCGACGACGATGGCGGCCTATTTCCCGAAACGCGGCCCGACCTGCGCTCGCACACCATTTGGGACACGATCAAGAACACCATCGAAGACTCGGCATTGACGCTGTATCTGGTGCTGGACGAAGCGCATCGCGGCATGGGCACGCCGACCACGGCGGCACAGAATGAAAAGTCCACGCTGGTCAAACGCCTGATCAACGGTGAAAAAGGTGTGCCGAGCCTTCCCGTGGTGCTGGGCATCTCGGCCACCGTGGAGCGGTTCAACCGGGCGATGGAAGGCGCGAAGGGCCGGATAACGCTGCCGCCCGTGGAAGTAGATGCCACGCGCGTGCAGGATTCCGGTCTGCTGAAGGACACCATCGCGCTGGACATCCCCGACGAGGCGGGCCAGTTCGACACCGTGCTGGTACGCCGCGCCGCCGACAAGCTCAGGGAATCAACGACCGAATGGGCGGCTTACGCCAAGCAGCAGCACAATTTCGATCCCGTGGTTCCGCTGATGGTGCTGCAAGTGCCCAATGCGCCTAACCACAATGACATCGGGCGCGCACTGGACACGATCTTCCAGCAGTGGGGTGAGTTGCCGGAGAACTGCGTGGCCCACGTCTTTGGCGAGCACACGACGCAAACCTTCGGCAAATATTCCGTGCCGTACATCGCTCCAGAGCGCGTACAGGACGATACCTGGGTGCGAGTGCTGATCGCCAAGGACGCCATCAGCACGGGATGGGACTGCCCGCGCGCGGAAGTAATGGTGTCGTTCCGACGCGCGGTGGATCGCACCCACATCACGCAGTTACTCGGACGCATGGTGCGCACGCCGCTGGCGCGGCGTATTCCCGGCAATGACCGGCTCAATTCGGTGGACTGCCTATTGCCTTTCTTCGACGAGGAAACCGTCAAGCAAGTGGTAGATGCATTGATGCAAGGTGGTGGCGATGTACCACCGCTGGGGCGCATTCTCATCAACCCGAAGGAGATGAAGCCCAATTCGGCTGCAACGGAAGCGATCTGGCAGAAGTTCGTGTCGCTGCCTTCGCAGACGCGCCCGCGACGTGCAGCCCGGCCACCGTATCGCTTGACCGCGCTGTCACTGCAATTGGTGCTGGATGGTCTGCTGCCCGGAGCGGTCGGCAAGGCGGATGCGGCCATGCACGCTGCGCTGGATGATTTTCTTTCGACACGCGGCGAGGAGTTCGCCCGCAAGCGCGATGCAGTGACCACGGTCGAAGGCCGCACGGTGTTTGCCGATCTTCGTACTCAAACGACGGATTCAAAGACCTTCCAGATCGAAGCCGACGATGTGGTGGTCAACGATGCCTACCGGCGCACGGCCCGCATCCTCAACCCGGATATCGCGCGGACGTACACCGAGGTTCTGGCCAAGCGCAGGGTGGAAGACGAAACCGACGAGAACGAATACGTGGACGCGCTAATCGAGGCGCGCGAGGACATCGGCGCGCTGGGCCTGATGGAAAACCTGCCGCAGTTCTACGATGCCGAGGCCAAGAAGCTCTCCGATGCGTGGCTGGCGCAGTGCCGTGAACAGATCAAGCAGTTGCCCGACGATCGGCAGGAGGTTTACCGCCAGATCAGCGCACTGAGCCGCGAACCGCAGGACATCGACTTGGTGCGTCCGGTGTCGTGGATGGAAGCGACGGCAGCGCGGGAGAAGGACGGTACTGAAAACAAACTGTCAACCTACGCGCACCACTTGTTATGTGATGAGCACGGCATGTACCCCGTCGAATTGAACGATTGGGAAAAGGCGGTGCTGAAGAAGGAGACGCAGCGCGACGGCTTCAAGTTCTGGTATCGCAACCCGAACCGGCCCACGCAGGATTCGTTGGGCATCGTCTACTTGGACGGCGACGAAACCAAGATCGTGCGGCCCGACTTCCTGTTCTTTGCCGAGTTGCCTGACGGTACGGTTGCCGTAGACATTGTTGATCCGCACAGCATCCACTTGGCCGATGCCTTGCCGAAGTTACAGGGGTTGGCCCGGTACGCCGAGACGCACGCACAGATCTACAGGCGCATCGAGGCCGTAGCAGAAGTCGGCGGCAAGCTGCGCGTGCTTGATTTGACCCGCGTCGATGTCCAGCAGGCAGTTGTGGGCGCGAGGAATGCAAGGAGTCTCTACGAGAGCACATTGGCGGGCGACTATGGCTGAACGCTTCCAATCAACTGACGGTTATTGACTCTCGGTCCTTGGGCGCCTCGCCTCCCGCCCAGCCCCCTGCACTACCATTCCGAATTGACAAAAGACAGATCGCACTCACCCCGGGATCTGTTCGCCATCGTAGGTCTTGCCATGCCCATCGCCTCTCGTTCGCCTTCATCTTCCTCCCGCCGCATCGCCATCGTCGGTGCGGGCCTCGCGGGGCTGGCGGCGGCACGCAC
>JASGGD010000291.1:0-5160 GCA_047605225.1 Novosphingobium sp.
GCGCGACACGCGCGGGTTCATCCGCCAGCACCAGTTCGAGAAGGTCGAACTCGTCACCATCGCCAAGCCCGAAGAGAGCGAGGCGGAGCACGAGCGCATGGTGAAGGCCGCCGAGGGTATCCTCGAAGCACTCGGCCTGCCCTACCGCAAGGTCCTGCTCTGCGCCGGCGACATGGGCGCGACGGCGCGCAAGACCTTCGACCTCGAAGTCTGGCTGCCGGGTCAGGCCGCTTACCGCGAGATCAGCTCGATCTCGAACTGCGGCGACTATCAGGCCCGCCGCATGAACGCGCGCTACAAGCCGGAAGGCTCGAAGAAGACCGAGTTCGTGCATACGCTGAACGGCTCGGGCCTCGCGGTCGGCCGCACGCTGGTCGCGGTTCTGGAGAACTACCAGCAGGAAGACGGCTCGGTTCTGGTACCCGAAGTGCTCAAGCCGTGGATGGGCGGGATCGAGAAGCTGGAGGCGCTGGTCTGAGCGATCACCCTTCCTCGTCCCTCCCTTCCTCGTCATTGCGAGCGTAGCGAAGCAATCCAGGGCAGTCTCAATCCGCCCTGGATCGCCACGGGGCTAAAGCCCCTCGCGATGACGAAAGAAAATGCGGTGCTGCAACGGGTTCGCGTAGCCTCCCTTGCGCAACTATGGTTAAAGGCATGAATATGCGTATTCTCCTCACGAACGACGACGGCATCAACGCCCCCGGCCTTTACGTGCTGGAGAAGATCGCCGCGCAGCTTTCCGACGACATCTGGATCTGCGCGCCGAGCGAGGAACAGTCGGGCGCGGGCCACTCGCTGACGCTGACCCGCCCGGTGCGGATGCGCCAGCATGCCGAAAAGCGCTTCTCGGTCACCGGCACGCCGACCGATTCAGTGACGATGGGTCTGCGCAAGGCCTTGCCCGGACCGCCCGACCTGATCCTTTCGGGCGTCAATCGCGGCGCCAACCTCGGCGACGACGTGACCTATTCGGGCACCGTCTCGGCCGCGATGGAAGGGGCGCTGGCGGGGATCCGTTCGATCGCGCTCAGCCAGGTTCCCTCGCGCGAGGATATGGGCGACGGGGTGGACTTCGCCGCTGCCGAAGCCTGGGGCGCCAAAGTGCTGCGTCCGCTGCTCGACCAGCCTTTCGCACCGCGCACGCTGGTCAACGTCAACTTCCCGGCCATTGCCGCCGATGTGGTCAAGGGCATCCGGGTCGTGCGTCAGGGCTTCCATGACTATGCGCGGGGATCGGTCGTCGAAGGCCGCGACCCGCGTGGTTTCCCGTATTACTGGTTCGGTCTCCACGGGATCGAACACACGCTGGGCCACGACACCGACCTCGAGGCGATCTCGGAAGGCTACATTGCGGTGACGCCGCTGCACGTCGACCTGACGCACAACGCCTCGCTGCAGGCGCTGGCGGAGCGCTTCGCCTGATGAAGCGCGCCCTCTTCCTTGCCGCCGCCCTTGCGAGCACGCCCGCCTACGCCGCCGCCCCCGAGGAAGAGACGGTTCACGTCGTCGCGTCCGGCGAAACGCTGAACGGCATCGCCAACCGCGCGGGTGTCTCCGCGAGCGCCATCGTCAAGGCCAACGCGCTCAAGGAGCCCTACGTGGTCCGCGTCGGCCAGAAGCTGGCAATCCCGCGCGTGAGCAAGGCGGCGCAAGTCGCCCGCACCGCCGACGCCGCCGCGCCCGCCGCGAAGAAGGTCGCCACCGCCGCCCGCGTGATCGAGGCGCGCACGCCCTCCGCACCCGGCGCGCCCGAGTACGAAACCGAGCACCTCGTTGCCACCGGCGAGACGCTGGGCGGCATCGCCGCGCGCGCCAAGGTGCCCCGCGTGCTCATCGCCGAGGCCAACGGCCTGCAGCCGCCCTATGACGTGCGCGTCGGCCAGAAGCTCAGGATCCCACGCACCGGCCGCCATCTGGTGAAGACTGGGGAGACCGGCTTTTCGATCTCGATGGACACGGCGGTGCCGTGGGAACAGATCGCGCTCGCCAACAACCTCGACCCGGCCGCGCCGGTGAAGCCGGGCCAGAACCTGCTGATCCCGACGCTGATCGAACCGCCCAAGGGTGCCGCGAAGACCATCGCGCCCGCGCCGAAGCCGGTCGCCGCGCCTGCCTCCCGCTCCGCGCGCTTCGCATGGCCGCTGACCGGCACCGTGCGGCGCGGCTACGCGACGGGTTCGGACTATCACGACGGCATCGACATCCCTGCCCCCACCGGCACCATGGTCCGCGCCGCCGCCGCCGGAACCGTCAAAT
The DNA here is from genome assembly GCA_047605225.1 of Novosphingobium sp. GTDB lineage: Bacteria > Pseudomonadota > Alphaproteobacteria > Sphingomonadales > Sphingomonadaceae > Novosphingobium. The sequence goes on from JASGGD010000291.1 coordinate 2,257, forward strand.
TCGCAGGGGCGGAGAAGGACCAGTTCGGCAACCTCGTCGTGCTCGACCACGGCGACGGCTGGTTCACCGCCTACGGCTTCCTCAGCCGCGTGACGGTGAAGGAAGGCGCGAAAGTCGCTGCCGGGGAGCGCATCGGCCTCGTCGGTGAAACCGGGCGCGCCAAGGGCAGCGAACTGCACTTCGAAGTGCGCCAGGACGGCCAGCCCGTCGATCCGCTGGGCCAGTTGCCCAAGGTTCCGTGAAGAAACCGAAGCTGCCTCCCAAGCTGGCGAAACCGCTCAAGCGCGCGGTGGACCTGCCGGTATGGGCGGATCTTTGCCTCAGGCTGGGCGGCGCCTTCGCGCTGGTGATGTTCGTGGTGCTGATCCACTGGATCGACCGCGACGGCCTGAAGGACACGCACGACGGGACCGTCAGCTTTCTCGACGTGTTCTATTTCACCATGATCTCGATCACCACGACGGGCTTCGGCGACATCGCCCCTGTCAGCGACAAGTCGCGGCTGATCGAGGCGGTGATCGTCACGCCGATCCGTTTCGCGGTGATCTTCATCTTCGTGGGCACCGCCTACAACTACTTCATCAAGCATAGCTGGGAGAGCTGGCGCATGAAGCGCATTCAGGAACGCCTGTCCGACCACGTCGTCGTGCTGGGCTTCGGCGTCAGCGGCTCGCAGGCGGTGCACGAACTGATCGCGCGCGGAACCGACCCGGCCTGCATCGTCGTCGTCGATCCTTCCGCCGGACGGCTGCGCCATGCCGAGCAGCAGGGCTGCAACGTGCTCGAAGGCGACGCCACCCGCGACGAGACGCTAGCCGCCGTGAGGATCGATGCCGCGCGCACCATCCTCGTCTCGGCGGGGCGCGACGACACCTCGATCCTGATCGTGCTGACCGCGCGCCATCTTGCGCCCGGCGTGCCGATCACCGTGGTGGTGCGCGCCGACGACAACGAACTGCTCGCGCGGCAGGCGGGCGCGGACAACGTCATCAACCCGGTGCGCTTCACCGGCCTGCTGCTGGCCGGCTCTGCGGAAGGGCAGCATATTGCGGAGTACATGTCCGACCTCGCCTCCGTGGACGGCCGGGTGCAACTGGTGGAGCGGCCGGTGCGTCCGGAGGAAGTCGGCAAATCGCTCGATCAGCTGGCAACCGGCAAGGGCGTGCGTATCTATCGCGGCGAGCAGTGCATCGGCTTCTGGGAACCGGGCGCGAAGGCGCTGGAACCGGGCGATGTGATCGTGGAGATCGCGGTCACGCCTTGAGGTCTGTTCTCGTTGTCTCAGTAAATCTCCTCATCCCAGCGCAGGCTGGGATGACAGGTCTTTTTAGTTCTACCCGAAAACCCAGAATACCAGCCCCATCGCCAGATAGGCGACCAGCCAGAACGCGCAGTCGATCACCCGACGCATAGGCTCGGTGCGGTTGCGCACGTGGGTGATCCACACTGCGGGGATGACGAAAGCAATCGCCAGCCCGCCGCTCTGCATGAAATAGAGCCAGGGCTTGAGCGCGAGCGTATCGGGGCCGATACGCGCGAGGCTGTGCCCGAGCATGGCCGCGCCGATCAGGAAGACGATGATCGCCGTCAGGTAATTGCCGAAACGCTCACCCTTGCCGGGTACGAACTGCCGCCCGTCCTGGAAGGGTTGGCCGTGCCACAATACCCCGATCACTACCGCAAGTGCCGCCGCCAGCACCACCGCCAGCCAGTTAACCGGACCCATCTTCGCGTAATCCTTCCCTTAGGTGCGCCCCCGTGCCCCTGCCGCCCTGTCTTGCAGGCTCCGTGCACTTGTGCAAGTTTTGCGAATCATCCGCAAAGTTCGTTTTGCGTGACTCGCAGCCCATTTGCGAGTATCGGGCGCGCCAATCCCATGGCTATCGAACTCCCCTCCCCGCCGAAAGTCGGCATGGTCAGCCTCGGCTGCCCGAAAGCGCTCGTCGATTCAGAGCGCATCCTCACCCGCCTGCGCGCGGACGGCTACGACATGAGCCCGGACTATTCCGGCGCCGACGTCGTGCTCGTCAACACCTGCGGCTTCCTCGATTCCGCGAAGGAAGAGAGCCTTGCCGCCATCGGCGAGGCGATCGCCGAGAACGGCCGCGTGATCGTCACCGGCTGCATGGGCAACGAGGCCGAGGTGATCCGCGCCAAGTTCCCGCAAGTCCTCGCGGTGACCGGCGCGCATCAGTACGAGGCGGTCGTCGAGGCGGTGCACGAAGCGGCCCCGCCCGAACTCTCGCCCTACCTCGACCTGATCCCGCAGGCCTATGACGAGGCGGGCGTGAAGCTGACGCCGCGCCACTACGGCTATCTCAAGATTTCAGAGGGCTGCAACCACGCCTGCTCGTTCTGCATCATCCCCAGCTTGCGCGGCAAGCTGGCGAGCCGCCGCATCGACGCGGTGCTGCGCGAGGCGGAAAAGCTGGTGCAGGCGGGAACGCGCGAACTGCTGGTCATCAGCCAGGACACCTCGGCCTACGGCGTCGACGTCCGCCACGAAGAACGCATGTGGAAGGACCACGCGGTCCGCACTCACATGACCGACCTCGCGCGCGAACTCGGCGGCCTGAAGGACGCGCAGGGCCGCAAGCCGTGGGTGCGCCTGCACTACGTCTACCCCTACCCGCATGTCGACAACGTCATCCCGCTGATGGCCGAGGGGCTCATCACGCCCTACCTCGACATCCCCTTCCAGCATGCGGCCCCGTCGGTGCTCAAGGCGATGAAGCGTCCGGCAAACGAAGCCAAGGTGCTCGACCGCATCCACAAGTGGCGCGAGATCTGCCCGGATATCGCGATCCGCTCCAGCTTCGTCGTCGGCTTCCCCGGCGAGACGGAGAGCGACTTCCAGTATCTGCTCGACTGGCTCGACGAAGCCCAGCTCGACCGCGTCGGCGC
>JASGGD010000292.1:0-5127 GCA_047605225.1 Novosphingobium sp.
AGACCTGGTTCTCGATCTGGATGCAGCAGGCGCCCGCCTCGATGAACTTCTTGGCGAGGAGGTAGGTCGCCTCCGCATTGCCGAAGCCTGCGTCGATGTCGGCGACGATTGGCACCACGTGCGTCTCATAGGCGTCGATGGCGTGTTCGATGCGCTTGGCCTCGACCTCGTCGCCGCCCTCGCGGGCCTTGTCGAGATCGCGGAACATGCCGCCCAGTTCACGGGCGTCGGCCTGGCGCAGGAAGGTGTAGAGTTCCTCGATCAGCGCCGGGACGCTGGTCTTTTCATGCATCGACTGGTCGGGCAGCGGGCCGAACTCGCTGCGCAGCGCCGCGACCATCCAGCCCGAAAGATAGAGGTAGCGGCCCTTGGTGGTGCCGAAGTGCTTCTTGATGGAGATCATCTTCTGCTGGCCGATGAAGCCGTGCCAGCAGCCCAGCGACTGCGTGTAGTTGGCCGGATCGAGATCGTAGGCCGCCATGTCTGCACGCATGATGCGCGCGGTGTAGCGGGCGATGTCGAGGCCGGTCTGAAAGCGGTTCTGCAGGCGCATGCGGGCGACCGATTCGGCCTCGATCCCGTTCCAGTGGGCCTCGGTGCCGATCGTGGTGCCGGCTTCGATGATCTTGCTCTGGTAGGTCACGCTTTGAGTTCCTCTTCGCAGATGCGATTGCTTTCGATGGAGCCGAGGTAGTCGCGGTGACGGCGCGGCGGAATGCCTTCCAAGGTGCTGTTGTCAAACTTTACAGATGTTCCTTGTAAAGTTGTGTGGTAGTTACAAAGCGGTTGTAAAGGTCATTTCGTCATCCCAGCGAAGGCTGGGACCGCTGGCCTGTTACGGCCAACTCTCGTCAGGGCGCCCTGCCGAGGGTTGGGCTTTGCGCGGCTAGCGGTCCCAGCTTTCGCTGGGATGACGGGGGTGGGTTGGATAGGGAGTGCAATGGCAGAAAACCGTCCCTTATATCTTGGTCCAAGACTGCGCCGCCTGCGCCGGGAACTCGGCCTGACGCAGCAGGCGATGGCCGAAGATCTGGAGATCTCGCCCAGCTACGTCGCCCTGCTGGAACGCAACCAGCGGCCGGTTACGGCGGACATGCTGCTGCGGCTGGCGAAGACCTATCGCCTCGACATCGCCGATATCGCGGGTGACGACGGGGAGAATTACGCCCGCCGCCTGACCGACGTACTGCGTGATCCGATCTTCGCTGACATCGACCTGCCCAAGCTGGAAGTCGCCGACCTCGCCACCAGCTTCCCCGGCGTCTCCGAAGCCTTGCTGCGGCTGCATCAGGCCTACACGCGCGAGGCGCAGGCGCTGGCCGAGCAGCGCGCCGCCGGGCCGATGGCGGACGAGAACGAGCCCGTGCGCGAGGCGCAGCGCTTCCTCGCGGCCCATCGCAACTACTTCCACGCGCTCGACACCCGCGCCGAGGAACTGGCGGGCGAGATCGACAAGGCGGGCGGGGCAACCGACTGGCTCGGCGCCAAAGGCGTGCGCGTACGCTTCCTGCCGCCCGACGTGCTTGTCGATTCGCTGCGCCGCTTCGACCGGCACAACCAGCAACTGCTGATCGCCGACACGCTCGACCACGCCAGCCGCGCGTTCCAGATCGCCACGCATGTCGCCCACACCGCGCTGCGCTCCGAGATCAAGCAGACGATCCGGGCCGAGGCGTTCTCCAGCCGCACCACCGCGACGCTGCTGCTGCGCGCGCTGGCGGGCTATGCGGCGGCGGCGATCGTCATGCCCTATGGCCGCTTCGCCCGTGCGGCGGATCAGCGGCGCTACGACATCGACGCCCTGTGCGCGCTGTTCGGCGCCAGCTTCGAGCAGGTGGCGCATCGCCTGACCACCCTGCAGCGGCCGGGGGAGGAGCGCGTCGGCTTCTTCTTCATCCGCGTGGACGAGGCGGGCAATGTCTCCAAGCGGCTGGACGGCGCGGGCTTCCCCTTCGCGGCGCATGGCGGCGGGTGCCCCCTGTGGAGCGTCCATCAGGTGTTCCGGCGCCCGGGCGAGATCGTCCCGCAATGGCTGGAACTGCCCGGCGGCGAGCGCTTCTTCTCGATCGCGCGCACGGTGACGGGCGGGGCGGCTGGTTATGGCGGCGCGCGGGTGGTGCGCGCGGTGGCGCTCGCCTGCGCGGCCGAGCAGGCGGGGCGGCTGGTCTATGCCGGAGGCGTGGACCCGGCGGGCGCGCCGACGACGCCGATCGGCGTCACCTGCCGCCTGTGCCAGCGCGCCGAATGCACCGCCCGCTCCATCCCACCGATCGGGCGCGACGTGCTGGCGGACGACTACCGCCGCGCCGCGCAGCCCTATACCTTCGCGGAGAGTTGAGGCGACCGCCCAACCCTCGTCATTGCGAGCAAAGCGAAGCAATCCAGGGCAGTTTAAGGCCGCCCTGGATTGCTTCGCTTTGCTCGCAATGACGAGGTGTAGGTGTGTGACGGTGTAAGGTAAGGTTACCGCAACAATACCGGCAGCCCGGACACGCCCTGCTGCTCCAGCCCGCCGGTCATGAACGGCGCGGGCGCTTCGGGATCGAGCCGCAGGGTCGGAAAGTGATCGAGCAGCGCGTTGATGCCGCGATTGATCTCCACCCGCGCCACGTTCATTCCCAGACACCGATGCGTGCCGAACCCGAAGGCGAGGTTGGTCTTCTTCGGCCGGAACAGGTCGTATTCGTCGGGCCGCTCCCAGCGCGCGGGATCGCGGTTGGCGGGGCCGAGGCCGAGTTCCAGCACCGCGCCCTTCGGGATCGCGTGGCCGTAAAGCTCGGTATCCTCCATCACCATGCGGTAGAAGTAGGGTGCGGTCGGATACCAGCGCAGGCTCTCCTCCACGGCATCGTCCACCAGCGTGCGGTCGGCGCGCACGGCGTCCAGTTGCTCGGGATGGGTGAGCAGGGCGTAGAGCGCGATGCCCATCTGCCGCCATGAGGTGCCGCCACCAGCGACCATCACCAGCTTGACGTGCGCCATGATCTCGCGGTCGGTAAGCGGGCGCGGTTCCTCTCCCGACACCTGCAGCTTCATCGCGATGAGGAAGCTGACGAGGTCATCCTTCGGCTCCTGACGGCGCCGCGCGATCAGGCCGAGCACGGTGCTCTCGACGATCTTCGCGTTGGCCTGCCGCTGCTCCATCGTCACCGTGCGGCTCGAACTGGTGGAGTTGAGGTAGGCGTGGCGGAAACGCAGCGCCTCGTCGCCGTCGAGGCCGATGGCGGTGGTGATCGTGTAGACCGGGATGCGCGCGCAGTAGTCGAGATTGAGGTCGGCGCGATCGCCCCGGCCCATGCGGGCGATCAGGCGTTCGATGATGGTGTCGATGGTGTGCTCGCGCCACCAGCCCATCGCCTCGGGCATATTGAAGCGCGGCTGGATGGTGCGGCGGTAGGCGCGGTGGAGCGGTGGGTCCATTTCGAGGATGCCCATGGTCTTCTCGCCCGCCGGGTTGTCGTGCCCCTGCACCGAGTTGGAGAACACCGCGGCATTGCGCAGCGCGGCTTCCACCGCCTCGAACGACAGCACCGTCCAGTGCGGCCGTCCGGCCGCGCGCGCATGGCGCTCGTGCAGCGGCAGGCCGAGCAGTTCGCGCAAGCGGCCTTTCAGGACGGGGCCTTCGTCGCGCAGCGCGTGGATGCGCGGCATGATCTCGGCCACTTCCACGAGGTTGCCGATCGCCTCCGCCTCGCGGCGCACGTCGTAGAGTTCCTCGTAGAGCGGATCGTCGGCGGTGAGGACGTCGTCGTTCTCGGGCGCGGTGGGGGTGTCGAGCATCAGGCGATCCCCAGCAGCTTGCAGGCGTTGTCGTGGATGATCGCGCGCACGTCCGCTTCGGGCACGCCTTCGAAATCGCGCAGGATGATCTCGCGCGACTTGGGGAAGGTCGTCTCCGAGTGGGGGTAGTCCGAGGACCACATGATGTTGCGCGCGCCCGGCAGGTCGCGGTTGAGGATGCCGGTGCGGTCCTGGATGAACGAGCCGTAGACGTTGCGGTCCATGTAATACGTCGGCGGGTTCTTCAGCTGGCTTTCGGTCCAGAAGCGCTGCCGTTCCCAGGTGCGGGTGATGTATTCGGTGTACCACGCGAACCAGCCCACGCCGCTTTCCATGCTGCCGATGCGCAAGTCCGGGAAGCGGTCGAAGATGCAGTTGAAGATGAAGATGCCGATGGGTTCGGCCATCGCCATCTTGCTCATCGGCATGTCGGGCAGGAAGAACTCCTTCTGCCCGAAGCGCGGCACCCGCGCGCCGAGGTGGAAGGTGATGACGAGGCCGTAGTCGCACACCGTCTTCCACAGCTTGTCGAACGCCGGGTCGGAATACTGCAGTGCGCCCTTGCTGTCGCCGGTCAGCGCCGAGACCTGCCCGTCCTTCATCGCCGCGATCCCGGACGAGGTCTTCCATGCGTCGGGGTTCTGCGGGAAGGCGGGCAGGTTGATGGCGCGAAAGCCCTTCTTCGCAAGGCGCGTGACATGCGCGCAGGTCTCGTCGATGTCGCGCATCGGCACGTAGCCGACCGGATAGAGCCGGTCGGGCGCCACCGAGGCGAAGTCCATCACCCAGTTCTGGTACGCCTCGTAGCTGGCGACGTAGAGTTCGTTGTCGAACGAGCCCAGCGGCCCGCCGCCGAACAGCAGCGCGGCGTCCATGCCGTCGGCATCCATATCGGCGAGGCGGGTGGCGGGCTCCCAGACCGTGCGCTGGTCGGCGAGGCGGCCCTTCATCTTGAAGTTCTTGCCCTCGCGCCCGGCCTGGTTGTTGATCATCATGAACGGGCGGCGATTGCCCTCGAAGCAGATGTAGTCCCCGTCCTCGGCGTGCTCGATGTAAGGCGCGCGGTCCCTGAGGTGAGCGGGGAGGTAGTCCTTCCACATGTCGTGCGGCGGATCGATGTGCGCGTCGGCGTCGAAGATCGGGCCGTACTGCCAGTCGTTGGCCGCATTCGCGCGGATCGCGGGATCTGCTTCGCTCATGTCCGGTTCCTCTCGTCCCGATCTATTATTCTAAATTGCGAATTGATTATCGCATTAGTGAATGAGTCGGTCAAGCAGGGAGCAGAGGCTACCGCCGGGACGTATGCTCCCCGGCATCGTCATTGCGAGCGCAGCGAAGCAATCCAGG
>JASGGD010000293.1:0-5080 GCA_047605225.1 Novosphingobium sp.
CTGTCGCGCTGGGGGCATATCCTGCTGCGCCGCGCGCTGGCCTCGCGTCTCAATCCGCCGAGCGGGATGAGCGCGGCGGACTTCATGGCGATGCGCGTCGGCCTGCTGCTGCGCATGGGTGAGACCGATGCGGCGCGCGTGGTGCTGCAGGACCTCGACATTGCCGATTACACCCCGGCGTTCGGGCAGGTGGCGTTCGACGTCTATGCCCGCAATGCCGACTTCACCGGCATGTGCCCGGTGATGGCGACGCAGGGTTCGCTGCGTGACGATGCCGCGTGGAATACCTCGCGCACCATCTGCGAGGCGTTTCGCGGCAACAGTACGGCGGCGATCTCGAAGCTGGAGCGCGACCGGGTGCGCGGCAAGATGGACCAGATCGACCTGCTCCTCGCGCAGAAGTACGCAGGGGCCGCAGGCAAGGCGCGGCGCGCGGTGACGATCGAGTGGGACAAGGTCACGACGATGACGCCGTGGCGCTACGGCCTTGCCATCGGCACCGGGCTGGAACCGCCCGCCGCGCTGATGGCGACGGCGGGGCCGTCCTACGATTACGCGACGGCGCTGGCGCCGATGGTCAGCCTTGGTCGCCGGGCGGCAGCGGCGGACCGGGCAGCGGCGGCGGGCGTGCTGTCCAACGCGGCGATGGTGGACCTCTATTCGCAGATCTTCGCCGATCCCGACGTTACCGGCGAGTGGCAGGACCGCGCGGAATCGCTGCGGGATGCCTATACGCTGGAGGACCCGGCGGCGCGTCTGGCGGCGATGCAGGCGCTGTGGAACGTGACCGGATCGGCGCTCTATGCGCGGCAGGTGCTGACGGCGGCAGCCGCCGCGCGCATGGCGCCGAGTGCCCAACTGGCCGACAGCGCGCCTTCGCTGATCGCCTCGATGCTGGCGGCGGGCTACGACGCCAACGCGCTGCGCTGGTCGAGCGTTGTCGAGGCCGGGTCGCGCGCATGGGGCATGCTGATCCTTGCGGCGCCGGGGCGCGTGGCGACGGTCGGCAGTTCTACGCTGAATACGTACGTCGATGAGGACGACAGCACGCAGAAGCGCCGCTCGGCCTTCCTTGCCGCCGGGCTTGCCGGGCTGGAGCGCGTCGATCGCGCCGATGCCGAGCGGGTCACCCGCGATGCCGGGATGGGCATGGGCGGCAGCACGCGCTGGACGCAGGCGATCGACCATGCCGCCAGTCGCGGCGACGAGGCCAGCGTGGCGCTGCTCGCGGCCTTCGGCATGCAGGGCGACAACTGGCAGCGCATGACGCCGCGTCACCTCTATCACATCGTCTCGGCGCTGCGTTCGGTTGGGCTCGACGCCGAAGCGCGGATGATCGCGGCCGAGGCGGTCGCGCGGGTCTGAAGCCGATGAGCGGGGGCGGGAACGATCTCGCCGAGCGGTTCCTGGCGATGCTGGCGGCGGAGCGCGGCGCGGCGGCCAATACGCTCGCCGCCTATCGCCGCGATCTCGAAGCCGCGCGCGAGGTGCTGGGCGATGTCGCCAATGCCACTCCCGAGGCACTGGAGGGGCTGGGCGGTGCGTGGAGCGGGCTGGCGGCGTCCAGCCTCGCGCGTCGGTGTTCGGCGCTGCGGCAGTTCTACGGCTTCCTGATCGACGAGGGGCTGCGCGAGGACGATCCTTCCGGCGCGCTGCCCAAGGGGCGCGTTCGTCGCCCGCTGCCGCGCCTGCTCAGCCATGACGAGGTCGAGCGGTTTCTCGCGCAGGCGGACGAGGAAGCGGTGTCCGAGCGGTCCGACGCGGTGCGGCTGCTGGCGCTGCTGGAACTGCTCTACGGGTCCGGCCTGCGCGCGACCGAACTGGTGTCGCTCCCGGTTTCCGCGGTGCCGAGGGATGCGCCGTTCCTCCACATCACGGGTAAGGGCGGGCAGCAGCGCATGGTGCCGGTGAGCACCCGCGCCCGTGCGGTGCTCTCGCGCTGGCTGGCCTTGCGGAAGGGGACCTCGCGCTTTCTCTTCCCATCGAACGGGGCGAGTGGGCATCTGACGCGGGTGCGGCTGTTCCAGTTGCTGCGCGCGCTGGCGGGCAGGGCGGGCCTCGATCCGGAGCGCGTCTCGCCGCACGTGCTGCGCCATGCCTTCGCGACTCACCTGCTGGAAGGCGGCGCGGACTTGCGCGTGCTGCAGATGCTGCTCGGCCATGCCGACATCGCGACGACGCAGATCTACACGCACGTGGACAGCGCGCGGCTGGTCGAACTGGTGAACTCGCGCCACCCGCTCGCGCGGGGGCAGATGTAGCGCGCAAGGGAACAAGCCCGCCGTGCGACTCGTTGCGGGCGTGGGAAAATTCGCGGGTGGCGGCCCGCAGCATGGAAGGAAGGGAGCGACATGGTATCGAACGTGAAGCGCGTTGTTCGGGGCGGCGCTGTCGTCTCGGCGCTGGGGCTCTTGGTCGTCTCGGGAGGACCGGCGCGGCTGGAGGCGCAGTCATCGAAAGCGCCGCGCGTCTATGCGATTTCCGCTGCCGACAAGTCGCAGGGCGCCAAGGCCCATCCCGAACTGCTGGCCGAATTCGGCGGAGGGCTGACCGGCCCACAGGCCAGCTACGTCGAGCAGGTCGGCAAGCGAATTGCGGTGCAGTCGGGCCTGTCGAACGCGACCGGGGACTTCACCGTCACCCTGCTCAATTCGCCGGTGAACAACGCTTTCGCGATTCCCGGCGGCTATATCTACGTGACGCGCCAGCTGACCGCGCTGATGAACAACGAGGCGGAGATGGCGGGCGTGCTCGGCCATGAGGTCGGCCACGTCGCCGCGCGGCACTCGGCGCAGCGGCAGAAGGCGGCGCAGCGCAACCAGATACTCGGCGTGCTGGGATCGGTGCTGGCGGGCGCGGTGCTGGGCGACAATGCCTTCGGCCAGTTCGGGCAGAAGCTGTTTTCGCAAGGTTCGCAGCTGCTTACGCTGAAGTTCTCGCGCTCGCAGGAGCTGCAGGCGGACCAGCTGGGCATTACCTACCTCAAGCGCGCCGGCTACGATCCGCGCGCGATGTCGAGCGTGCTGGAAAGTCTCGCGCGGCAGAATGCGCTGGAAGCGCAGCTGCGCGGCAGCACGAATCAGACACCGGAATGGGCCTCGACTCACCCCGATCCCGCCTCGCGCGTGCGGTCCGCGCTGACATATGCGGGGCAGGGGAGCAGCGGCGCCACGAATCGCGACACTTTCCTCACGCGAATCGACGGGCTGGTCTACGGCGATGACCCGAAGCAGGGCGTCGTGGACGGTCGGAAATTCACGCATCCGACGCTGCGATTCGCTTTCGAGGCGCCGGATGGCTTCTTCATGGTCAACGGAACGCAGGCGGTGACGATCAGCGGATCGTCGGGGAAGGCGCAATTTTCCGGCGGCAAGCTGAACGGCAGCCTCGATTCGTACATCACCGGCGTCTTCGCCGGGCTGACCGAATCGAATCAGGCGCGAATCACCCCCTCCAGTATCGAGAAGACGACGGTGAACGGCATCCCCGCCGCTTACGGAGTCGCGCGGGTGCAGCAGCAGAGCGGGTCGGTGGACGTCGTCGTCTTCGCCTACGACTTCGGAAACGGGCAGGCCTATCACTTCGTGACGCTGGCGCAGGCGGGCGGGGCGGAAGTATTCACGCCGATGTTCCGCTCGATCCGGCGCATCTCGGCGGCTGACGCAGGCACCGTGAAGCCGCGATTGCTGCGCGTCGTGACTGTAAGGCAGGGCGACACCGTGCGCTCGCTGGCGGCGAAGATGGCCTATACCGATGCGGCGGTGGACCGCTTCCTGGTGCTCAACGGGATGGATGCGAACGCGACGCTGACGCCGGGGCAGAAGGTTAAGGTCGTAACCTACTGATATTGCTGCCTTGTGGTCTCTGCGGACCACAAAGCGAAAGGGGCGGCAGGTTTCCCTGCCGCCCCCGAAACTGTAATCTGTAAGTACAGATCAAGTATTCAGCTATTAGCCAACGCCCTTCGACATAGCCGAGGAGGTCTTCGAGAAGGTCGAAACGAGCTGCGAGCCCATGCCCTGCATGGCGGCGATGGCGGCAACTGCGATGAGAGCGGCGATCAGGCCGTATTCGATGGCGGTCGCGCCCTTTTCGTTGCGGCGCAGCTTGGCGAGAAACTTCATGGTGGTCTCCTGATAAAGCAGTCTAGTGTACCCGGTCCGCCTCGCTTCAGTCTCTCTTCTGCGCCTTGGACAATCTCTTTCTAGCCTGCAATCGTTGATAAACGCTTAAGGCTGTTTCACCCTAGTTTTTGGTCATCGCGGCGGACGACTTGGCAGCTACGTTGTTCCACATAGCCACGGTCTGGCCGGCGACGGCCTGCAAGGTGGCGAACATGGCCAGCACGATGAATGCGAGGATCATCGCGTACTCGACCGTGGAGGCACCCTCCCGGTTCTCGATGATGGTCTTGAGAAAGCGATGAAGGCGCATGGTCACCGTGCTAGTTCGCGCGAGGGATGACTGATCCCACGGCAGCGTTAATTAGGCATTAAGGCAGGAGGCCAAGCTGGAAAGTCCACCGACACCTTTACTTGTAGTCGCAGGCGCGCTCGTGCGTTCCGGCACCGTGCTTATGCAGCAGCGCGATTTCACCGGGGTGCATGGCGGCCTATGGGAATTCCCCGGAGGCAAGGTGGAGCCGGGCGAAAGCCCCGAGGCGGCGCTGGTGCGCGAACTGGAAGAGGAACTGGGCGTCACCATCGCGCTAGGTGATCTGGAGGCCGTCAGCTTCGCCAGCGGGCGTACCGCTTCGGTCGAGGAAGGTGGGAAGGGGCCGTCGCGCCCGCTCGTCATTCTCCTCTATGTGTGCACCTGCTGGCAGGGCGAGCCGCGCGCCATCGAGGCCGCCGACGTGGCCTGGGTGGCACCCGGCGCGATCGCAGGGCTGCGGATGCCGCCGCTCGATTACCCGCTGGCCGAGGCGCTCGAACGGCATCTGGGGGCTGTGGAAAACAATATTCAAAAAAGCGGAACATAGGCGTTGACCGATCCCGATTCCCCCCCTAGAGGCAGCCCTCCAAGGCGCCCGTAGCTCAGCTGGATAGAGCATCAGACTACGAATCTGAGGGTCGGACGT
>JASGGD010000294.1:0-5076 GCA_047605225.1 Novosphingobium sp.
GCCAGTTCCTCCCCGGCACGGGGAGGGGGACCACCGGAACGGTGGTGGAGGGGCACGCGCCGATGACGCGACCTTCCGTCCGCCGCCGGCGGTCCGCAAACCGCCCGTGCCCCTCCACCATGCTGCGCATGGTCCCCCTCCCCCGGTGGGGGAGGAATGCCGCGGTGCTGCTTTGCGCAACTGCGCTTTCGGCTGCCCCCGCCTACGCCAAGAAGGAACCCAAACCCTCAGGGTTCGAGCCCACCCTTCCCGTCGCCGCGCCCATCGCGCCGGTGGCGGCGAATGGCTCGATCTTCGCGGCCTCGGGCGGTTATGCGGCGCTCTATCAGGGCACCCGCGCCGCGCGCGTGGGCGATCCGCTGACGATCCTGCTGGTCGAGAGCACCACGGCCTCCAAGGCGGTCAGCTCCAAGAGCGGCAAGTCCGGCTCGCTCGGCGTCACCCCGCCGACCAAGGGGATCATCTCCAAGCTGCTCGACGCCGATGCGCTGAAGGCGGGTTCCAACTCCACCTTCACCGGACAGGGCAGCGCGGCGCAGACCTCCTCGCTCAGCAGCACGCTGTCGGTGACGATCGCCGAAGTGCGCCCCAACGGCACCGCGCTGGTGCGCGGCGAGAAGAAGATGCTCATCAGCCAGGGCGACGAATGGGTGCGCTTCTCCGGCATCGTGCGGCTGGCGGACATCGATCAGGAGAACCAGATCGCCTCCGACCGCGTCGCCGATGCCCGCATCGAATATACCGGCAAGGGCGCGCTGCAGCAGGCCAGCAAGCAGGGCTGGCTGGGCCGGTTCTTCAACAAGATCTCGCCGTTCTGATGGTGGCTGACGTGACCTTGCGCCTTCCCCTTCCCTCGTCATTGCGAGGCCCGCAGGGCCGAAGCAATCCAGAGCGGCGTGGCTTCGCTCTGGATTGCTTCGCTTCGCTCGCAATGACGAGGTGGAGTGGGACGAGGTGGGGGGTGTTGGTGGCGCTGCTCCTCGCCGCGTTCACCCCACTCGCCGCCCACGCCGAACGCGTCCGCGATCTCGGCCAGTTCCAGGGCGTGCGCACCAACCAGCTGACCGGCTACGGCGTCGTCGTGGGCCTGCCCGGCACCGGGGACGACAACCTCGAATATCTGACGCAGGCGATGAAGGGCGTCTCGGGCCGCATGGGCCTGACCCTGCCGCCGGGCGTCGCCCCCGGCCTCAAGAACGCCGCCGCCGTCATGATCACCGCCGACCTGCCCGCCTTCGCCAAGCCGGGCCAGCGCATCGACGTCACCGTCTCCACCATCGGCAAGGCCAAGTCCCTGCGCGGCGGCGCGCTGATCCTGACGCCGCTCTACGGCGCCGACGGCCAGATCTACGCGATGGCGCAAGGCAACCTCGCGGTCGGCGGGCTCGACGCCTCGGGCAAGGACGGCTCCAAGGTCACCGTCAACATCCCGACCGTCGGCCGCATCGCCGAAGGGGCCAGCGTCGAGCGCGCCGTCGCCACCGGCTTCGATGCGGGCGACACCTTGCGCTGGAACCTGTTCGAGGCGGACTTCCTCACCGCCGCGCGGGTGCGTGATGCGATCAACAGCCGCGTCCCCGGCATCGCCTCGGTGGAGGACGGCGTGACCCTTGCCCTGCGCATGCCCGCCGATCCCGACAGCCGCGCCAGCATGATGGCCGCGATCGAGATGATCGACGTGAACCCGGCCGAAACCGCCGCGCGCGTGATCGTCAACAGCCGCACCGGCACCGTGGTCATCAACTCCGCCGTGCGGCTTTCACCCGCCGCCATCAGCCACGGCAAGCTGACCGTCCGCGTGGAGGAGAACGACCGCGTCTCCCAGCCCGGCCCGTTCAGCAACGGCACCACCCGCACCGAGAACCGCTCCAACGTCTCGGTGGAGGAGGAGAACCGCTCGGTCGCGCTGTTCCGGGGCGGGGCCTCGCTGTCCAAGGTGGTCGATGCGCTCAACATGCTGGGGGTGACCCCGTCCGACCTCGTGGCGATCCTCGAAGCCCTGAAGCAGGCGGGCGCGCTGAAGGCCGAGATGGTGGTGATATGAGCACGATTCTCCCCGCTACCCCCGGCATGTCGGTGAAGACCGAGCAGACCGACCGCGAGAAGCTGCACACCGTGGCGAAGCAGTTCGAGGCGGTGTTCCTGCGCCAGATGCTCAGCGCCGCGCGCGCCACCTCGTTCGGCGGGGATTGCGGCGCGGGCGACATTTCGGGCGGGCAGGCGATGGAAACCTTCCGCCAGTTGCAGGACGAACACTTCGCCGACGCCACGGCGGACACCGGCACCATCGGTCTGGCGAAGATGCTGGAAGCGCAGATGGCGCGGTTCGTGGATGGTCCTTCGACAAGCTCAGGACGAGCGGAAGGTGGTACGGAAACGACACCGGACGCAACCCCGAAGGTCAAATAACCTCTCCCCCTCCCACCCCGTCACCCTGAACTTGTTTCAGGGTCCATCGGGCAGCGTTTCCGGCCCTGTCATGTCACCATCCGCCCCCTCGGTTTGCGGCGTCAGACACCAGCGCTCGCGGCGAAATGGACCCTGAAACAAGTTCAGGGTGACGAAGGGTAACAGGGGAAGACAAGCCACAGGAACAACCGTTTCCCCATCCAGCCCTTTAACCAAACGCCCTGCTGCCGTTCTGACAAGCAACCCCACCAACCCCGCGCAGGCTGAGAAGCCCCGGCGCGCGAACACGGAAACCCGGCGAACCCATGGCCTCCGACCTTCTCTCGATCGGCAAATCCGGCGCCCGCGTAGCCCGCGCGGCGCTGGAGGTGACGTCGAACAACATCGCGAACGCCTCGACCGAAGGCTACGTACGCCGGTCGGTCGCGGTGTCCGAGGTCGCCAACGGGGTCAGCCTCACCACGCCCAGCGCGATCAACCTGTCGGGCGCGCGGATCACGGGAATCGTGCGCAATGCTGATACCTTCCGCCAGTCCGAAGTGCGCCGCACCGGCTCCGACGCCGCGCGCGCCACTGCCGAAGTGCAGGGCCTCGAAAACGTCGAGGCCGCGCTGGAACAGACCGGCGTCTACGACTCCATCGTCAGCTTCGAAGGCAGCCTGAAGCAGCTGCTCTCCGATCCCACCGACGGCTCCCTGCGCGCGCAAGTGGTGGAGGACGGCCGCACCCTGGCGCAGACCTTCAACACGGCCGCGCAGAGCCTCACCTCCGCCGCCAAGGGTCTGCAGTTCGAGGCGCAGGACGGCGTCGACCAGATCAACACCACGGCAGGCGAACTGGCCCGCGTGAACCTGCGCCTGATGCGCTCGGCCGACTCGTCGAGCGACCAGAGCGCCCTGCTCGACCAGCGCGACGCCCTGCTGCAGAAGCTGAGCGGGCAGGCCGACATCACCACCACCATCAACCCCGACAAGACCGTCTCGGTCATGCTCGGCGGCCCGACCGGCTCAGCGCTGGTCTCGGGCGCCAGCGCCAACACCCTCGCCATGAGCACCGCAGCGAACGGCACCCTGAACTTCACGGTGAACAGCCAGGCCGTGACGCTCAGCTCCGGCGCGATCGCGGGCAAGGCGCAGGCGCTGGTGGAACTCTCGAACGCCCGCACCTCGCTCGACGGCATCGCCGCCAGCATCGCCAGCACCATCAACACCGCGCAGGCCAATGGCGTCGATCTGCAGGGCAACGCGGGCCAGCCGCTGTTCTCCGGCACCGACGCCGCCAGCCTGAAGATGGTGGCGAGCGGCGGCAGCGCCATCGCCACCGCGCCCGCCGGGGCGGCAGCGAACAGCCGCGACGTGTCCAACCTCACCGCGATGCGCTCCGCCTTCGACGGCGCCGATCCGGCGGGGCAGATGGACACGCTGCTGTTCACCGTCTCGAGCGCCGTCGCGGGCCGCACCGTCACGCGCGATGCGCTCGACACCATCGCCAGCAGCGCCAAGGTCTCGCTGCAGAGCCAGGCGGGCGTCAACCTCGACGACGAGGCGGTCAATCTCATGCGCTACCAGCAGGCCTATCAGGCCTCGGCGCGCGTCATGCAGGTCGCCTCGGACCTGTTCGATTCCATCCTCGGCATCAGGTAAGGCTTCCGATGAGCAGCATCACGACCAGCACCGGCGCCTTCTTCGAACGCTCGCGCTCCGACATCAAATCGCTGCGTTCGCAGGCCGAAAGCCTGCAGTCGCAGCTGTCGAGCGGAAACAAGCTGGACCGCTCCTCCGACAACCCGGTCGCCGCCTCGCGGCTGCGGGCGCTGGCGCGGATGGACTCGCTTTCCAAGATCGACACCGCCAACGCCGAGCGCGCCAACGCGGACCTGACGCTGGCGGGCGGCACCATGTCCGACATGGCCGACGCGATCATCCGCGCCAGGGAACTGGCGACGCAGGCCGCCTCCTCCACCCTCACCGGCGACCAGCGCAGCGCGATTGCGGCGGAACTGGACCAGCTTCACAACTCGATGTTCGCCCTTTCCAACGCGCGCGATTCGAACGGCCACGCGCTGTTCGGCGGCGAGGCTGCGGGCGACGCATACCAGCTCGACGCCGCCGGCAAGGCGCAATACGTCGGCACCGCGCAAGTCGATGACCTGCCATTGGGCGAAGGCCAGCAGGTGACCCGCTCGATGACCGGGCCGCAGTTCCTCTCCTTCACCGGCAAGAACGGCAGCGCGACCGACGTGATGGCCACGGTGCAGGCGCTGTCGGATGCGCTGAAATCGGACACCGGCACCACCGCCGCCACCGATGCGCTGACCGACCTGCAGACCGGGCTCGACACCCTGACCACCGCGCAGACCGTGGTGGGCAGCCGCCTCAACTGGATCGACCTCACCACCGATCGCCGAACCGACCTGTCCGAACTGCGCTCCACCGAGGAGGCGAACATCGGCGGCGCCGACCTCGCCACCACGATGACGCGGCTGCAGGAGACGCTGACCGTGCTGGAAGCCAGCCAGGCCAGCTTCACCAAGCTCTCCAGCCTCTCGCTGTTCGACCAGCTGCGCTGAACTGCGGGGGCTTCGACAAGCTCAGCCTGAGCGGGAGGAGAGCGAAGCGCCCGAAAGGCAAGGAAAACTACCTCCAAATCCGCTCAGGCTGAGCTTGT
>JASGGD010000295.1:0-5069 GCA_047605225.1 Novosphingobium sp.
CGGCCTGCTGGTCCTCCTCGTCGAGATCCTCCAGCATCGCGACGGCGTCGTCGGTGTCGAGTTGTTCGGCGATCTCGGCGACGACGTCGGCGGGCAGCGCCTCGACCAGCGCCTCGCGGACCCAGTCGTTCAGTTCGGCGATGACTTCCGAGCCCATCAGGTCGCGGATCGCGCTGGCGAGCGTCAGGCGCTCGCGTTCGTCGAACAGCTCGAAAAGGTCGGCGATGTCGGCGGGGTGGAGCCCTTCGACGAGGTCGTAGACGCGGTCGGTGTCCTCGTCGTCCAGCGCGTCCTTCACGCTGCGCACGAACTCGGGCTTGAGGCGGTTGTCCTCGTCCAGCGATTCGGATTCGGGCGCGTCCTGACGCACGGTGTCTTCCGTGTGCTCCATCGGGTCGTGCTTGAGGTCCGTTTCGCTCATCCGGGCCGGTCTACGCAGCTATCTCGCAATTGCAACAGGGCTTTCCACGGTCGTTCGGGACTGCGCGGGCTTCGACAGGCTCAGCCTGAGCGGGTTTAAAGGTGTTATCTCAACTCCGCTCAGGCTGAGCCTGTCGAAGCCCCCTCGGCATGACGCCGGTTTACGGTCCCCCCGTGACATTGCCGCGCCATCGCCTATATCGGGCGCCAAAGTTTTACCGGTGCCATCGTGCATCGGCCTCATGGAGACAGGCTAATGGCTGACGAATTCCTTACCCTCACGCTCGACACCGGCAACGGTGAAGGCGGCGACGTCAAGATCAAGCTGCGCCCCGACCTCGCCCCCGGCCACGTCGAGCGCATCAAGGAACTGGCCGGCGAAGGCTTCTACGACGGCGTGAAGTTCCACCGCGTGATCCCCGGCTTCATGGCGCAGGGCGGCTGCCCCAACGGCACCGGCATGGGCGGTTCGTCCAAGCCCGACCTGAAGGCCGAATTCAATGCCGAGCCGCACGTTCGCGGCGTCTGCTCGATGGCCCGCACCAGCGCGCCGCACTCGGCCAACAGCCAGTTCTTCATCTGCTTCGACAACGCCACGTTCCTCGACAAGCAGTACACCGTCTGGGGCCAGGTCGTCGAAGGCATGGACCACGTCGACGCGCTCCCCAAGGGCGAGCCGCCGCGCGAGCCGGGCAAGATTGTCAAGGCGACCGTCAGCGAAGGCTGATAGGTCTCGAAACGGAACAGCGAAGGGCGGTCCTGCGGGGCCGCCCTTTTCGTTTGCGGAGCTTTCGCGGTTTTCGGGCGTTTTCAAGGCAACAGAACCATAACGATGGGTGATGCTTGAAACGTCTCGTTCCTCTCAGCCTTTCCTGCTTCGTGCTGCTGGCCTCATGCGGGCCGCAGGCTGAGCGGGCCAAGGCTCCCGCGAAGAATTCCGACACTCTGGCTTTCGCCGATGCCCCGGGCGGCGGCGAGACCGAGGCTGCCGACAGCCTGCTGATGCGCGCGCAAGTGGCGCTCGACCGCGCGGGGTTCTCGCCCGGCGTGATCGACGGCAAGGACGGGCAATCCTACAAGCTGGCGCTCGGCGGTTTTCAGGAAGCGCGCGGGTTTCCCCGTACCGGGCAACTCGATCCGGCGACGCAGCAGGCGCTGTTTCACGGACAGGGCATGGCGGCGACGCGGCTGGTGGTGATCCCCGATGCCTTCGCGCGCGGGCCGTTCGTTCGCAACCTGCCGACGAAGACCTCGCAGCAGGCGGGCTTCGATCACCTCGGTTACCGTTCGCTGACCGAGGCGCTGGCGGAGCGGTTCCACACCACTCCCGATACGCTGGTGGCGCTCAACGGCCACGGCACCAAGGTCGGTTCGGGCACTACGGTGCGCGTGCCCGCGATCGCCAACGTGCCCGTCGCGAAGATAGAGGGCGATGAGCGCGGCTGGTCCGACACCCTCCAGCGCCTCGGCGTCGCGGGCGATCAGCCGACGGCCGAGAAGATCGTCGTCGACAAGTCCGAAGGCACGCTTCAGGCCTTCGACAAGGCGGGCAAGCTGATCGCCCAGTTCCCCGTCACCACCGGCAGCGGGCACGATCCGCTGCCGCTTGGACAGTGGGAGATCAAGGGAACATCGCGCAATCCGGACTATCAGTACGATCCGGACCTGTTCTGGGACGCCAACAAGAACGACAGCGCCAAGCGGCTCGCCCCCGGTCCCAACGGCCCGGTCGGGGTGGTGTGGATCGACCTGTCCAAGGAGCACTACGGTATCCACGGCACGCCAGAGCCTGCGAAGATCGGCCGCACCGAAAGCCACGGCTGTGTGCGCCTGACCAACTGGGACGCGGCGCGCCTTGCGCAGATGGTCCATTCGGGCACCGAGGTCCTGTTCGTGGCGTAAGCGGCCCATGCCGTAAGCGACGGGGCGAGTCCTTAACGGGGCAGGGCGAATCCGGGCCTCTTGTCCGCGCGATGCGTGGAATCTAGCCGATTCCCATCGTTTCCAAGGATACAGGGAGTCCCCCGCCCATGAAGTTCCGCCTGATCGCCCTTGCGGGCATCTGCGCTTTTGCCGCCTCCACCGCCAATGCTGCGACCGTCACCGCCGAGGCCAATGTCGCCCGTTCCGAAGGCAGTTGGGGCGGCGAACTCGCCGTCGGCGTGCCGGTGATCCAGGACGGCGGCTTCTCGATCACCCCGGCGGTCGGCGCGTTCTTCCACAAGCGCGACCATGACGGGTACTACGAGGACAACTCGCAGTGCTTCCGCCGCTCCAACGACGAGCAGGTCGGCGACGGCCACTGCGACAACTCGGGCACCAAGATCTTCGGCAAGGTGGAGGCGACCTACACGCTGCCGATGTCGTTCACCTTCGGCCTTGGCGCGCGCCTGATCGGCAATGACCTGCGCGCTTACGGCACGGCGGCGATGCCGCTGGCGCCGTTCCTCGACGGCAAGGTCAACGTCGGCGACCACTACGTCGCGGCGGGCGTGCAGGCGAAGTTCTGATCTCGAGGGGGCTTCGACAGGCTGTGCCTGACCCTTCGACAAGCTCAGGGTGAGCGGGGGAGAGTAAATCTCCCAAATCCGCTCAGGCTGAGCTTGTCGAAGCCCCCTCGATCGAACTCAGCCTTCCAGCAGGTCCACGTACGCCACCACATCGTTGTCGGTTGCGAGAAACAGGCCGTCCTGCACCTCCTCGCTCTGCAGCGAGGCGATGTGCATGGCTTCGGACAGCGGACCGTAGAACAGCGTGTTCGCCGCGCCGCCCTCGGCACCGCCGTCGAGATGGTAGAGGCGCACACTGGCGTCTTCGTAAGTCGTGCGCATCAGTCTTCCCGTCTGGCCCCGTCGAGGTTGCGATCGATCCGCGCGATCTCGGCCTGCGTGGCGGATTTCTCGCCCTTGGTGCGGCCATGCTGGGCGCGGTTCGCGGCAGCCTCGGCCTTGCCGGTGGCGCGGGCCTTGGCCTTGCGGGCCATGCGCAGGTTGATGATTTCGGCCATGGGGCCTCCTACACGGGTTCGGTAAGGAGCGATAGGCAGTCCTTTAGGGAACGCGCTAGGTCGAGGAAAAATCCGTCGTCACCCTGAACTTGTTTCAGGGTCCATCGTGCAGTGTCGTCCGGAGCGTCGAGCCGCAGAGCCGCTCGGGCGGTTCAGGGATCGCAACTCTGTGCTATCGGCCCGGTGGACCCTGAAACAAGTTCAGGGTGACGGGGTGTATAAGAGGCAGGCTCAAGCCTCGACCGGTGCGGTTGTCACGCCCAGATCGGGCAGGCCGACCGAGCGCTTGCCCGAAAAGTCGGTGCGCACCACGATCAGCCCGTCCTTTTCCAGATAATCGAGCAGGCGCTGCACGCGGCGGGGGCTGCTGGTGCCGTAGATCCGCGCGAGGTCCATGTCGTCAGGGCAGGGCTTGCCGTCGATCGCGGCGCGGGCGATCACGTAGAACGTCGCCAGCGCATCGTCGGGGACGTGCTTGGACAGGTTGATGAGGTCTTCCCAGCGCGCATCATCGGGGTCTTCGATCCCGGCCAGCGCGGCGGCGAAGCCACGGCGGAACATCGTTGCGTCCAGCCCGCGTACCGAGATGCCTTTCATGCGGCAGCGGATGGTGAAGTCCTGGAACAGCGTGGTCGAGGACTGGAACGTGCAGTCCGGCTCCTCGGCCATGGCGTTCATGATCTCGATCATCGCCGCGCGGGTTTCCTCGGCGCCGGGTTCGTTGCGCTCGCGCTCGCGTTCCCGCTCGCGGGCCTGCGCGGTGGTCGGTTCGAGCAGTTCGTTGGCGGCGATGCGGCGGGCCAGCGTCTCGGCGTCGTCGACACGAGGCGCGGGCCGGTGGAATTCGGGGCGCTCCGGCTCGACGTGGAGATTGTCGTGCAGCAGTTCGCGCAGTTCTTCGGTGGTCGCGGTGGGGAGGGGCGCGAGGCCCGGTGTCACCGACTTCGCGCCGGTCTGCACCGTGCCGACGCTGACCGACACCGGCCGCCGCGCGATCGCGGGGCCAAGGCCGAGGAACTGCCCGCGCCCGAGGTCGCGGATCGTCTCGGCCTGCCGCCGCTCCATGCCGAGGAGGTCTGCGGCGCGGATCATGTCGATGTCGAGGAAGGTGCGGCCCATCAGGAAGTTGCTGGCCTCGGCCGCGACGTTCTTGGCGAGCTTGGCAAGGCGCTGTGTGGCGATCACGCCTGCAAGGCCGCGCTTGCGGCCGCGGCACATCAGGTTGGTCATCGCCGCGAGGCTGACGCGGCGCGCCTCTTCGGAAACCTCACCGGCGGCGGCGGGGGCGAACATCTGCGCCTCGTCCACCACCACGAGGGCGGGATACCACTGCTCGCGCGGGGCATCGAACAGGGCATTGAGAAATTGTGCGGCGCACTTCATCTGCTGGTCGATTTCCAGCTCGTCGAGAGCTAGCACCACCGAGGCGCGGTGCTGGCGGATGCGCGCGCCGAGGCGGGCGATCTCGGCCTCGCCATAGGCGGAGCCGTCGATGACGACGTGGCCGAACTGCTCGGCAAGGCTGACGAAGTCGCCCTCGGGGTCGATCACCACCTGCTGGACGATCCCGGCGCTCTCTTCGAGGATGCGGCGCAGCAGGTGCGACTTGCCGGACCCGGAATTGCCCTGCACCAGCAGGCGG
>JASGGD010000296.1:0-5008 GCA_047605225.1 Novosphingobium sp.
CGGCCTGTCACGCCGGAGGTCGCGGGTTCGAGCCCCGTCACTCGCGCCACTTCCTATGAAGTGGTTCCAGCAGCGATCGAACGAAGAGGCCGGGCGCAAGCTCGGCCTTTTTCGTTTTCGGGCACGCTCTCGCCATTTCGCCCTTCGTCATTGCGAGCGTAGCGAAGCAATGACGGCGAGTGTTGAATCAGTTGGCTTTGGTCGTCACCGGCGTGCTCCAGCGTCCGGTTTCCATCCAGATCAGGAATCGCTTGAGCGGGAGCAGCCAGACCACGCCCAGCACGATGTAAACCGGCGTCTGCGCGAGCGCGTTCCACCCGCCGATCAGCGCGGGCACGTAGCTGGCGATGAGCATGGCATAGAGGCCCAGCGCAACGACCAGCAGGAGCACCCCGAAAGGGATTCGCCAGGTCGGTGTTTCGCGCATGTGTGGTCCTCTCTAGACGTTATATATCCGCGTCGGCGTGACCACGGCGGCGAGGGGCCGGTCGTGGGCTTCGACGGGCAGTTCCTCGGCCAACTGGCAGTCCCATGCAAGCCCGATCGCGGTGACGTCCGGATGCGCCGCCAGCCAGCGGTCGTAATGTCCGCCGCCCTGGCCCAGGCGATGCCCTTCTGCGGTAAACGCCACCAGCGGCACGATCACGACATCGGGAACGACGCTTTCGCTCTCGGACGAAGGCTGGAGCGCGCGCCATGGCCCCGATTCGAGCGCTTCGTCGTCCCATGGGTTGTCCCAGATGCGGAACTCCATGGGGGCCTCGCGCGCGGGGAAGAAGGGCAGGGCGATGCGGCGCCCGTTCTCCGACAGCCAGCGCGCCCAGCCCAGCGAGGGCGCTTCGGAAGGCCCCGGATGGTAGAGGCCGACGGTCACACCCTCGGGGATCAGCGCAAGGGCGGGAGCGGGCGGGCGATTGAGGATCAGCGCGCGCAGCCCTTGCGGCAGGGCCTCGACATGCTCGGTCCGTGCCTGACGGAAGCGCTTGCGCAGCGCAGCCTTTTCGTCGGCGAGAATAATGGCCTGAGAATTTATGGGGGGTGACGGGTCCACCATGGGTCGTTTCCTAGAAATCCTCTGACGCCTCGACGTCAGGTGGGAACCATGTGTTCCGGACCAGGATCCGGGCAGGGACAGCCCCCAATGGATTGCTTATAGCCTCAGGGATGTTCGAACG
This sequence comes from Novosphingobium sp., assembly GCA_047605225.1. Lineage (GTDB taxonomy): Bacteria > Pseudomonadota > Alphaproteobacteria > Sphingomonadales > Sphingomonadaceae > Novosphingobium. Next base: position 1,176 of record JASGGD010000296.1, read on the forward strand.
GCACGTGCCGGGCAGATCCCGTCGCGTCCTATCTAGGCGTTCGTTGCTTCAGTCTCAAGAAGGTCGGCAAGATTTTCGACGCGCGAGGCGATGCGCGCCAGTCTTTCCGCGAATTGCGCTGGAATCGCCGGAACCTCGATCGGCAGAACCGGCTGCGGTTCGGGGCGAGAGCGCAGTTCGTGCAGTTCGTCCGCCATCATCAGCGCGGCGAACAGCAGCATCCGCGTCTCGGTCTGGCCGACCGCGCCCGAGGCCGTGGCTTTCGAATCGATCAGCCGGGCAAGGCGCAGGATATGCGCTTCCTCGCCGTCCGCGCAGGCGAGCATGAATTCGCGCCCGCCGATCCCGAGAGTGACGTTGCCCATCAGGCGTCCTCCGCCTGCGCGCGCTGGGCGAGGAGTTCGTCGAGGCCCGACAGCGACTGGCTGATACTGGCCTTCAGGTCCTCGTGACGGCGGCGCAAGTCCGCGCCCTTGGCGATGCAGGCGGGCGCGGCGTTCTCGATCCGCGTCAGAGCGGCCTCGATGCGGTCGAGCGCAAGCAGGGAGACGGCGCGCGTGGATGCGCTTTCCTCGGTGGCCGCGCCGATCGCCCGGCCCTTAAGCGGGTTGTCCATCGCCAAGCGCTGCGCCGCTTGTGGCGGCCGGGCAAGCAGTTGGCGCGGGTTGTTCACAATCTTGTCACTTGTCTGCGCTTGAATAGTGCGGAAGATACGATGGACTGCGCGACAATATCCGATCTGCGCGTGAAGAGGGTGAAATCGGGCGGTGAACTTGACGGGAAGCGGCCTCTGCCTAAAGGGGGTCGCGAAATACGAATCGTCCCGCATTCCCGCGCGTACCCGGAGTAATCCCATGACCCTCGCTTCCGACCGTCTTGCGCCGATGGCCAACGCCATCCGGGCGCTTTCGATGGATGCGGTGCAGGCTGCGAATAGCGGCCACCCCGGCATGCCGATGGGCATGGCCGACGTCGCCACGGTGCTCTTCGCCAAGTTCCTGAAGTTCGATCCCTCGGCGCCCAAGTGGGCCGACCGCGACCGCTTCGTGCTTTCGGCGGGCCATGGTTCGATGCTGATCTACTCGCTGCTGCACCTGACCGGCTATGCGAAGCCGTCGCTCGACGACATTCGCAACTTCCGCCAGCTGGGTTCGGTCTGCGCCGGTCACCCCGAGAACTTCCTGATCGAAGGCGTCGAATGCACCACCGGCCCGCTGGGTCAGGGCGTGGCGATGGCGGTGGGCATGGCGATGGCCGAGCGCCACCTTGCCGCGACTTTCGGCGACGACCTCGTCGATCACAACACCTGGGTCATCGCCGGTGACGGCTGCCTCATGGAAGGCGTCAACCACGAGGCGATCGGTCTGGCCGGTACGCTGAAGCTGGGCCGCCTCAAGGTGCTGTGGGACGACAACAAGATCACCATCGACGGCGACGCCTCGCTGTCGACGTCGGAAGACATTCCGGCGCGCTACCGCGCTTCGGGCTGGGACGTGTTCGAGTGCGACGGCCATGACTTCGCCGACATCGAGCGCGCGCTGGGCCAGGCTGCCGCTTCGGACAAGCCCACGCTGGTCGCCTGCCGCACGCTGATCGGCAAGGGCGCTCCCAACAAGGAAGGCGGCCACGACGTCCACGGCTCGCCGCTGGGCGATGCCGAGATCGCCGCGACCCGCGAGAACATCGGCTGGGCGCATGCTCCCTTCGAGATCCCGGCCGAGATCCTCGCCGACTGGCGCTCGCTGGGCGAAAAGGGCGCGAAGCTGCGCGCCGAGTGGGACGCCCGCCTTGCCGCTTCGGACAAGGGCGCCGAGCTGACCCGCCGCATGAACGGCGAACTGCCCTCGGGCGAGGAAGCCGCGAAGACCTTCGCCGGCTGGCTGGAAAGCGAAACCACCGTCGCGACCCGTAAGGCGTCGGAGAACGTGCTCAACGTCCTCGCGCCGCTGGTGCCCGAGATGGTGGGCGGTTCGGCCGATCTCACCGGTTCGAACAACACAAAGGCGAAGTGCCAGTCGGCCTTCAATGCCGACGACTATTCGGGTCGCTACGTATACTACGGCATCCGCGAATTCGGCATGTCGGCGGCGATGAACGGCATGGCGCTGCACGGCGGCGTGATCCCCTACGGCGGCACCTTCCTGATCTTCTCGGACTATGCGCGCAACGCGATCCGCATGTCGGCGCTGCAGCAGACCCGCGTGATCTACGTGCTGACGCATGATTCCATCGGCCTTGGCGAAGATGGCCCGACTCACCAGCCGGTCGAGACGGTCATGAGCCTGCGCCTGATCCCGAACCTCAACGTGTTCCGTCCGGCCGACGTGATCGAGACCGCCGAGTGCTGGCAGATCGCGCTGGAAAGTGCCGAGACGCCTTCGGTCCTCGCCCTGACCCGCCAGAACCTGCCGCAGCTGCGCACTTCGGGCACGATGCTCTCGGCCCGCGGCGCCTACACGCTGCGCCGCGCCGAGGGTGACCGCAAGGTGATCCTGATCGCCACCGGTTCGGAAGTCGAACTCGCCGTGAAGGTGCAGGGCGCACTGCAGGCCCAGGGCATCGGCGCCGACGTCGTCTCGATGCCGTGCATGGAGCTGTTCGAGGCGCAGGACGCCGCTTACAAGCACGAAGTCCTGCCGAACGACCCGTCGATCCTGCGCGTCTCGATCGAGGCGGGCGTGACGCACGGCTGGGAGCGCTTCACCGCATTCAGCCGCAATGGCGGCCTCAACATCGGCCTCGACCGCTTCGGCGCTTCGGCCCCGGCCAAGGTCCTGTTCGAGCGCTTCGGCTTCACCGTCGATGCGATCGTGCCGCAGGTTCTGGAAAAGCTCAGCAGCTAAGAATACCACCTAAGAGGAGATTAGGATTATGGCGACCAAGGTTGCGATCAACGGTTTCGGACGTATCGGGCGCAATGTCGCCCGCGCCATTCTCGAGCGTACCGACCATGACCTCGAGCTGGTGTCGATCAACGACCTCGCCAGCGCCAAGGCCAATGCCCTCCTCTTCAAGCGCGACAGCGTTCACGGTGCGTTTGCGGGCACCGTGGAAGTCGACGGCGACGATCTGATCATCAACGGCAAGCGCATCAAGGTTACCGCCGAGCGCGATCCCGCGAACCTGCCGCACGCCGCCAACGGCATCGACATCGCGCTGGAATGCACCGGCTTCTTCACCGACAAGGCCTCGGCCTCGAAGCACATCGAAGCCGGCGCCAAGCGCGTGCTGATCTCGGCGCCTGCCAAGAACGTCGATCTCACCGTCGTCTACGGCGTGAACCATGACGCGCTCACCGCCGAGCACACCGTCGTGTCGAACGCTTCGTGCACCACCAACTGCCTGGCGCCCTTCGCCAAGGTGCTGCACGAGAAGATCGGTATCGAGCGCGGTCTGATGACCACGATCCACTCGTACACCAACGACCAGAAGATCCTCGACCAGATCCACTCCGACCCGCGCCGTGCCCGCGCCGCCGCGATGAACATGATCCCGACCAGCACCGGCGCCGCCGTTGCCGTCGGCCTCGTTCTACCGGATCTGAAGGGCAAGCTCGACGGTTCGTCGATCCGCGTGCCGACCCCGAACGTCTCGGTCGTCGACCTGACCTTCGTGCCGAGCCGCGACACCACCGCCGAGGAAGTCAACGCGCTGCTCAAGGCCGCTGCGGAAGGCGAACTCAAGGGCGTGCTCGGCTACACTGAGGAGCCGCTGGTTTCGATCGACTTCAACCACGATTCGCACTCGTCGACCATCGACAGCCTCGAGACCTCGGTTCTCGAAGGCAAGCTGGTGCGCGTGCTGTCGTGGTACGACAACGAGTGGGGCTTCTC
>JASGGD010000297.1:0-4959 GCA_047605225.1 Novosphingobium sp.
CATCCCAGCGAAGGCTGGGACCGCTTGCCGCATAAAGCCCAACCCTCGGCAGGGCGCCATGACGATAGTTGGTCGTAACAGGCCAGCGGTCCCAGCTTTCGCTGGGATGACGGGGTTTGTTTGTAAAGTTCCTCCCCCTAGGGGGAGGAACAGGCTTTCAGCCCAGGATTTCTTCGAAGAACGACAGCATCGAGGCCCACGACTGGCGATCGGCGCTGACGTTGTAGTCGAGGAACGCCATGCCCTTGTCCGGGCTGTGCGGATCGGTGAAGCCGTGCTTCACGTTGCCGTAGCTGTGAAAGTGCCAGTCGGCTCCGGCTGCATCCATCTCCTCCCAGAATGCCACCACGTCCGTGCGGGGCACGAGCGGGTCGGCGTCGCCGTGGCAGACGAGGATGCGGGGCTTGATGCCGCCGGGCTGGGCCGGGGTGGTGGTCGGCAGGGTGCCGTGGAAGCTGACCACGCCCGCCAGATCCTCGCCTGCGCGCGCGGCTTCGAGCACGGCCTGACCGCCCATGCAGTGGCCGATGGCGAAGAGCTTGAGGCCATCTGCGAGCCCACGCAGAGCCTCGATCCCTGCGATGATGCGGGCGCGGTAGTAGGCGTTGTCCGCGCGCAGCTTCTCGGCATAGGGGAACGAGGCTTCGAAGCTCTCGATCGGCTCGCCGTAGAAGTCGGTGATCATCACCAGATAGCCCTCGGCGGCGAGCCTGCGGGCGCGCTCCTCCATCAGCGGGATGACGTTGGCGATCGTCGGGAACAGCGCCACGGCAGCGCGCGGTGCGCCTTCGGGGCGGGCGAGCCAGCCGGTGAGGGCGACACCGGCGTGTTCGTAGGAAACGGGCTCGAGCGTTGGGGTGGTCGTCACGGGTATATTACTCCGGCAGGAAATCGGGAACCGAGAGATAACGCTCGCCGGTGTCGTAGTTGAAGCCGAGGACGCGGCTGCCTGCGGGCAGGTCCTTCAGCTTCTGGGCGATGGCGGCGAGCGTCGCGCCCGAGCTGATGCCCACGAGCATGCCTTCCTCGGTGGCGCAGCGGCGCGCCCAGTCCTTGGCGTCGGCGGGATCGACCTGAATGGCGCCGTCGATCGACTGGGTATGCAGGTTGCTCGGGATGAAGCCCGCGCCGATGCCCTGGATCGGGTGAGGGCCGGGCTGGCCGCCCGAGATCACCGGGGAAAGCGTCGGCTCGACCGCATAGGCTTTCAGCGTCGGCCATGCGGCCTTGAGCGTCTCGGCGCAGCCGGTCAGGTGGCCGCCGGTGCCGACGCCGGTGACGAGCACGTCGATCGGTTCATCGGCGAAGTCCTTGAGGATTTCCTGCGCGGTCGTCTTCACGTGGACGGCGACGTTGGCGGGGTTGTCGAACTGCTGCGGCATCCATGCGCCCGGCGTTGCCTCGATCAGTTCCTTGGCGCGCTCGATGGCGCCCTTCATGCCCTTTTCGCGCGGAGTGAGATCGAACTTGGCGCCATAGGCCAGCATCAGGCGGCGGCGCTCGACCGACATCGATTCGGGCATGACGAGGATCAGGGTGTATCCCTTGACCGCCGCTGCCATGGCAAGGCCGATGCCGGTGTTGCCCGAGGTCGGCTCGATGATCGTGCCGCCCGGCTTGAGGCTGCCGTCAGCCTCGGCAGCCTCGATCATGGCGAGGCCGATGCGGTCCTTGATCGAGCCGCCGGGGTTGGAACGCTCGGCCTTGACCCAGACCTCATGGTCCGGAAACAGGCGCGAGAGGCGGATGTGCGGGGTGTCGCCGATGGTGGCGAGGATGCTGTCGGCCTTCATGATTTCTGCTCCCAACGGGCTTCGAAGGTACGCGCCCGGCGCAGTTCCGGGAAGAACCAGGCCCAGGCGAGGGTGATGACTATGGCAGCGCTGCCGCCGAAGACAACCGCTCCGGTCGCGCCGAGCAGGGCGGCGGCAAAGCCGGACTGGAACTCGCCCAGCTCGTTCGAGGCGGAGACGGCGAGACCGGAAATGGCGGAGACGCGGCCGCGCACGGTGTCGGGCGTGCGCAGCTGGACGAGCGAGCTGCGGATGAACACCGAGATCATGTCGGCCGCGCCAAGGCACGCAAGGAACGCGAGCGACAGCAGGAAATGGCGCGAGAGGCCGAAGCCGATGGTCGCTGCGCCATAAGCCACGACGGCGGCGAGCATCTTGACGCCGACGTTGCTGGCGAGCGGCCGGAACGACAGCCACAGCGCCACCACCGCTGCGCCCGCTGCCGTTGCTGCGCGCATCTGGCCGAGGCCCTCGGGGCCGACGTGGAGCAGGTCGCGGGCGAAGACCGGCATCAGCGCGGTCGCGCCGCCCAGCAGGACGGCGAACAGGTCAAGCGTGATGCAGCCGAACAGGAAGCGCTCGCTCCAGACGAACTTGAAGCCGTCGACGATCTGGCGGATCGGATGGGCCTTGGCCGGGTCGCGCGGGATGGCGGGCAAGTGGCGGATCGCCTGAATGGAGATCGAACCGCCGAGCGTGAACACCGCCGAGCACCAGTAGGGCAGGGCGTGATGTGCGGCGAACATGAAGCCATAGGCCGCCGGGCCGATGATCGTGCCGGCCTGCATCGCGATCGAGTTGAAGCCGATCGCGCGGGGGATCAGCTTTGCGGGCACGATGTTCGGCGCGATCGCGGACATGGCCGGGCTGATGAACACCCGCACCATGCCGTGCAGGATCGCGAAGGCATAGAGCACCGGCAGGCTGCGCACTTCCAGTGTGGTGACGATGCCGAGGCCCAGCGCGACGCACATGTCGAGAAGGGCGGCGGTGCCGGCCACCTTGCGGCGGTCGAAGCGGTCGGCGACGACGCCCGCCACGGGGGTCAGCAGGAAGACGGGCAGGAACTGCGCGAAGCCCAGCAGGCCGAGTTGGAACGAGGCCTGGGTTATCGACATACCGTAGTCGGTACGGGCGACGTCGTAGAGCTGGTAGCCGATGATGACTACGGTGCCGGTCGTTGCCAGCACGGCGAAGAAGCGGGCCAGCCAGAACTTGCGATAGTCGGCGATCTGGAGCGGCGACGAAGGCTCGCTCTCGGAAGGAGGATGGGGGAGACTCACGCGGTGCTGAATGGCAGCGTGGCCTCCCCTTGCCAAGTGAAGCTTGGCTTGATTTTCTTAATAAGTGAACATGGCCGTCACCCGCACGTCGCGCCCGGCGATCGGCACGAAGTCGCTGGTGAACGAAGTCGAGCGGCGGCCGGAGACGTCGAACAGGTTGTTGGCCGACAGCATCAGCGTGACCGGCCCCTTGTCCCCGAGCGGATGCCAGTCGGCGCTGAGATTGACGAGGGTGAAGGCATCGGTCGGGTTCTCGTAGTCGCCGACGCGGTCCTGCTTCGCGTTCCATTCGACTTCGCCGCGTACGCGCACCGCGCCGAAAGTCACCGCGCTGCCCCCACGCAGGCGCAGCGGCGGGATGCGCGGAACCGGGCCATAGCCCTTGATCTGCGCGCGCGTGTAATCCGCCGCGCCGTCGAAGCGCAGTTCGCCTTCGTCCCAGGCCACCGCCTGGAAGCTACCCGAAGCCTCGAAGCCGTGGAAGCGGGCCTCGACGCCGGTGTACTGGTAGACCGGCTGCTCCTCCTGCTCGGCGCCGGTGGCGAGGGGGGCGATGTAGTTGTCGAAGTCGGTGACGTAGCCGGTCAGCGCGAAATCGACCTTGGAGCTGGCATAACGGAGATAAGCCTCGAGGCCGTTGCTCTTTTCCTTGCGCAGGTTGGCGTCGCCCACTTCGTAGGACTGGGTGGCGATGTGGATGCCGTCGCTCAGCAGTTCCTCGGGAGAGGGGGTGCGCTCGCCGTGGATGAAGTTGGCGCCGAGGCTGAAGCCGGTGCCGGATTTCCAACTCGCGCCAACTGCACCCGACCAGAGGTCGAAGCTCTTGTCGAACGCGGTGCCGCGCGAACGGACGTGCGAACTGTCGTAGCGGCCTGAGGCATCGATGGTGAAGCCCGCACCCAGATCGAACGACTGCAGCGTGAACACGCCGATGCGGTCGATCTCGTAGTCGGGCACCACCGCTTCAGGGCCGGTTACGGTGAGGCTCCGCCAGAGGTACTGGACGCCGCTGCGCCCGCGCCAGCCGCCGTTGTCGGCCTGCACAAGGTCGAGGCGGGTTTCCAGACCCTCGCCTTCGAACACGGTGCCGACTTCGTCGCCTTCGAATTCGGTGTGTTCGTAATCGGCATAAGCGCCGCGCACCTGCACACTATCGAAAAGACCCGAGAGTTTGACTTCGCCACGCAGGTCGAAGCGGTCCTGCTTCAGACCGATGGTGACGTCGCCGTGCTCGTGCGCGTGTTCCTCGCCCTCTTCCTCTTCCCCGTGACCATGGCCGGTCGCAGGGCGCGAAGGGACGCCGTACTTGCTGTCGTAGTGCTGATACGAAATGCCGAGGCTGCCACCTGCATCGATGAACGCCAGGCCGGCGCCGACGGTCGTGGTCCGCGCGGCCGAGTTGGCCAGGCGATTCCTGCGTCCAGCCTCGGTTTCGAGTTCGACGGCTTCGGCTTCCTCTCCATCTTCGCGCAAATGCTCGGCGGCGTGAAGCATGTCGTGCCGGAGCGCCGGGGAATAGACGTTGCCGCCCACGCGCAGGTCGTCGGCCTTGCGCCACGAGGCATCGACATGGGCGACGAAGCGATCGCCCAGCGGCGCGTCGATGGCGCCGCTCAGGGCGCGCTCGTCGGCGGCGGTGGCGTAGCTGCCGATTCCGGTCGCGGTGATCCGCTCGGGCACCTGACGGGGGATCCGCTTGTCGATGGCATTGACCGCGCCGCCGATCGCGTTGCCGCCGTAGAGCAGTACCGAAGGGCCGTGGAACACGTCGATGTGATCGACTGTGAGCGGATCGAAGACCACGGCATGGTCGACCGATACGTTCGAGGCGTCGAGCGAGCCGATGCCGTCGGTCAGCACGCTCACCAGGTCGCCGCTGAAAC
>JASGGD010000298.1:0-4954 GCA_047605225.1 Novosphingobium sp.
TTCCGAATCAATCCCGGGATGTATTGCCCCGCCCTGGTTTGGGTCGCTACGCTCGCAATGACGAGGTGCCGGGAACAGCCGCAAATGGGTGGATAGCCGACGAAAATCTACCCGATCCACGTTGGCGCGGTGTAAAGCTTGATCCATTCACCACCTTCGGTGCGCCGATAGATACTGATCCAACCACCACCGCCAAGATCAACTCCACTAAAACCCGTTTGGACGATGGCAAATTCCCCGTGCGAATAAACCACGGCCCGCGATAATGTAACAATCTTGATATCATGCCTCGCGCTCAATGTTCGTGCTTGATCGAGGGCGTCTTCTCCAAATGGGACGTGATGATCCGTCAGAAAATCGCGCACTTCACCGCAGCTTTTTATTGCGCTGTAACCCGATCTTTGTTGGACTGCCTGCATTTCCGATGCCGTGGGGAGACGAACGTTCGAGACGCGTCGCCCCTCTGCATTCGCCCAGTCGTACTTCGAGGAGTGACCCAAACCGTGGGATTCCGATCGACCGCTCCAATCTGAAAAGATTAGGTTTGATCCCTCTTCATTCACGATCTCCCGCGCAATGCTCAAAGATATATCGCACTGCAGATCCTTCGCGCTCACCGGTTGCGCGGACAGAACCCCCAACATTGCGAATAGCCACCGCACAGCACGCTCCCCTTAAACCGTGCTCATTCTTAGAGGCTTCCACGGCGTAATTTCAATGTCTGCAAGGGGGCGCAAGCCGAAGGTCCGCTTTCCTCTCCATACGCTGCCCGCCAACAAGATATGAGACCCTGGATCTTCAAAGTGTTCCCCCGAAACCGCACACAAAAAAGCCCCCGTCCGAAGACGGAGGCTTCTTGATCACACCCGCGAGGGTGCGAAAATCAGATCCCGGCGATCGCCTGGTCCACCAGCGCCTTGTCGGCAGCGGCGGAATGGTTCGCGGCGATCAGGCCCTTTGCGGCAGCGGCAGCGGCGGCGGCAGCCTGATTGCGCAGCTCGGTCACGGCAGCGAATTCGGCTGCGGTGATCTTGTCCTGCGCCATCTTCTCGCGGCGGGCGATGGTCTCGGTGGTGTCCGCCTCGGCCTTGGCGACGATCGCCTCGGCTTCGTGACGGGCATGGTCGAGCATCGCCGCGGCGTCCTTCTCGGCGTTCGCAATCTTGCTCGCGTATTCCGAACGAAGGGCTTCCGCCTCGGCGCGCAGCGACTTGGCTTCGGCGAGCTGCGACTTGATCTCGGCGATCTTGGCATCGAGGCCCTTGCCGATCATCTTCGGCACGCCCTTCCAGGCCAGGATCGCGAGCAGCACGATCATCGAGCTGCTGACGACCGCGACCGGCGGCGCGAAGCCGAGGAACAGCGGTTCGGCGTGATGCTCGGTCGAAGCGTGCGTAGCGCCCTCGGCACCGGTCACTTCGGCGGCTTCGTGGTCGAGGCCGTGCTCGACGGCGGCGTTGGCGTCAGCCATGGACCAGGTTCTCCTTCACCGCGCCGCGCACGGCAGCGTCGTCGAGCGACAGGCCGGCGATGCGGCTGACGATGTCGCGGGTCGCCTCGGCAGCCACGGTCTCGATGTCGTCGGCAGCGGCACGGCGCGCCTCGGCGATGCGGGTTTCCGCACCGGCCAGGGTGGCGTCGATCGAAGCCTGCGCAACGGCGAGGCGCTGCTCGGCAGCGGATGCGGCCTTGGCACGGGCGTCGGCGATGGTGCCCTGCGCCGAAGCGCGGTTGGCGTTCTCGCGGGTGCGCCAGGAGGCCTCTTCGGCATCGGCCTGGGCACGAGCGGCTTCGGCTGCCTTGAGGTCGGCGGCGATCTGGTTGTCACGGCTGGCGACGGTATCCATCACCTTCGGCACCATGCCCCGTCCGACGACGAAGAAGGTGATACCGAAGAAGATCAACAGCCAGAAGATCTGGCTGGAGTAGAACTCGCCTAGCTGAGCGATCTGAGGCATGGGTTCAGCCCTGTCTCGAAGGTAGCCGGAAAAAATCTTGCCGGAAGTCCCGGCCGCCTCACCAAAGGGTCAGGGCGGCCGGAAATCCGGTCAAACGCGAGCGATCAGGCGAAGATCAGCAGCGCGGCAATGACGAACGAGAGCAGGCCGAGAAGCTCTGCACCGGCGAAGCCGATGAACAGGCGGCCCTGCTGGGCGTCAGCGGCGCCCGGGTTGCGCAGCGCGCCTTCGAGGAACTTGGCGAAAACGTTGCCCACGCCGATCGAGGCGAGGCCTGCGCCGATTGCAGCGAAACCGGCTCCGAGCAGCTTTGCAGCTTCTGCGTCCATATCAAAAACTCCCTTTGGTGTGCCCGCAAATGTGGCGAAAAAAGATCAGTGAAGGTGCGATCTTAGTGAAGGTTCTCGGCGTCGTTCAGATAGACGCAAGTGAGAAGAGCGAAGACGTAGGCCTGGATGCCCGCGACCAGCAGTTCCAGAGCGCAGATGCCGACCATCAGCAGGAAGCTGGGGACACCGGCAATCGCGAACAGCGCGGGACCGGCGTTGGCGCCCGAGATCACGAAGCTGGAGAGCACTTCAAGCAGGACGTGGCCGGCCATCATCGCGACGAACAGTCGCAGGCCGAGGCTGAACGGGCGCACCAGGAACGAGATCAGCTCGACCACGAAGATGATCGGGATCATCGCCACCGGCGTACCGTGCGGCACGAAGAGCGAGAAGAAGTGCAGCTTGTGCTTGGCGAAGCCGACGATCAGCACGATCGAGAACGACAGCACCGCGAGAACGCCCGTGGCCGAGAAGTGGCTGGTGAAGGTGAAGGCGTGAACGCCCAGCACGCCCAGCGGCATCAGGCCGAGGAAGTTCGCAAAGAGGATGAACATGAACAGCGAGAAGATGTACGGAACGTACTTCTTGCCGTTCTTGCCGACGTTGGCCGCGAGCATCCCGTCGATGAAACCGGTGAAGGTCTCCACCGCCATCTGCCAGCGACCGGGCACCAGCTGGCGCTTCATGCCGCCCGCAACGAACACGATCAGCGCGAGGGTGGCGATGGCCATCCACAGCGCACTGTTGGTGAAGGCGATATTGTAACCGGCAATGTTCCAGTCCGCGCCCGCCAGCTTTTCAAGCTGGAACTGGTGCATCGGATCGAGCTTCGCTTCGGCTGCCACGCGATTACCCCTGTCGCCTATTGAACTACAGCGCCCCACTCCCCAATTCGCGGGTCAGTCAGGACGCTGGTTCGTAATCCTTAGTATGTTCCTGAAGGCGACACCAATTCCCACGAACAGCATCACCATCAGACTCAAGGCCATATATCCGCTGAAATGGCCGATGAGCCACCCCAGGAACAGACCGCCCGCAACCCCGCCGAGCAGTTCCGAAAGGACCCGGTTGCCCATGCGATAGCTCGCATCGGTTTCCGCGCCGGCTTTCGGTCGGTTGCGTTCCTCTTCCCGCTCGCGAAGGGCCTTGAGCCTTTCGTCGAGCGAATCGATGCGCGCATCCTCGCCAACAGGGTCTCGTGCAGGTTGCTCGTCGGTCATGTCACGTCCTCCTCACGATGACAGGAACGTTAGACACAATCGACGGCTGCCCGCCAAGAGCACCGGCCCCTTAGGGTGGGGCTTATCCCGAGTCAACCGCGGCGGCGGCTCTGCGGCGCCTGTTGTTGACAGGACCGCGCGCCGGGATGCGGCGTGAGCGAAGTAGAACTGCGGCGATCGCCCCAATACCGCAATGGCGATGCAGCCGGAATGGACGCGAAAAAGGCCGGAAAAGCGTGCCCGCCTCCGGCCTTTTCTTGATTCGTAAGTGACGTGACGAAAGTGTTGAACGCTTCAGCCTAGTACTTTTGGCCGTACGCCGTTTTCACCGCCTCATGGAGAGCGGATGTTACCGGCCGACCGATCAGGGACAGCGCGGGTCGAGATCGGGTGCCCCGGCGCTGCGCGTCTTCCACGAACCATCAAGACCCTGATATTTCTCGCCGGGCTTGGTGTCGCGGATCAGCTTGCAGCCGGTGGTGAAAGCGTATTCCTCGATCGTGCTCTTGCCCTGCGCGGCGGTGGTGTAGACCGCGCGGCGCTTGTTGTTGATGTCGCGGACCATGGCGGAGATGTCCCCGCCGCCGCTCACCACGCCGAGATAGCCGTCGCGCTGCTCGCCGACCTGCCCGGCAGCGCGCGCGGCGACGTATTCCGGCGAGCGCTGCGCATAAGCCGTGGATGCACCGGCGACGGCGAGAACCGTGGCTGCTGCGGCGGCAATGAAACGAATGCCCGTCATCAGAAAATGCCCTCGTTCTGCTCCACCGTCTTGGCCGCGTCGGCGGCCAGACGGTAGACGACTTCCTGCCGGATGTTGATGTTGAGTTCGATCACGATCGGCTTGTCGGGCGCTGCGACCTGAATGCAGCCTCCTAGACCGAAAGCGACCGCCATCACCGTCGCGGCCATCATTGCGGCGCGAACGGCGCGCCTGCCGGACCGTGTGCCCACCTGCTGCTCTGTCGAATACCCGTCGATCATCGCCGGGCTTGTCGCAGCCGGAAGGCTTCCGGTCAATTCCGAGGGCATCATGGCTTTTTCTCGCTGACTGGAGGCTGAATAGCGCCGGATTGAGTGGGAGGTGCCAGATTGAGCGTCGCATCGGGCGCCGTGGTCGATCGCGTCCCGTCCGTGTTGAGCAGGCCGAGCACCCTCGGATCCGTCACGTATGTCGGATCGTAGAGCGAGCGCATCGAGCCGAACAGGCTGAAGAACGGCGCCTTGATGTTGACGATGAAGCGGATCGGCAGCTTGGCGATCTGCTTGGTGATGAAGTTCTTGCTCGCCCCCTGCCCCTGGCTGAGCCCGTCGAAGCTGATCTTGGTAACGATGTCACCGGAGAGCGAACCGCCCAGCCCGATCTCCATCTTTTTGTAGTTCACCGACTTGAGCGCGTCGAAGGCGTAATTGCCCATAGCCGACAAGTCCTTGTACGTCAGCGCGC
>JASGGD010000299.1:0-4948 GCA_047605225.1 Novosphingobium sp.
TCGATTTCTACCGCAGCCTGCCGCGCCGGCTGGAAGACCTGCCCGTGATCGACATCTCCCCGCTGCTCGGCGGCAGCCCCGAAGGCGCGCGCGCGGTCGCGCGGGCGATCGGCGACGCCTGCCGCACCGTCGGGTTCTTCTACATCGCCGGGCACGGGGTTCCGGCGGCGCAGGTCGAGGGAGTCTATGCCCTGTCGCGTGCGTTCTTCGATCTGCCGGTGTCGGACAAGGCGGGGCTGACGATCTCACGTTCGATGAACAACCGGGGCTATGCCGGGATCGACGACGAAAGCCTCGATCCTGATGCCCCGGCCGATCTCAAGGAGGCCTTCAACGTTGGCCGCGAGCCCGAAGGTGACGAAGTGCTCAGCCCTGCGGACGGCAATCAGTGGCCCGATATCGCGGGCTTTCGAGAGGCCATGCTGGATTACTATGCGGCGATGCGGCGGCTGGGAGAGGAACTTCACCGTGCCTTCGCGCTGGACCTCGACCTGCCGGAAGACTTCTTCGCCGCCTCCATCGACCGTCCGCTGGCGACGCTGCGGCTGCTGCGCTATCCGCCCGCGCAAGTGGACGAGGTGCGCCCCGGCGCGGGGACGCATACCGACTACGGCAACATCACCGTGCTCTCGCAGGATATGACCGGCGGCTTGCAGGTGCAGTTGCGCGATGGGCGGTGGCTGGATGCGAAGCCGATCGCCGGCACTTTCATCTGTAACATCGGTGACTGCCTGATGCGCTGGAGCAACGATATCTACACCTCCACTCCGCACCGCGTTTTCAACACGGGTGACCGGGTGCGCCATTCGGTTGTGTTTTTCTTCGACCCCAACGCCGATGCGCGGATCGCGTGCCTGCCGCATTGCGCGACCACTGGTCGGCCAGCGCGCTACGAACCAATTCTTGCAGGCGAATACTTGCGCCAGAAGCTGGACGCGACATATGCGTTCCGCAAGAAGGCGGATTAGTCAAAGCCTCGTTTGTAGGGCACAGCCACAACGAGTATCGGCAAGCAAGCACACAACCCTCTGTCGTACCGGCGATCAGGTCCACGCGGCCTGACACTAGTCTGGCAGAAGTGCATTGGGATGTCCGGTGAGGCTGGATCCGGAGTGAGTGATCTGGCGTACTGCCGGCAAGGCGGGTTGGGGAGACGGACCGAGGACGCTTTTTCCGCTTCACCTGAGCGAGCCTTCGAGTATCGCGTGCGCGGCCAACCGCGCCGCGCTACGGGGAAGATCAATCGCACGTCAGCGCGGCCTACCGGTGGGTGACGACTGGCGATGTCGATGCTCTTGCCAATCCGGGCTGGCCGCAGGCATCGGCCTATTCGTCGAATGCGACCTTCCACGAGGTCAACGCCTCGTTCTTCTACGAAAAGATCAAGGATCCGGGCAGCCCCGCGATCTATGCCGTGATCGATTACCTGTATTATTCGCCCGACGGTGCCGACATCACCAAGCGCAGCTGGAGCATCTTCGATCAGGCTTCGTACGAACTGATCGACAACCTGACGATCACGGGCGGTGTCCGCTATTCGAAGGACTATCAGGCGCAGAGCGTTGGTCTGACCTATTCGTACGCTGCCAGCGCTTTTCCGATGGCCGACTTCCGCGACATCGACAGTCTGACCGCAACGACGCCGGGCTGTTACAGTGCCTCGACCGGTGCCACCGGTTCGGGCTCGTGGGACAAGATCACGTGGAAGGCGGGTGTCGATTACCAGATCAAACCGGAAACGCTGCTCTACGCATCGGCTACCACCGGCTACAAGCCGGGCGGCATCCAGGCTGGTACTGACCCGCCGGGACCTTGCCGCGGATGACGGGCGAGCGGCAATGACGTGCGCCTAGGCCATCAACCCGCTGGCCTCATTCCAGTCGGAAGGCAGTGCGGCACAGCGTGCGGCTGAAGCATTCGTTGCCATTGGCCGCGCGCCGCCGCTCCCGGCGGTCGAATCTGCCGGCGGGGCTGACCACGGCGGCGTACGCGCCGTCACCTTGCAGCAAAGCCTCGAGGCAAGCTGGGATGACTGCGCTGAATGGCTCGCAGCGATCTTGTCGTCGATTTGCCAGAATCGCCATCCGCCTAACGGCCAGCTCGGAAATCTAGGTCGTCAACTCATAAATGGCGGCATCGAGGCGTCCGAATGGCCAGCATATCGGTTCGAAGTGGCCGCCGGACGGTCTGTCAGCCCGTTCAAGGTCGCTTCGGTTCGAGATGGAAGCCATTTGGGCGTCCCTTCGGAATTTACCTTGCGGGGCACTGCGTTTGAGGCAAAATAACCCAGAATGGCGTAGATAGGCATTGAAATATAGATATATTCCTTCACCCTGCCTCCTTGCTTGCGCTGAGCGATTTTGCCTCAAACCGCGATGCCGCCATTTATGAGCTTACATGCTGGAAGCCGTGACGGACGGAACGCACCCGAGAGCGGAATTTCGACGGCCTAGCAGTTGGGGGGATCCGATGGCGGCAGGCCCGATTATCGACATTGCGGGAAATTGCGTTCACCGCTGATGCTGCACATCAGGTTATCAGCAGAATGTTGGTCGCCAAAGCTTCGCTTCGCTGCTATCGCCTTTAGTCTGGCAGTCCGAGACGGGGGCTGCGGCCTTGCGTGCTACGTTCACTCGCGAGGATAGGTTTCTTCGAGCGTAGCGTAAGGTACTAAGACAATGACATTCGACAGGGGAAATCGCGGCTATGGACGCGATCGTTTCGGTGGTGGCGATGATCGCTGGGGCGGCGGCAACGACCGTTTTGGCGGTGGTGACCGGTTCGGCGGCGGCGGCCAGCGTGGCGGCTTCGGTGGATCGCGTGGCGGTGGTTTTGGCGGCGGCGGCGGTTCGCGCGGCGGCCCGGGCCAGGTTGTCGGTCAGGGCCGTGGTACGGTCAAGTTCTTCAACCCCGACAAGGGGTTCGGCTTCATCCAGCTTGAAGGTGGCGGCGACGATGCATTCGTGCACATCAGCGCAGTGCAGGCAGCTGGCCTCGAATCGCTGGCAGAAGGCCAGCAGCTGGAATTCCAGTTGGTCGAGCGTAATGGCAAGGTTTCCGCGTCCGAGCTGACCATCGTTGGCGAGATCATCGTGGCCGAGCGCCGCGAGCGCGCTCCGGCTCCTGCCCAGCGTCAGTCGACTGGCGAAAAGGCCTCCGGAACGGTCAAGTTCTTCAACGGTACCAAGGGCTTCGGCTTCATCGTGCGTGATGACGGCCAGCCTGATGCGTTCGTGCACATCAGCGCCGTCGAGCGCTCCGGTCTGCATGGCCTTTCGGAAGGCGATCAGCTCGAATTCGAGATCGAGATCGATCGCCGCGGCAAGGCGTCTGCCGTCAATCTGGTCCAGCGCTGAAGGATCTGGCCATGGCTACCGCGGGTAGCCATGGCCTCACTCTGGCTCCCCCGATTGAAGGCGACCTTTACAGCCTGCTTGCCGGGTAGGGCGTGCAGTTGGAATTGATGCCTGGCCACGCTGCTTGAACTTTAGACGAGCGTGGCTCAATCTCGCCTGAGAGGCTGCCCTCCAGTAGCCTTGTCAGCCTGACAACCCGAGTACCTGATCTTGTCCTGACGTAATGATCGTCATGAAAAGACTGATAAGACGATAGCGGATTACATGACCAACGACGATCGCAGCGGCGACAACGACTCTCCTCTCCTCGACCTGGACAAGGGTTCCGTCCAGCGGTTCATCGCGCGCGCCAAGAGCCAGGGCGTCATCACCGTCAAGGAGTTGAACGCCGCTCTGCCGCAGGACCAGATGACCACCGATCAGATCGAGGACATCATGGCCGCGATCTCGGAAATGGGCGTCAAGATCGTCGAGAACGACGATGATGACGATGAAGACGGCGAGCAGGAAGACGGCGTGGAGGCCGTCGATGGTCGCGATGACGAAAACGCTTCGGATTCCGACTTCGACGAAGGCAATTCCCGGCGTCGCCCCGGAGAGACCCGCAAGGCCGACACGGCCGCGCGTTCCGACGACCCGGTGCGCATGTACCTGCAGGAGATGGGCGCCGCCGAGATGCTCAGCCGCGAGGGCGAGGCCGCCATCGCCAAGCGCATCGAAGCCGGCCGGGACATGATGATCATGGGGCTCTGCGAAAGCCCCATGACCTTCCATGCGATCATCGGCTGGTCTGAAGCGCTCAACAACGGCGAGATGCAGCTTCGCGAGATCCTCGATCTCGACGCCATGCTCTCCAAGGAGCCGCAGCCCGAAAATCTGGGCGAGGACGGTGAAGCCGACGGCGAGATTTCCGCTGCCACCGCCGGTCCTACCTTCAAGGACGATGACGATTCCGGCGAGGACAACTCGGAGGAAGTCGACGAGGACGGCAACCCGATCCCCAAGCGCAGGGTCGAGGACGACGAGGAGGACAACACCCTCTCCCTCGGCCAGATGGAAGCCGCGCTTACCCCGGAAGCGCTGGAGAAATTCGCGCTCATCACCGAACTGTTCCGCACTTTCGAGCGCCTGCAGAGCGATCGTCTGGAAGCGCTGGCGCTGGGTATCGATTTCCCGGCCGCCAAGGAAGACCAGTACCTGCAACTGCGTGAGGATCTCACCGCGCAGGTGGAATCGGTGCAGTTCCACGCGACCAAGATCGAACATCTGGTCGACAACCTTTACTCCTTCAACCGTCGCCTGACGACGCTGGGCGGTCAGATGCTGCGCCTTGCGGAGCGTCACAAGGTGAAGCGCGCCGACTTCCTCGAAGCCTACACGGGCCGCGAACTGGATGACACCTGGGTCGCCGAAGTGGCCCGGAAAGACAAGAAGTGGGCTGCCTTCGCGGAAAACGAAGCCGAACCTGCAGAGCGCATCCGTCTGGAGGTGTCGGACATCGCCACCGCCACCGGCATGGCGCTCCCCGAGTTCCGCCGCATCGTCAACATGGTCCAGAAGGGCGAGCGCGAGGCGCGCATCGCCAAGAAGGA
>JASGGD010000300.1:0-4940 GCA_047605225.1 Novosphingobium sp.
GCGCGTCGCGCTCCAGCGCCACGCGCAGCGCGCGCCAGCCCATCGCCGGGTTCTCTTCGCCCTCGCCGTCGTCGTGGCGCAAGTACGGGAGCGTCTTGTCGCCGCCGATATCGACGGTACGGAACACGACCGGGCGCTCACCGGCGGCATCCATGACGTCGCGATAAAGCCGCGTCTGCTTCTCGCGCTGCGGCAAGGTCGCGGAGACGAGGAACTGGAACTCGGTGCGGAACAGGCCGATGCCGTCCGCGCCGGTCAGGTTGAGGTTGGCGACATCGTCACGCAGCCCTGCGTTGATCATCACCTTGATGCGCGTGCCGTCTAGCGTGGTCGGCTGTACCTCACGCATGCCTGCGTAGACCGCCTGACGTTCGCGGTTCTTCGCGAAGCGCGCCTCGAACGCCTCGACCACGCCCGCCGAGGGGCGCACCATCGTCGTACCCTGATCGGCATCGAGCAGCAGCGGATCACCCTCGCGCACCACGCCGCGCAAGCCGCGCACCCGGCCGAGCACCGGAATGCCCATGGCCCGCGCGACGATAACGACGTGGCTGGTGAGCGACCCTTCCTCGAGGATCACGCCCTTCAGGCGTCGCTTGTCGTATTCCAGCAGTTCCGCCGGGCCGAGGTTGCGCGCGATCAGGATCGCGTCGTTCCTCAGGCCCATCGAGGCCGCCGTGCCGATCTGGCCCGAGACGATCCGCAACAGGCGGTTCGCGAGGTCCTCAAGATCATGCATGCGGTCGGCAAGGAGCGGGTCGTCGATCTGGCGCATGCGCATGCGGGTGCGCTGCTGCACCCGCTCGATCGCCGCTTCGGCCGTCAGCCCGCTGTCGATCGCCTCGTTGATGCGGCGCGTCCAGCCCTCGTCGTAGGCGAACATGCGATAGGTTTCGAGCACTTCCTCATGCTCGCCGCCGACGCCGAACTCGGCCTGGTTGGCCATGCGGTCGATCTGTTCGCGCATGCGGTCGAACGCGAGGATGACGCGCTGGCGTTCGGCCTCGGTATCCTCGGCGACGATGTGCTCGATGGTGACGCGCGGCTGGTGGTAGACGGCGACGCCCGAGGCGAGGCCCTTGACCAGCGTGAGGCCGCGCAGTTGCTCCGGCCCGGTCTGGGCGGCGCTGAGGGCGCGGGCGTCCTCCTCGTCGATGAGGTCGGCGTTGACGATGAGTTCGGACAGAACCATCGCCACCGTCTGCAGCGCCTCGATCTCCACTTCCTCGTAACGGCGCGGCTCGACGTGCTGGACGCAGAGCGCGCCGACCGCGCGTTCGCGGCGAACGATGGGGACACCGGCGAAGGAGTGGAACTTGTCCTCGCCCGTTTCGGGGCGGTACATGAAGTCGGGGTGCGCAGCCGCTTCGGCGAGATTCAGCGTCTCGATCCGGTCGGCGATGGAGCCCACCAGACCCTCGCCCACGGCCATGCGGGTGACGTGGACCGCCTCCTGCGCCAGACCGCGCGTGGCGAAAAGTTCGAGCATGCCTTCGCGCAGAAGGTAGATCGAACAGACCTCGCTATCGAGGCTCTCTCCGATCACTTCCACGACGGTGTTGAGCTTGGCCTGCGCATTGCTGCGCGACGCCATCACCTCGTGAAGGCTGGTGAGGATGGTCCGGGCTGCTTCGACGGCTCCACTGGTCATTCCTTTGGCGTAACGCAAAGTCATGGCTTTGGGAACGCAGCGGATGCCGTCGATTCAGCTTATACGGGTGATATCGGGAATTACCCGGTTGTCCGGTGGAATTCTCCGCGCTCAGGACCCTCTACAAGACTGGAAATCGGCGGTCAGAACCGCCCGATCTCCTCCTTGATGCGAAGCTTGCGCTTCTTGAGGGACTGGACGATTGCGGCATCAGGGATCGGGCGGCTCAATTCCTCGTGGATCTGCCGTTCGATACCGGCATGCTTGAGCTGCAGAGCGCTGACGTGCGAATTATCCATTGGACGTTCCTCCTTATAGGGGCCGGACCCTTGCCTGACGGCAAACTGCGAACGGTGCTCTTGTAGAGCCATGACGAGCGACCTGACCGGGCGACTCGGCATCGGTGGGCCGGCGCAAAAACCAAGGAACCACAATCGGAGGACCTTGCGAAGACCTCTCTTGCTTCATATCGGTGAAGTGCGCGTATCATGCGTTCGGCAGGATTCGGTCCCGCCCGTGCACAGGCTTGAAACTTAAGGAATTCCGGCGTGACCGAAGAGGAAATGCGCAAGCGCCTCGAAATCCTGAAAGTCGAACACCGCGACCTCGACGCGGCGATCGATGCGCTGATGAACGCGGGCGGCGGCGGCGACATGTTGCAGATCGCGCGACTCAAGAAGCGCAAGCTGCGCCTCAAGGACCAAATCGCGCAGATCGAGGACTACCTGATCCCCGACATCATCGCGTGACGTGCGATCCTCCCTGTCGCGCAGCGATGGGGAGGGGGACCGCCGCGAAGCGGTGGTGGAGTGGAAAAACACCCCTCCGTCAGTCGCTGCGCGACTGCAACCTCCCCATTCCTGCGGAACAGGGAGGGTTTGCGCCGTTTTCGAGGAATCAGGGTTAACTTTCGTTCACCCTGCCGCCGTGCCGTTCAGGGACAGCGTGATATTTGCGCCGGATTATCGATTCGCCCCGCTTGCCGCCGATTCGCCGGTAAGAAATACGAAGCGTCATGTCGAAACCGGCGACCATCAATCCGCGCATCGTCGAGGCGCTCTACTGCGAGGCCCTAGTCCTGTCCGACGAGGTGCGCGCGGCGTTCACCTTGTCCGGGCGGATCGACGGAGATCCCGGCCGCGTCGCCCTCTCCAGCGAGGGGCTGCGCACCACGACGCGGATGATGCATGCGATCGCCTGGGTGCTCAATCACCGCGCCTATTTCATCGGCGAGATCAGTGACTTGCAGCTGCGTCGCCAGGGCCGCCTGTCGCCCGCGATGCGCCAGTCAGACCCCGCGCACGCGCTGCTGCTGGAGCCCGCCACCGCCCGGCTCGTCGAGGCGACGCGGGTGTTCTACGACCGCCTGCTGCGCCTCGACCAGTTCTGGCGGCTGACGACACCCGCGGCTTTCGGCGCCATCGAACAGCTTCGCGAACGCATCGAGGGCGAACTCGCGACCGGCACCTGACGGCACTCAAAGGTGCCATAACCGCCCTCAAGGTCGACACGGCGCCTCATCCGCCCCATATCGCGCCCATGAACGCTCCTGCCGAGATCGACCGCCCCTATACCGTGGCCGAAACCATCGGGCCGCTGGTCCGCCGGGTGCTGGCGCGCAACCCCTCGCCCTTCACTTTTACCGGCACCCAGACCTACATCGTCGGTGAGGCAGGCGAAGTGGCCGTCATCGATCCCGGCCCGGACGAGGCCGAGCATCTCGACGCCCTGATGGCGGCGATCGGCGGCGACAAGGTGGTGGCGATCTGCTGCACCCACACCCACCGCGATCACTCGCCCGCCGCAGCCCCCCTTGCCGCGCTGACCGGCGCGCCGATCGTCGGCTGTGCTCCTCTGGTGCTGAGCGACGACGGCCCGCGCGCCGATGCCTCGTTCGATGCGAACTACGCGCCCGACCGCGTTCTGGCCGACGGCGAGGCGCTGACCGGCCAGACAGCTCAGGGCGGCTGGACCCTGCGCGCGCTGACGACGCCGGGGCATACCTCCAACCACTTGTGCTTCGCGCTGGAGGAAACCGGCGCGCTGTTCACCGGCGATCACGTCATGGGCTGGTCCACCAGCGTCGTCTCCCCGCCCGACGGCGACATGACCGCTTACATGGAGAGCCTCGCCCGCCTCTACGAGCGCGAGCAGGACGTGGTCTACTACCCCGCCCACGGCCCGGCGGTGGAGAAACCGCGCCAGCTGGTGCGCGGGATGATCGGCCACCGCCGCCAGCGCGAGCGGCAGATCCTGCGCCAGATCGAATCGGGGGTGACCACGATCGCCGCGATGGTGCCGCTGATGTACAAGGGCGTCGACGAAAGGCTCTGGCCCGCCGCCGGGCGCTCGGTTCTGGCCCATCTGCTCGACCTTGAAAAACGTGGCATTACAATGCGCCGCGAAGACGAGTGGACGCTGATCGCCGCGAATTAGGCGTTCGTCGACAAGTATTCGCGCAGTAAGCCGCCATCCATTATTATCCGCCGCCATCACGGGTGGAGGCAAATTCATGGCGACCGCAGCCGGAGCGCGGGTTTCGCGCATCTCGTTCTGGGCGAAGATGACGATCGGGCTCAGCCTGTTCATCGTCTTCGGCTTTGCGCAATTCGGCCTGCGCGGCTTCGTGCCCGTCACGCAGGTGCCGGTGATCTTCCACGTCCACGGCGTGGTGATGCTGGGCTGGCTGGCACTCGTGACGACGCAGGCCCTGCTCGGCAACGGCGCCGGGCTGGAACTCCACCGCCGCCTCGGCTGGGCGAGCGCGGTGATGCTGCCGACGATCGCCGTACTGACCAGCCTGACCTGCTTCGCAGGCTTGCGCACCGGGATGTTCCCCCCCTTCTTCACGCCTGCCTACTTCCTCGCGCTGATCCATGTCTCGATGCTGATCTTCGTGTTGCTGGTCGGCAGCGCCGTTGTGCTGCGTCGCCAGGCGGACTGGCACAAGCGGCTGATTCTGGGTTCCACTATCCTGATCATGGACCCCGCGCTCGGCCGTGTCCTGCCGATGCCTTTCATCATGCCCTGGGGCGAGTGGCTGTCGATGGCGATCCAGCTCGGCATGGTCGCCCTGATCGTGCGGCACGACCGGCGTGTGATGGGGCGTGTCCATCCCGCTACCGTGACCGCCGCGCTGGCGGTGGTTCTGGCGCATGTACTGGTGGAATTGCTGGCGATCACGCCGCCGTGGGTCGCGTTTGCGGCGCAGTTCAGGGGATAGACGCCCCGTTTTCCTCCCTGTCGCGCAGCGATGGGGAGGGGGACCGCCCGCGCAGCGGGTGGTGGA
>JASGGD010000301.1:0-4915 GCA_047605225.1 Novosphingobium sp.
GCAACCTGTTCCTGATCGACGCGGTCGCGGTCGAGGATGGCTTCGCCAAGCCCGCGACGGTGCAGCCGGGCTACACCGGCCGAAGCCTGCAGGTTAGCGGTCGCCCGGTCGACGGAATGCTGCGGGTGCGCCTGCGCGATGCGCCGACGAGCGTGGTGAAGCTGCCGCTCGACAAATAGCCCTCAGCGGCCGAGCGCGACCAGCCGGTCAGGGCCGAGCATGGCGCAGTTCGGGCATCCGAGTTGCGCCATCGCGGCCTCCAGTTCCGTGCGCAGCAGATGGATCGCATGCGCTACCCCCGGCATCCCGGCGACGGCGAGAGCATGCATCTGCGGCCGACCGACGAGCACCGCGCTGGCGCCCAGGGCGAGCGCCTTGACCACGTCGGTGCCCATCCGAACCCCGCCGTCGAGCAGCAGCGGAACGCGGCCGCGCGTAGCTTCGGCGACGCTCTGGATCAGTTCCACGGGGCTCGGCAGGCCATCCAGCACGCGGCCGCCGTGGTTGGAGACGATGAGGGCGTCGGCGCCTTCTTCGACTGCGCGGGTGGCATCCTCACCCAGCAGCAGGCCCTTGACGAGGATTGGCAGGCTGGTCGCCTTTCGCAGCCACGCAAGGTCATCCCAGCGGGGAGCGGCGTCGGCGAGCGGGGTGCCGAGCAGGATCTTGCCGCCCGGTACGGAAGTCTGGGTCGGGCGCGGCATGCCGGCCAGATTGACGGCCTCGACTCCGTGCGGAAGCGTGATTCCGGCGGGTTTCAGCGCGGCATCGACGGTCAGCACGATAGCCTCGTATCCAGCTGCCTCAGCGCGGCGGACGAGTTGCAGGCTGTGCTCGCGTTCGGGCTGGAGATAGAGCTGGAACCACAGCGGCGCAGGAGCCTTGCCGAGATCGCGGGCGAGGGCATGGGCGGCGGCGGCGATGTCCTCCAGCGGCACGCTCGACAATGTGCTGACGACCATTCCGGTATCGAGCGCGGTGGCGGCGCGGACGCAGGCGAGTTCGCCCTCGGGGTGGGCGAGGCGCTGGTAGGCCAGCGGCGCCAGCAGGATCGGCGCGGCGTGGCGGCGGCCGAAAAGCTCGATTTCGGTGCTGCCGTCGAGGCGCGCCATGGCGCGGGGGAGCAGGCCGATGCGGTCGAAGGCGGCGCGGTTCTCGGCCAGTGTGATCTCGCGGCCCGCGCCCTCCTGGATATGCCGCCAGACCTCGGGCGTCAGGTGGGCTTCGGCGCGGCGCTCGTAGTCGGCGAGGGTGCGCAAGTCCGGCGGAATGGCGGAAAGCGGCGGTTTCGGGCTCACGTCGCCGACCACTGGCGCAGCAGGTTGTGGTAGACTTGCGTGAGGGTATCGACGGAGGGATGCTCGGGATGATCCGTCGCGACCGACTGGATCGCGCCGTCCAGCTCGAACATCAGCCGCCTTTTTTCGGGCGAGGCGACGAAACTCTGGGTCCAGAAGAACGAGACGAAGCGTACGCCGCGCGTCACCGGCATCACGCGGTGCAGGCTGGAGCCGGGGTACACGATCAGGCTTCCGGCGGGCAGTTTTGCGGTGTGGGTGCCGAACATGTCCTCGATCACGAGTTCGCCGCCGTCGTATTCCTCAGGCTCTGAGAGGAACAGGGTGCTTGAGACGTCGGAGCGCAGATGTTCGCCGGTGCCGGGGATCGGGAAGATCGCGTTGTCTACGTGGTTGCCGTAGTGGCCGCGCCCGTCGTAGCGGCTGAAACGGGGCTGGAGGACGCGGGCGGGCAGGGCTGCGGCGATGAACAGCGGGGTTTGCGAGAGGCGCGCGAGGACGCGGTCGGCGAGCTGCTTTGCAAGGGGGTGGTCGAGCGGTAACTGCTCGTTTTCCTTGACTTTTGCGGCACGGTGACCGGCAGTGGCGCGGCCGTCCGCCCAGTCGGCGGTTTCGAGCGCACTGCGGATTTCGCGCACTTCGGCAGCGTCGAACAGTTCGGGAATTTCGATGACCATGGCGTCTCTATTCGCGCAGTCCGGCGGTACTGACAATGATCCGCATCAAGCCGCGACTTCGTCCTCGGCTTCGATCATGGCGGCAAGGGCGGGGCTGATCCACTCGGTCAGGCCGGTGCCATCGCGGTACACAACGCGCACACAAAGGCACTCACGGGCACCCAACGTGCGCACAGCGGCAGGGGAGAGCACGCTGAACGCGGTAGCCCAGGCATCTGCGTGCATCGCGCTGGAGTGGATTACGCTGACCGCCATGGCATGCTCGACCGGCATGCCGCTGCGCGGATCGATACTGTGGAATCCACGCACGTAATCGCCCGAGGTCGCCACCGCCAACTGATGCAGCGCGACCCGCAACGGAGCCACGTCCTGCGTTGGCGTTTCGAGGTCCACCCACCAGGGATCGCCATCGGGACGCAGGCCCCGCCCGACCAGTTCGCCGCCGATCTCGACGAGCACGTGGTGGCAGTCCATCCCGGCAAGCAGCGCGGTCAGCGCATCGACGGCATAGCCCTTGGCGATGCCCGACAAGTCGAGCCTCAAACCGCCGGGCTGGCGCAGCCGTCGCGTGTCCGGCTCGTAGGCGAGGCGCATGAAGCCGGAGACTGCGCGCGCCTTTTCGATCTCGCCGGTGGTGGGCGGGCGGTCGACCTTGACCGGGCCGTGGCCCCACACATCGACGAGCGCACCGATCGCGGGATCGAAGGCCCCGCCCGATCGCTCGGCGACGGCGAGGGCGGCTTCGATCACCGTCGCGAAATCGGCGGGCAGGGTGAACCATTTGCCCGCGCCTGCGCGGTTGAAGCGGCCGAGCACCGAGTCCGCGCGCCAGTGGCTCATCTGCGCGAGGATGTCCTCGAGCCGGGCCTCGATCGCCCGGCTCGCCACCTCCCGGTCGAAGCCGGGGGGCGGGGCGAGCCGGATGCTCCATGTCGTCCCCATGGTCTCGCCGCCCATCGCGATCACCGGCACGCCCTGCCGCCATGTGGCGAGCGAGGCTGCGTCGATCTCCAAGGGAACGGCCAGACGTATTGAAGACGGGCGCATGGCGGAGGAAACCGTCAGGGAGCGACGACTTCCAGCGTGGTGGTGAAGGACATGCGGCGGGCGCTGGCCTTCTTGTCTGCGGGCTTGGCATCTTCGGCGCTGGCGCTCAGCCAGTACCAGCCCGCGACCGGCCACTTGACCTTGACGACGCCGTCGGGGCCGGTGGTCAGTTCCTGCGCATGCTCGGCCGCGCGGTACTTCTTGCCGCCGGGGACGACCGTGATCTTGACGCCCGCAGCGGGCTTGCCGTCGATCAGGAAGCGGAAGCTGCCTTCCTCGTCCGAGACGAGTTCGTCGGGATGGGTGACCGGATCGAACTCCAGACCCTTGCCGGTCAGGGCGACCTTGGTGGGCTCACCGGCAGTGACGTAGACGAAGTTGCGCGAGGTCACTTCGGTCAGCTTGATGTCGGTGGCGTTGGCCGGAATGTCGGCCACCGTCGGCACCATGCGCATCGGCGGACGGGCAGGACCACCGGCCGGACCGCCAGCCGGGGGAGCACCCGCCGGAGCGCCCGCACCCGGAGCGCCGGGACCGCCAGCACCAGGAGCGCCTTGGGGACGACCACGACCGCCCACGCGCCATTCCTCGGCACCGACCTTGAAGGTGCCCATGACGGACTCGCGCTCCATGCCGATCTTCCACGTACCCGCCTTGTTCAGCGCGACGTCGAAAGTGCCGCGATGACGGCCCTTCGAGGGATTTTCGACCTTGCCGTCAGTGCCGTCGGGCGCCCAGACCGAGACTTGCGCCGGGTCCATGGCGACGTGGTCGGGGTAGAACAGGTCGTTCGACACGGCGGCGTCGACGGTAACGTATTCGTTGGTGCTGGCCAGCGTGCTGGTCGAGGGCAGCAGCCACATGCGGTGGGCAAGAGCAGGCGTCGCCAGCATGGAAGATGCCGCAGCGGCGATCAGGATGGAGCGAAAGCGCATTCGTATTCCCCTGTTAAATAAAGCGAAAATAGTCGGATCAGCGGACGGTGACGGTGCCCAGTTCGGTCTTGCCCGAGATGGAGCCGCCCTTGCCGCCGACGGTGAAGGGTACGGAAACCAGTTCGCGCCCGCCGGTCTCGCGCGCGGCCTCCACCTTGAGGACGTAGTCGCCCTTGGGCAGGTTCGCGGGGATGGCGACGGTGTAGCTGCCGGGCGCCCGGGTCGCGCCGCTGATGCCGTCGGCGGGCAGCTTGAGCGAGCGGCCGCCCTTGCGCCACCATGTGCGCAGGTCGGCGAGCCACTTGGTGCCCGGCTCCGCGCCGCGCTTCTTGCCGTCGAACCATACGAAGATCGTTCGGGCATCGCCGCCCGCCGCAGGCTCGACCCAGCCCGCGACGTAGGGGCGGTGGTATTCGGCCACCTTGATCTGCGGGACGGTGACCGTCACCGAGGCGGCGAGCGCGGGCGAGGCAGCAAGAGCGGTAGCGGTGCCGGCGGCCAGTAGAGGCAGCGCGGGCAGGATCTTCGATCGGGTCATCACGGGCTTTCTCGTCAGTGGATGAAAAGGAGGGCCAGCAGCAGCGGGATCAGCAGGCTCAGGCCGACCATCGGCCAGGTCATCGGCCGGTGCTTAGCGTGAAGCTGGAGCAGGAACAGGCCGGTGATCGTGAACACGAGACAGGCCACGGCGAACAGGTCGATGAACAGGGACCACGCAGCGCCGCTGTTGCGGCCCTTGTGCAGGTCGTTGAGGTAGGAGATCCAGCCCCGGTCGGTGACTTCGGCCTGAATCTCGCCGCTCGCGCGGTCGATGCTGACCCATGCATCGCGGCCGGGGCCGGGCATGGCGACGTAGACTTCGTCCTCGGCGGTCCAGTCCGCCGCGCGGCCCGAAGGATCGAGCGGGACCGCCGCCGCGACGGCCTTGGCCACCTCGGCGGGGAGCGGGTCGGTGCGG
>JASGGD010000302.1:0-4863 GCA_047605225.1 Novosphingobium sp.
GTTGCCCCAGGCGTTGTGACTGTCACCCGAGAGGACGACGAGATTGCAATTCGCCTCGGCGGCGGCGCGTAGCAAGCGGTCGCGCGCGGCGGGGTAGCCGTCCCACGAGTCCATGTTGAAAGGCAGACCTGCCTTCGAGGCCGCCGCGATCGCCATCAGCGCGGCCGCAACAGCCGGATCACCGCCACTGGTGGCAAGCCCGGCGATCTCGGGCGGAGCCTTGAGCGAACCCATCACCACCTGCTGCGCCAGTACCTGCCAGCGCGTGCCGGACTTGGCCGAAACGGCCATTTCCTTGTAAAGGCGCCGTTCCTGAGCGGTGCCCATCAGCGTGCGGTCGGCCGCCATCCACGGCCCGTCGCGGAAGGCGGCAAGCGCCTTCATCACGTCTCCCTGCCCCTTGATAGCGGCGCCAAGGTCGAGCTGCCGGCTACGCCCGGTCAGGCGCGTTTCAGGGCGGAAGAGCGTTGCCAGCGAGCCGATCTGGTAGCTTTCGTAGGGCTCGTCGGAAACCGGCATCCATTCGCGGTAGGCCTTCTGCGAGGCAGCCTTGCGCACCGACCACGGCCCTTCCTTGTCAGGCGAGTGGTTTTCCGCGCCGTTTTCGTAGGAATCGTTGGCGCTCTCATGGTCGTCCCACTGCGCCACCATCGGGAAGTTGCGGTGCAATGCGCGCAAGTCGGGGTCGAGGCGGTAGCTGGCGAGGCGCAGGCGATAGTCGGCCAGCGTTACGGTCTCGTTCAGCGGCTCGATCGGGCGGCCCGGCATCGGCTTGTCCGGATAGTGCCCGTAATCGTATTCGTAATAGTAGTCGCCGACATGGACGATCAGGTCGAGATCGTCGCGCCGGGCCGCATGGGCGTAAGCGTTGAACCAGCCGAACGGCAAGTTGGCGCAGGAGAACAGCGCGATACCGAAGCGGCTGACATCACCTACAGGCAGCGTGCGGGTACGGCCGGTCTCGCTCTTCGTACCGTCCGGCGCGATGAAGCGATAGAAGTACCATTTACCCGGTGCAAGGCCAGTGACGGTCAGCTTGGCGCAGCAATCATGCGCGGGAGAGGCCACGACCTCGCCGCCGCCGGTGACTTTGGTAAACGCCGCATCCTCGGCCACTTCACAGCGCAGCGTGGTTTCGCCACTGCCGACGTAGCGGGTCCACAGCAGCACCGAACCGGCGGCCGGCTCACCACTGGCGACGCCATGCGTGAAGCCGCGTGCGGTCAGGATTTGCGCGATACCAGGCGTCGAAAGCGCGGCAAGACCGAAAGTGCCTGCCGCAAGCAGCAGGCGGCGGTCGAGAACGAGAGTCATGGGTCTGTCCTTGTCCGTGAATGGCTCAGTAGCGGGCGGTCAGTTCGATGCCGTACGTGCGCGGCTCAGCGGGGATGAAGGTCGGATAACCGAACGAACCGCCGGTGTTGCCCGCGTCGAGCAGGTATTTCTTGTCGGTCAGGTTGCGGGCATAACCGGCGATCTGGAACTTGCCGCTCATCAACGAAACGCCGCCGCGAAGGTTGACGAGAGTGACCGGATCCTGGCTGATCGCCTCGCTGTTCGGGATCTCGAAGTAGATCTTGCTGCGGTAGGTGATGCTGGGGGTCAGGAACACGCTCGTGCTGTCGTTGAGCGGCGCGTTCAGGTTGAAGCCCGCCGACCACTGCCACTTGGGCTGGAGGCGGAACCTGTCACCGGCATAAGCGCCGTTCGATGCCTTGTCGTCGATGCCCCCGCTGATGAAGCCGAGGTTTCCGAAAGCGCTCAGCCATGAAGTGAAGCGCGCATCCAGTTCCGCTTCGACGCCGATGTTGGAGGCAGAGCCTGCGCTGCGTGTCACCGCGCGTCCGTCCTCGATGACCGAGACCTGGAAGTTGTCGTACTTGTCGTAATAGACGCCGAGCGAGCCCGAGAAGATGCCCGCCGACCCCTTGATGCCCGCCTCGTAGTTCCATACCGTTTCGGATTTGATCAGGCTGAGCGCGGGCACCGCTCCGGCGGCCGAGGACAGCTGCACGACCGGAGAGCGGCGACCTTCCGAGATCGTCGCGTACAAGTTGATCGACGGCGTCAGGTGATAGAGCAGGTTCACGCGCGGCAGGACCGCAGCATAGGACTTGCGGGCGTAGAAGGTCTCCCCGCCGGTGTCGAAGTAAGGCAGCAGCGGCTGGCCGTAGACCGGCGCGTCGGGCTGGACGGCTGCGTAGCCCGAGCGGCGCTTCTCGATCAGCACGCGCGCACCGGCGGTCAGTTCCAGTCTGTCGGCGGGCTTCCAGCTGACATCCGCGAACATCGACCAGCTCTGGTTGCGGCCATAGTTCGTGAAAGAGCTGGAATAGGGCACTGCGCTATAGGCGCCGCCCGTCAGCAGCGAGGTCGCGTTCGATGCCGGCACCGAATTGTCCGACGCCACGCACCCCAATGACGGGATGAGGTTCGCGGTGCATTGCAGGTACGTGCCCACTTCCGACGAGAACGGCACGTACTGATAGGAATCCTCGATGAAGTAATTCCAGCCGAAAGAAGCGCGCCATGTGTCGTCGCTGTAAGTGAAGCGGCTTTCATGGCTTGCCTGCCAGCCTTTCGCGCGCTCGGCGAATTCGAGATACCACGCAGCCGAGCCATCGGCATCGAACACCTCAAGCGCGTCGAACTTGCGGTAACCGTTAACGGTGGTGAAGTTCCAGCCATCCGCGAAATCCCAGCTCAGCGTCAGGTTGGCGTCGTAGACGTCGCGATCGAGGCCCAGCTTGTTGGAGCCGAGGATTTCCTTCGAATAGGGCGAGCCGCCGAGATAGGCGGCATCGTAAAGCCCGTTCACTGATGTGGAGCCGAGGTTCTTCGACAGGAACGGGGTGCCCGAATTGCGCTGGCGATCGTAAGTGAACACGAAGTCGGCGGTGAAGTCGGTCGTCGGCGTGAAGCGCAGCGAGCCGCGCAGGCCGAGTTGGTCCTGCGCGTAGAGGTCGTCCTGTCCGGGCGCCAGGTTCTCGATGTAGCCGTCGCGCTTCTTCCACTGCCCCGCGATGCGCGCGGCGATGACGTCGTTGCCCATGTTCACGAAGCCCTCGATGCGCCGGGCGTCGAGGTTGCCGTAGGCACCGGTAAGCGCGGCGGAAGTGCCCGCCTCAGGCTTGGCAGACACGAAGCTGATCGCGCCGATCGTCGCAGCGGTGCCGAAGAGTGTCGCCTGCGGCCCCTTGGCAACTTCGACTCGGTCGAGGTCGTAGACACCCTGATAGGCGCCGCGCGAGCGCGAGATGTCGATGCCGTTGTAATAAAGCGTCACGCGCGGCCCTTGCTGGGCCGAGCCGCTGTCAGACGTGATGCCGCGGATCACGAAGCCGGGGTTGTTGGCGCTCTGTACCTGGACATTGAGGCCGGGCACGTAGGCGGACAGTTCGCCGATATCGGTCACGCCGAGGTCCCGCATCCGCTCGCCGCTCGCGACAGAGAGGGTGATCGGCACGTCGACCGCGCGCTGCTCCACCTTCTGGGTAGTCACGACGATCTGGTTTGCATCCGCATCCGCTTCGTCGGCAAAGGCAACCGCAGGCACTCCGGCCAGCGCCGTGGCGGCCAGAAGCGAAGATGCATAAATCACGAATTTCATGGATAATTCCCTGCGTGCCTGCGAATGGCGCACGGCCTATCGCCCTCCGGTGAAGGTTTTGTGGCGATCTCGTCCGATCGAGTGGCGGCGGGTGCTTTATCGGTCTGCGCAGCATCGAAATCTTCGACCGATGGCATCTTAAATTTGCTTTTGCGAGTTGATAGCAATAAGAAATCAGCTACATCCGGGGCATGCGGACGATACGAAAACCGGAACGGTGATGGACGACAGTGCAGCACTGAACGCTTTCCGGGCACAGCGTCCGGCGCTGCTGCGCTATGCCAGAAGCATCGTCAGCGACGCGACCGAGGCCGAAGATGTCGTGCAGGAGGCATGGCTGCGTTACAGCGCCGTCACGGCCACCCGCCCGCTGAGCGAACCCTTGGGCTATTTTCGCATGATCATCCGCAACATCGCGCTCGACGGGCAGCGGCGGCGCAAGGTTGAGGCCAGGATCTTCGACGCCGGGGCACAAGCAGCGGCGCAATCAGTGCCTTCGGACGCCCCCGATGCCGAAGCGATCCTGTCGTCGGCCCGGCAATTGGCGCTTACCATGGAGGCGCTGGAGGAAATGCCCGAACGCATGCGCATTGCCGTCGAAATGCATCGCCTCGGCGGCAGGAAGCTGCGCGAAATCGCCGAGCATCTCGGCGTATCGGTCAGCACCGCGCAAGTGCTGGTGATCGACGGGATCGAGCGCTGCCGCGCGCGCGCATGCCGGGACGCGGAATGACCGACGACAGACCGCATCGGAAAAACGAGCGCGTCATTCGTTTAGTTAGAGAAAGGGCGGGAATTTTCCCGACTTTGCGAGAGCCATGGCAGTATCGATGAGCGAAAACCGCGGATCAGTATCCGGTGCCGGCGAGCAGGCGCAGGCGTCACGTTCCGCTGTCGATCGGCAGGCATCGGAGTGGCTCGTCCTGCTTCAGGAAGACCCCGACGACGAGCATCTTCAGGCCGATTTCGCCGCGTGGCTGGCACTGAGTCCGATCCATGCCGAAGCCTGGGCAGAAACCGCGCAAGTCTGCGAATGGATCAGGGCAACGCCTCCCGCGTTCGCACGGAACTGGCAGTTGCCGGCGAAATCCGTCGTTTCGCTCGAAACTGCGCGCGCGGCTCGGGCGGCACGACGGTTGCACACGCGACGCTGGGTGTCCGCCGCCGCGATAGCTGCGGCGGCATGCCTCGCAGTGGTCGCCGCACCTCGAAGGCCGTGCCCAGCACGGTGGTGACGACATCGCCGGTCTTCA
>JASGGD010000303.1:0-4857 GCA_047605225.1 Novosphingobium sp.
TCGCTCTCGCGGCCACTGTCATCTTCTGGCTGTGATCAACAAGTCCTGACCCTAGAATATTGAGGCTGAAATCGTGCTTGTGGCTGTGGAACTGGGGCCAGGTTCGGGCCCTATCCTCAACATCTCCCCGGTCGGTGGGCGAGTGGGGATGCCGGGGGCTCGGCCTATCAGGTGGTGAAATGACCGGTCCGCGATTTTAGCAAGGTGTTGCGCAATGAAGTGAAGTGGCGGATCTCGTGTTTCGGATCGCGGCGCTGGAGCCGGGTGGGATGCGCGCCGATTGGGTGGAAACTGCCGATCACGGTGCCGTCAACGCGGTGTTCCCGGATTATGCCGCTTGCCTATCTTACCGCCTCAAGCTTGCGGATCGGCGCGGGAGTCCATGTGCCGTCGAGCAGCGCCTTGTCCGGTCCCTGCGATCGGATCGCCAGCACGAAAGGCGCGGCCGAGACCGGAAGCCAGTTCGCCGCCGCAACCCCCTTGGGCCGCACCGCCGAGAGCACCACCCGCAACCGCCCATCGCCCTCGCGCTTCAGGCCGGGGGTGCGGTCGTTGATGATGTACTTCGCCGCCGCATTGGGGATCAGTTCGCGGTTCTCCCGCAAGTATGGGGTGTAGGACCAGTAGTACTTCGCGGGCGGCGGCGTCTGCACCAGCTCGTACGTGTATTTGCTGCCGTCGAGCGGGTCGCCATCGGCATCGACATAGGTGACGAAGGCGTAGTTCTCGGTCGGCACGTTGGCGCCCGTCGCGATCATCAGGCCGGTGCGTTCGAGGTAATTCCACCCCATCCGGCCGGCATCGTAAGGCGAGCGCCAGTGGTCGAGGTGCAGCCCGGCCTGCGTCACGGAATCGGCGATCACCTTCATGGCGTCGGCATGGCCGGTTTCCAGACCCTTGCGGATGGCGGGATCGGCAAGCGCGGCGTCGAGCGACTTCGGCCCAGCCAGACCGATGCCGTGCCAGCGATAGACCAGTGCGTCCTCTGAACGCGGGTGGCCGTTGGCGCGCAGGATGAAATCCAGCATGCGGAAGTAGCCGATGGCGCTGCGGTCTGCCGCGTCCGGGAACTGCGGGGCAGGGCCGTCATGCTTGGCCGTGGCGGTGATCGTGAAGGCGTCCTGCAGCTTCGCCACCTGCCGGGCGTCGGCGGCGTCTTTGGCCTTGATGCGCAGGAGCACCCAGACGTAGGGCGTCGTTACACGGAACAGCGTGGTGTCGGGCGGAACATCGCCCCGCCAGTCGGTGGTGGCGATCAGGTAGGTGCCGCCGCCGTTGCCCTGGATGCGCGTCGATATGTTCGAGGCATTGCCGTAGGCGTCGAGCAGGTTGAACGCGAAGTAGCGGCCTGCGTCCATCGGGGGCACCGTCACTCGCACCGGCCCGGCGGTGAGGTCCAGCCAGGCGTTGGAATAGAGCGTGTCGACGTTGGGCGTCTTGAATGCCTTGTATCCGGGATAGGCAAGGCGGCGTTCGTGGTGGAAGCGGTTGAAGCCGGTGTAGTCGGGGTCTTTCGCGTCCACGCCTTGCGCGTACATCTGCCAGTACTGCGCCACCGCCAGCCCGCCGTAGACCGCCGCGTCGAGCGCCAGCGCATGCGCCCATATCTCGCGCTCGGCGGGGGAGGCGGGCATGACGTCGGGCAGCTTGTTCCACTGGAACTGGTCGGCGGCGTCGGTGTCGTAGGAGGGGCGCGAAGGCAGCGAAGTTTCCTGCCCCGGCGCGGCGGCCGTCAGCATGAGGGCGCACAGCGGCAGGGTCAGGAGGCTTCGCATGGGTCGGGTTCCCTCGGCGATGAGTGCAGGTGGTACGCTTGGCCTTTTACTTCCCCCGTCACCCTGAACTTGTTTCAGGGTCCATCAGGCAGTCCGGGCCGATGGCTTTTATTGCCATTCGCACTGGCGGCCTTGGAGCCTTCAAGCGCAGGGTTGGCGGCTTGATGGACCCTGAAACAAGTTCAGGGTGACGAGGGGTGTAATTGTCAGGAAGGAAAAGCCGGCCGGCGGGCAGTTGGTGGGTGGAAGCCCGCCGGCCTTGGCGCTATCGGTTTCAGAACTTGGCCGAGACCTCCACGCCGTAGACGCGGCCCTTGTTGAGCGGCGAGAAGGTGGAGCCGCTGAAGAATGCCAGCGGGGCCTCGGCGCCGAAGGTGGCCTCGTTCAGCAGGTTGGTGCCGTAGAACGAGACGGTGTAGTTGTCGTAGCGCACCGCGATGTTGGCATCGACCATGGTGGCTGCGCGCATCAGGCCGGTGTTGGCGTCGTTGTACCAGTCGGCATCGCGGTAGTTCGCGGCGACGCGGGCATCGAGGCCGAAGTCGCCGAACTGGCCGGTCCAGGCGATCGAGCCGCCGTAGCTCCACGGCGACAGGCGCGGCAGCTTCAGGTTGTAGTCGGTGTCGTTGATGACGCCGTCGTTGTTGAGGTCGTAGAAGACGTCGGTGTACTTGCCCTCGGTGTAGCCGAACTGGCCTGCCAGGGTGAAGCCGGCGCCGGGCTTGAGCGTCAGTTCGCCTTCCAGGCCGCGGATGCGCGCATCGGCCGAGTTGGTGATGATCTGCGCGGTACCCACGCCCACGACGGGGATCTGGATCTCGCGCTGGACGTTGTCGATGGTGTTCCAGAACGCCGCGAGGTTGATGCGGGCGATGCCGAACAAGTCCTTCTTCACGCCGATTTCATACGAGTTCTGGACTTCGTCGTCGAACGGGCCGGGATCGACCTGGGTGTAGACGTTGCGGAAGTTGTAGCCGCCCGAACGGAAGCCCTTCGACCAGAAGCCGTAGACCTGCGTTTCAGGATCGGGCTGCCACTGCATGCCGACGCGCGGGGTCAGGCCCTTCCAGGTGTTCTTGTCGTTGAAGGTGTAGTTGCAGGTCTGCGCTTCGTAGTTGCAACCCGTCGCGGTCAGGTTGGCGACCTTCACCGCCTTGGTTTCGGTGGTGTAGCGCGCACCCACGTTCAGCGTCAGCGTGTTGGTGAAGTGCCAGTCCGCCGAACCGAAGATGCCGTAGGTATCCTGGTTCTGGATACCGCCGCCCGAAAGCGTGGTGTTGCCGTTGGCGAGCTTGCGCTGTTCCTTGTAGTCGATGCGCTGGGTGAAGTAGTAGAGGCCGGTGGTCACGTCGACATTGCCGAACGTGCCGGCCCAGCGCAGCTCCTCGCTCATCTGCTTCTGGTGCGTGGTGTTGCCCGAGTGGAATGAGTAGGACGGCGAGGCGTCGATGTCGTTGAACACGTGCGAATTGTATTCGCGGTAGGCCATGATGTTGGTGATCTTGCCGTCACCGAACGCGGTATCGATATTGGTTTCGTTGGACCCGAAGTGCCAGTAGTTGTGCGCGAAGCCTTCCTCGTCGATGTTCACGTGGAAGCTGTCGCGCGGGTAGAGGCCGTGGTTGCTCGCCACCGCGCCGTCGCCGTCGTACTTGCCGTATTCGTAGCGGAACACGGACTCGAACCCGTCGATCGGCGTGAAGCGCAGGGCTGGGCGCACGATCAGCGTGCGGTTCTTCCCAAGATCGTGGTTGTTATTGTAATCGTTGACGTAATAGCCGGTGTCCTTGTCGTAGTAGACCGCCAGCTTGGCCGAGATCTTGTCCTGCACGATCGGGCCGGTCACGGTGCCGCTGATCTTGTACTCGGGCCCCGAGGAGACCGAGGCGCGCACGTCGGCGGAGAAGGTGTCCTTCGGCGTGGTGGTGCGGATCACCATGGCGCCGCCGGTCACGTTGCGGCCGAACAGCAGGCCCTGCGGACCGCGCAGCACTTCGAGGCCCTCGATGTCGAAGTTGCCGAACACCACACCGGCGCTGACGCCGAGGTACACGCCGTCGACGAAGACGCCCACGGTCGGGTCGATCGAGGGGATCGAGGAGTTGATGCCAAGGCCGCGGATCGAGAAGTTGGCATAGCCCGGCGTCGTCCCGACCGCGTTCAGCTGCACGTTGGGCATGTTGTAGCTGAGCGACTGCAGCGTGGTGAAGTGCTGGTCCTCAAGCTGCTGCGCGCCGAACGCGGTGACGGCGAAAGGCACGTCCTGCACGTTCGATGCCTGGCCGCGCTTGGTGGCGGTGACGACGATGGTGTCGAGGGCATCGGAGGAGGAAGCACTGTCGGCGGCGGCATCCTGTGCCATGGCGGCAGGCGCGATGGCGAACGCCAGCCCTGCGCTGGTCGCGAGCAGGCCGCACTTGATGATCGAGGACATCTTCACTCTTCTTCTCCCACAAACCCGGGCGCTCACTCGCGCCTTGTTATCTGGCCCCGGCGCGATGCGCCTTGTTCTCTCACGTCGCGGTTCGCAAGCGGCAGATGCTGCGCAACATGCTTCGTGACGGGACACCCAAGTCCGCGCTCGGGGCGTTTCGTTCAATCGGCGGGGCGGGTCTGCGGGGGAATATCACAAGGCTGATATCCCGAGCCGGTCGGCGTGGGCTGCCGCTTATCACGGATGGGATGGCGGCATATCGCGGATGTGAAATGCGCGGGGGTGTCCGGCCCGACGATACCGGCGCGCAATGCCCCGTGACAAGGCTTCGCCTCGAACGAATGTGAGAGGAAAAGCCGACGTGACGACCTGCGAAGACATCCGGCCTGGAGCGCAAACCGCAACCGGCGACCTCGACGCGCTGTTCGCGCCGCGCTCGATCGCGCTGGTCGGTGCCTCGGACGATGCCGCGCGGATCGGCGGGCGGCCGCTGCGCTATCTGCGTGCCAGCGGCTATCAGGGCCGCGTCTATCCGGTGAACCCGAAGCGCGAGGCGGTGCAGGGCGAGCAGGCCTGGCCCTCGATCGCCGCGCTGCCCGAAGTGCCCGACCTCGCGCTCCTCGCCGTGCCCGCCGCCGCTACCCGCGC
>JASGGD010000304.1:0-4811 GCA_047605225.1 Novosphingobium sp.
CCTGGATTGCTTCGCTGCGCTCGCAATGACGAGGCAAAGGGTGTCAGGCCGCCGACCTCAGCCCGCGTTCGGCGTTTTCCAGCGCGCCCTCGATCGCGGCGAGGAACTGGTCCGTCGCGCGTTCCCATGAATAGAGCGAGCCCAGCGCGGCGGCGTCGGTTCGCTCTACCGTCAGCGCGCCTTCAATTGCGCGGGCGAGCGCAGTGTCGATGGCGCCTGCCGCCCAGCCGACGCGGTGGTCGACGCCCCGCCCGTCAGGGCCGAGGATGTCGATCGGGCCGGTCACCGGGAAGGCTGCGACCGGAGTGCCGCAGGCCAGCGCCTCGATCACGACAAGGCCGAAGGTGTCGGTCAGGCTCGGGAACACGAAGCAGTCGGCGCTGCGGTAGGCTGAGGCCAGCGCCTCGCCCGAAAGCGCGCCGAGGAACAGCACGTGCGGATAGCGGCGCCGCAGGCTGTCGAGCGCGGGGCCGTCACCCACCACGACCTTGCTGCCGGGTACGTCGAGGTCGAGGAAGGCTTCGAGGTTCTTCTCCGGCGCGACGCGGCCGACGTTGAGCAGGACCGGGCCGGGAAGTGCCGTCATCTCGGCAAGGCGCGGGCCGTCGGGGCGGAACAGGCTGTGGTCGATGCCCCGGCTCCAGGCGAGAGTCGGGCCGATGCCGCGCCCTTCGAGTTCGGCCGCGAGGCTGCGGGTAGAAACCATGACCGCCTGGCTCTGCGCGTGAAAACGCTGCAGGATCGGCCAGAAATACTCGGCCGAAAGCCCGGTCCGCACGGCGCAGTATTCGGGAAAGCGGGTGTGGAAGGCCGAAGTGAAGGGCACCCCGCGCGCGAGGCACCACCCGCGCGCGGCCCAGCCGATCGGGCCTTCGGTGGCGATGTGGACGATCTCGGGCGCGGCCTTGTCCAGCATCCGGCGCACGCCGAAGCGCGGCGCCATCGCCAGCCGGATCGAGGCATAGCCCGGCATCGGCATCGTCAGGAAGCGGTCGGGGGTGATCGTCTCGACCTCGTGCCCGCGGGCGGTGAGGTGTTCGACGGTCGAGGTGAGGGAGCGGACGACGCCGTTGACCTGCGGCAACCAGGCGTCGGTTGCCAGGGCCAGTTTCACGCTACGGCCTCCGGGGCCGCAGCTTTGCCGGTTGGAGTTTGCTCGGCCGCGTCATCCTTGACGGTGTGGCCGCCGGTTTCCTTGACCCAGTCGATCAGCGCCATGTGGCCGGTGAAGTCTTCCGCCAGCGCGGTGCAGCTTTCGACCCAGTCGCCGTCGTTGTAATAGGTGATGCCGCCGAATTCGCGGATCTCGGCGCAGTGGATGTGCCCGCACACGACCCCGTCGAACCCGCGCGAGGTGGCCTCGGTGGCGACGGCCTCCTCGTAGCTGCCGATGAACTGGACGGCGTTCTTGACCTTCTTCTTCATGTAGGCCGAGAGCGACCAGTACGGCATGTGCAGGCGGCGGCGCACCGCGTTGAACACGATGTTGGCGCGCAGCAGCATCGAGTAGGCCTGGTCGCCCAGGAACGCGAGCCACTTGTGGTAGAGCACGACGCCGTCGAAGGCATCGCCATGCGTCACCAGCAGGCGGCGGCCGTCGACGGTGGTGTGCACGTGCTCCAGAGCCAGCTCGACCCCGCCGAAGCTGAGGCCCGCATAGTCGCGCAGCATCTCGTCATGGTTGCCGGCGATGAAGATCACGCGGGTGCCGCGATGCGCCATCTTGAGGATGCGGCGGACGACTTCGTTGTGCGCGTCGGGCCAGTACCAGCCCTTGCGCAGCCGCCAGCCGTCGACGCTGTCGCCGACGAGATAGAGCGTCTCGCACTCATGCGCGCGCAGGAAATCCACCAGCATCGCGGCGTTGCACCCGCGCGTGCCGAGGTGGATGTCCGAGATCCAGATCGTGCGGTACTTGCGTTTGGGGCGGAAGCCCTTGGGGTCGGGAAGGTCGAGCCAGGCGGGAATCCCGCTATTGTTGCCACGTCCGATGAAGTCTTCGATCTGCTCGCGCATGGTCGTTCGTCCCCAAATTCCCTGCAATTGCGCGGCCTATGACAGCGTGCGGTTGCGTCGGCATGACGGTTGCGGGTCAATTCGATGACAAGAGCCAAGCGGCTTGTTGATAAGCGATATTTCCCGATTGTTTCCGTCTTCCAGTTTTCACCGCCATGTCACCGATATGTCACCGGGCCGTCACACTCGGGAGGCAAAAGCCGCGCGTGCTTTGGGGCAGATTATCTCGAAAAGGCGGACAACGGGGCAATGCGGCGGATCGA
The DNA here is from genome assembly GCA_047605225.1 of Novosphingobium sp. Taxonomy (GTDB): domain Bacteria; phylum Pseudomonadota; class Alphaproteobacteria; order Sphingomonadales; family Sphingomonadaceae; genus Novosphingobium. Next base: position 2,280 of record JASGGD010000304.1, read on the forward strand.
CATTTTGCTGGCGAGCGAACTTTCGGGTGGGCTCGCCCCGTTTCGGCACGACCAGTTCGACGTCATGCTGCACCGCTGGACCGACTTTGCCGAGCTGCCGCTGATCGAAGGGGCCTTGTGGGTCTTCATCGACTGGGTGCTGCCCGAGATGTCCGGCCTCGAACTGTGCCGCCGCCTGCGCGCGGACAGCCTGACCGCCCATGCTCACGTGACCATGGTGCTGGAAGAGGACAATCAGGAAGACCGCAAGCGCGCGCTGCGCATGGGTGCGGACGACTACATGGTCGGCCCGCTGACGCGCAATGCACTGCTGGACCGGGTGCTCGGCGCCAACCTCGGCGAGCAGGACAGCGCGGGCATCCGCGTCGTCACTCAAGGGGAACTGATGGTCGACGTGGCCGCGTTTCAGGCGCGTTTTCAGGGCAAGCCGATCTCGCTCATGCCCAACGAATTGCGCCTGCTGCGTTATTTCATCGAGCATCCCGGCCGGGTGTTCAGCCGCACGCAGCTGATCTCGGCGCTCGGCAAGCAGGAGCCGCCGGTGGACGAACGCACGGTGGACGTGTGGATCGGCCGACTGCGCCGGGCGTTGAAAGGTGTGGGCGCGGGCAATCCACTGCGTACGGTGCGCTCGCTGGGGTATGTGTTCGACGCGGTTTGAAACATCCTATTCGTCATTGCGAGCGTAGCGAAGCAATCCAGGGCGGTGCAAGACTGCGCTGGATTGCTTCGCTACGCTCGCAATGACGAGCAGTGTCTACTGCAACGTCGCCCCATCCTCGTCGCCATCCCCCGCACGGCCGAAGAACTGCATCAGCTGCACCAGCAGTTCACACCGCGCGGAGAGCCCCACGGCTTCCAACAGAGCCTGTTTGGCGGCCGGATCGAACGGCGCGATCTGCGAGACGCCGTTGATCAGCGACATGTCATCGAGCCGCCCGACCTGATCCCAGTCCACCACATAGCCCTGCGCCTGCGCGAAGCGCTTCGCCTCACGCTCGAAGCTGGCGCGTTCGATGGGCGCGAGGACTTCCTCCGGCTCCTCCAGCAGTTCCGCCTCGACTTGCCGGAACGGCGTGGTCACGTCGAGTTCGCGCAGGATGCGGAAGCGCTGTTCGCCGTCGAGAATGATGTTGAAGCGGCCGTCCTCCAGCGCCTCCACGTCGCCGATGCGGCCCACGCAGCCGACGGCGAAGAGCGGGGCGCCCTCGACCTGCTTCTGCGGCTGGATCATGCCGATCCGCCGGTCGCGGGCGAGGGCGTCGCTTACCATCGCGCGGTAGCGCGGCTCGAAGATGTGGAGCGGCAGTTGCAGCCCCGGATAGAGCACCGCGCCGGTCAGCGGGAAGATGGTGATCCGCGCCAACCGCGTCAGCCGAACAGGATCGTCGAGAGCTTGCGGCGGGTCGCCGAAACCCAGGGATCTTCCAGCCCGATCGCCTCGAAGATCTGCAGCAGCTTGGCCTTGGCCGCGCCTTCGTTCCATTCGCGGTCGGCGGCGATCATGCGCAGCAGGGTCTCTGCGGCACCGTCGCGCTCACCGGCGGCGAAGGCTGCGCCCGCGAAGGCGAACTGCGCTTCCATGTCGGCGGGGCGCTCGGCAGCGGCGGCGCGCAGGGCGGCGAGTTCGCTGTCCTCGGGCTTGTCCTTGGCCAGCGCAAGCACGCCGCGCGCGCGCTCTACGTGCGGATCGGTGGAGAGCGGCTCGCCCAGCGAATCGAGCACCTGCTCGCCTTCCTCGATCCGTCCGGCAGCGACGAAGGCGCGGACTAGGCCGCCCAGAACTTCCCCGTTGTCGGGCGCCATTTCGAGGATTTGCATGAAGATGCTGGCGGCGCGTTCGCCGTCACCCTCGGCCAGCGCTTCCTCGCCCATGGCGATCAGCGGGGCGAGGTCGGGCGCGGGTTCGGCGCCGCCCGGCTGCACCGGCAGCTTGGCGAGCAACTGGTCGAGCATGCCCTTGAGCTGCGATTCGGTGCGCGCGCTGGTGAGGTCCGCCACCGGCTGGCCCTGGAAGATCGCATAGACGGTCGGGATCGACTGCACGCGGAACTGCGCGGCGATGAACTGTTCCTCGTCGACGTTCACCTTGGCGAGGATCACACCCTTGTCGGCGTATTCGGCGGCGACCTTTTCCAGCACCGGGGTCAGCGCCTTGCAGGGGCCGCACCATTCCGCCCAGAAGTCGAGGATCACCAGCTGGGTCATCGAAGGTTCGGCGACCGCCTTGCGGAACCGGTCCACGGCCTTCTGTTCGTCGAGGTTGAGACCCATGCTGGCCAAGATTCGTGCTCCGCTTGCGAAAAATCAGTCCCCTAGATTGGCCTTTCGCGCGCGTTTGTGAAGGGAGAATGCGCCAATTCGGCCCGTTTCCGAGGCTGTCGCAAAAACTTTGCGTTTTGTGCTTGCCGACCTTCCGAACCGCTGCTAGTGGGCCGCCTCCACACCGGACGGGCCGCTTTCCAGCAGGCCATCCGAAACGCCAGAGCGGGCGTAGCTCAGTGGTAGAGCACAACCTTGCCAAGGTTGGGG
>JASGGD010000305.1:0-4794 GCA_047605225.1 Novosphingobium sp.
CTGGGTCAGCGCGGCGTGAACATCATGGAATTCTGCAAGGCGTTCAATGCCGCCACGCAGGAACTCGAGAACGGCATGCCGATCCCGACCATCATCACCGTCTACGCCGACCGCAGCTTCACCTTCGTCACGAAGACCCCGCCGGCTACCTTCCTCATCAAGAAGGCCGCTGGTCTGAAGTCGGGTTCGAAGGAGCCGGGCAAGATTTCCGCCGGCAAGATCAAGATGTCGCAGCTGTCCGAAATCGCCCAGGTGAAGATGGCGGACCTTAACGCCAACGACATCGACGCGGCGACGAAGATCATTGCAGGCTCCGCTCGCGCGATGGGCCTCGAAGTGGTGGAGGGCTGAGATCATGGCCAAGCAGACCAAGAACCAGAAGGCTCTCGCAGCCAAGCTCGGCGACAACATGAAGCTCTACGGCGTTGATGAAGCGCTGCAGACCCTGCGTGACGTCAAGGCCACCAAGTTCGACGAGACCATCGAAGTCGCGATGAACCTGGGCGTCGATCCCCGCCACGCCGACCAGATGGTCCGCGGCATGGTTTCGCTGCCCGCAGGCACCGGCAAGACCGTTCGCGTCGCCGTGTTCGCCAAGGGTGACAAGGCTGCCGAGGCTCTTGCCGCCGGTGCCGACAAGGTTGGCGCCGAAGACCTCATGGAAGACATGCAGGCCGGCAACCTCGACTACGACCGCGTCATCGCCACCCCGGACATGATGGGCGTCGTCGGCCGTCTCGGTAAGCTGCTGGGCCCCAAGGGCCTGATGCCGAACCCGAAGCTGGGCACCGTCACCCCGAACGTGACGCAGGCCGTGACGGACGCCAAGAGCGGCCAGATCGAGTTCCGCGTCGAAAAGCAGGGCATCATCCACGCCGGTATCGGCAAGATGTCGTTCTCGGACGCTGACCTGAAGACCAACTTCTCGGCTTTCGTCGACGCCATCGTCAAGGCGAAGCCGGCTGGTGCCAAGGGCAAGTACGTCCGCAAGATCTCGCTCTCGTCCTCGATGGGCCCGGGCCTGAAGATCGACACCACCGAGATCGCCGGCGCCTGATTCCAGCGCTGACGTAAACGGACTTGAGGGGCCGGGAGGGAAACCTCCCGGCCCTTTTCGTTTGTGCGATATCTCGGCCGTTTACGCCCGCCGCGATCGGGTGTACTGGCGTGCTGTACATATGTTCAGCATAACGCCGGGAGAGACGGCCAGATGGCTATCCGTTTCGAAGACATCAAGGAATTCATCGGTTCGCGCGTACGCTGGGATGACCGCGCCGATCTGTTCACGCCCGAGGCCGCCGCAGCGATTCGCGCGAAGGTGGAGGAACGCACGGTGGTCGTGTTCCCCGAAGTGAACCTGACCGACCAGGAGCAGCTCGCCATTACCGAGGCCATGGGAGAGAAAGTGCGCCTCACCGCGCGCAACAATGTCCAGAGCAACGACCAGGACGTCTATCAGGTCACGCTGGACGAGAAGATCAACCCGCAGCCCGAATACGTACTGGGCACCTTCTTCTGGCACATGGACGGCATCACCGTGGACATGCCGCCGCCTTTCGCCACCCTTCTGTCGTGCCGCATCGCGCCCGACAAGGGCGGCGAGACCGAGTTCGCCAGCACTTATGCGGCCTATGAAGGTCTGCCCGAGGAAGAGAAGCAGGCGCTGGAAGGGCTGAAGGCCGTCCATTCGGTGCGCGCCAGCCTCTCGCCGATTGCCGATGCCATCCCGGAGAAGCACCGCGAGAAGGTGCTCGGTATCGGCCTGATCAAGGAGCATCCGCTTGTCTGGACGCACGAGTCGGGCCGCAAGTCGATGGTCATCGGCACCACGGCGGACCATATCGTCGGCATGGAAGTCCCGGCGGGTCGTGCGATGCTGATCCGGCTGCAGGAATGGGCCGCGCAGCCCGCGTTCTCGCTGCGCCACAAGTGGACCAAGGGCGACTTCGTGATCTGGGACAACACCGGCGCGATGCACCGGGCGATCCCCTACGACAAGTCGACCGGCCGCATGATGCACCGCACCTCGATCGCCGGGACCGAAGCGGTGGCTGCGTAATGTTACGTCGTCCCGGATCAAGTCCGGGACGACGATCAGCGCAGGTTCGCCGCCGTATAGCACTCGACGAGGTAAGCCAGCGGTCGTCCATCGGGCATGACCAGCATCGCCTGATGCGTGGAGATCGTATCTGCCGGGCAGTTCTCCGCCGGTCCCGCTACCGTCGCGAGCGGACGCCGCTTGAACCCGAGCGGGGCGACGACCTTGCCGAACGGCGTATGCGTCACGCGCAGTGCTTCGTTCATCGCAGGCGTCAGCAGTGCCGGGACGTACCAGTTCCACGCGACCGAAAGCACCTTGCCGCCGCAGCTAAGGCGCACGTTGCGCAAGGCGAAAGTCTGGCCGTCGGCAAGCCGGAGATGCTCGCGCATTGCTGCGGGAGGAGCCTCGCTGCCCGTGGCGAGCGTCTGCGCGGTGATCTGCGGATCGGTGAAGCCGCGTATGCCGCACCACTCCTCCAGCGCCAGGGTTGCGCTGTCGTGGCGGCGCAGGACCGTCTCGAACTGTTCCAGCGTTGCGGCGGGCATGGCGGGCGAGGTCGCGGCGGCCATCATGGCCATGACCACTGGCTCAAATGCCACCGGGGACCGCCGGGCGGCCCATCGCCGCCAGCCCTTCGACCAGTGCGCGGGTGCAGGCGGCAAGGTCCTCGGCGCTGACCGAGCGGATCACGAAGTTGGCGCCGGTCCGGCCTTCGCCCCAGAACGGATAGGAGCCGATCTGGCAGGTCTCGAAGGTTTGTTCGGTCTTTCGCAGCAGTTCGGCGACTTCGCTTTCGCCGACCCAGCAGCCGATCGTCTCGGACAGCAGCGGAGCGCCGCCTTCCAGTTGGCCGGAGAGTGCGTCGAGCATGCCTGCGGTGATGCTGGGGACGCCCGCCATGATGAAGACGTTGCCGCAGCGGATGCCCGGCGCGCCGGTGTAGCGGTTGGGGATCAGGCTGGCGCCGTCGGGCGTGCGCGCCATCCGCAGGCGCGCTTCGGTGAGGCCGCCGCGCGTCACGTAGTATTCCTCGAGGATGGCGCGCGCCTCGGGGTGGACGATGACAGGCACACCCATCGCCTCGGCGATGGCGTCGACGGTGATGTCGTCGTGCGTGGGGCCGATGCCGCCAGTGGTGAAGCAATAGTCGTTGCGCGCGCGCAGCGTGTTCACGGCCTCGACGATGGCGGGGGTCTCGTCCGCCACGACGCGCACTTCCTTGAGGCGGATGCCCTGGATCTGCAGCCAGGTGGCGACTTGCGCGATGTTCTTGTCGTGCGTGCGGCCCGAGAGGATTTCGTCGCCGATGACGACGAGGGCGGCGGTGAAGATTCGCTGCTGGGAAGCCATGGCGGTATCGCTAGGGCAAATGTCGGCCCGGGGCTAGGGGCGCCGCCCGCATCTTCTTGCGACCGCAAAAAGAAAGGGCCGGTCCGAAGACCAGCCCTGTAGAAGTTTTGGGAGAGGATGCCTGAAAGGCCCGATCCTTATGTCCGAAACGGGATATTGCTGCAAATGCGAAAAGATTGAGCAAGATTGCAAGGAATGCAACTCAACTGATGCAGTCTGCGAAACTGCCGCTTTGCAAGGCTTTGCGTCAGATCGGCCAAGTCGCCCGGCGGTAGGCCGAATCCCAGAACATCCATTCGAAGCGGGTGGCATTGCGGAACGCTGTGGCCATCGCTTCGCGCGTTGCCGCCGTGGCGTTTTCGGCAGCTTCATCGACGAGGGCGCGTACCCGGTCGGTAGCTTCGCCGAATGAGGGGGCGGCATATGTGTCGATCCAGGCGGCGTACGGATTGGGTGAAGAGGCGCGCGGTTTCACATCGCAGCCGACCTCCCAGTAGACCCAGAAGCACGGAAGGATGCCCGCGATCAGTTCTTCGTAGCTGCGCGTGGCTGCAAGCGCGGAAAGGTAGCTGGTGTAGCCAAGGCACGCAGGCGTCGGTTCGCTGGTTGCGGCCATGTCCGGTGTGACGCCGAACTGGGCGAAGAAGGCCTGGTGCAATGCCTCCTCTACCTGCACCGCGACCTTGGCACCGTCCGAGAACTCGAGTCGTCCCGCCGCCGTCGGCGCGCGCGCGGCGGCAAGGGCCAGCGAGCGAGAGTATTCGGCCAGATAAAGGCTGTCCTGCACGATGTAGTGACGGAAGCTTTCCGGGGGGAGGGTGCCTTCGCGCAGTTCGGCAAGGAAGGGATGGGCGAGGATCGCGCGGCGCAGCGGCGCTACGTCGTCCCAGATCGTTTGGCAAAAGCTCATGAATGGCGTCCCTTCGATGGCAGTGCTTTTCGCACCGCGCTTAGGGACCGGGAGCCGAGGGCGTCAATCGGCTCAAAAAGAAAGGGCCGGTCCGAAGACCAGCCCTGTAGAAGTTTTGGGAGAGGATGCCTGAAAGGCACGCTCCATATGCTGTCCGGAGCCGATTCTCGCAAACGCGAAAACCATTACATGGGTTGCATGTCATGCAACTGCCATGCTGGCCCGCGCTGCATGTCAGCCCTGGAGAACGGCGCCGTAAAGGTCGTGCTCGTCGGCATCTTCGACAAGAACATCAACAATATCACCGACTTGCAGTCCATCGGCAGCGCGCAGGAAGACATTGCCATCGATCTCGGGGGCATCGGCTTGCGAGCGTCCCGTTGCACCGACGTCGCCGTCTTCGTCCGCCTCACCGACTTCGTCGATGATGACGGGCAGGACACGGCCGACCTTGGCGGCGAGTTTGGCGGCGCTGATCGCGGCGGTCTTTTCC
>JASGGD010000306.1:0-4757 GCA_047605225.1 Novosphingobium sp.
ATCCAGGGCGGTTTACGCGGCCCTGGATTGCTTCGCTGCGCTCGCAATGACGAATCCTCCGGCGCACAAGGCCATGATCAGCCCTGATGCGGGACGACGGTTACAACGCCCGGATATACTGCAGCGGATTGACCGGCGACCCGCCCTGCCGCAGTTCGACCATCACGCGCGGATCACCCGGCCCGGTCACGCCGATCGGAGACCCGGCGACCACTTGCGCCCCCACCGCCACGTCCAGCCGCGCCAGACCCGTTATGAGCGACGTCCAGCCGCCCTCGTGCTCGACGATGACGATGCTCTGGAAGCCGCGATAAGGCCCGGCGAAGGCCACCCGTCCCGCTGCCGGAGAGACCGCCTGCGCATGCGCGCGTGGAGCCATGACCAGCCCGTTCGACCGCGCCTGCCCCGGCGCATCCTCGCCGAAGCCCGTCACCAGCCGCCCGGTCACCGGCAGCATGTAGCTCGACAGCCCCTCGGGCAACGGGGTGAACTGTCCGGCGCCGATGACTTGCGCATCCTCGGGACGGGCCGGCCGCATGATCGGCCCCGGCAGCGCGGCGAGTTCCGCACGCAACGCGCCTTGACGCCCGACCTGCACCACCAGATCGCCGAGGTCGCGCGCCTTCTCCGCCAGTGCCAGCGCCCGCTCGCTCTCGCGCGCGGCGATGCCGCTGGCCGCGCGCCCCTCCAGCCGCTGACGCGATTCGATGGCGGCGAGTTGCCCGCGCCGCTCACGCATCTGCGCCTGCGCCTGCGAGAGCCCGGCGGCGGCGGCCTTGGCCTGCTGCTCCAGCGCCCGCCCTCGCTCGATCGCCACGCGCAGCCCCGCCGTGCGCGCCTCCACCTCAGGCAGCATCGTGTCGAGCAGCGCGCGCATATAGACCGCGTCCCGCACCGAGCCCGGCCGCAACAGCGCCAGCAGAGGCGGCCGCCGCGACAGCCGCTGCAATGACCCGGTGAGGCGCGCCAGAGGCCCCTGCTTCTGCGCCAGCTGCGCCCGCAGACCCTCGCGCTGCGAGGCGATCAGGCGGATCTGGGCCTGCTGCACGGCAATCTGCGCGTCGGTTTCCTGAATGCGCGCGGCGACGGCTGCAGCCTCTCGCGCGGTCGTCTCGGCCTGCTCGGTGACTTCGCGGGCGCGCGCTTCCAGCTTCTCGGCCCGCTTGCCCGCCGCCGCGCCCTCACGCCGCGCGGCGATCATGTCCGCCCGAGCCGCCCGCGCATCCACCGCCGGATCGAGCACCGCAAACCCGCCTTGCTGCGTCAACGCCTGCGTGGCGAGCACGGCAGAGCCCAGCGCGGCGACGGTCAGGAGAATGCGGTGGGCGGGCTTCACAATTTGTGATTAGGGCACGGGGAGTCAGGCGGGAAGATAGGAAATGCGAGGGTCAACACCCTCGCGCTCCCCGAACTGTCGGCGGTGCGCCCTGCCCTCTGCCTTGAGCATCAACGCGGGTGCCGGGCTGCCAGCGCAATTCCGGCGAGGTTCTGCTCGCGCTTGATCCATCGTACGCGCGCAGGACGAACCTGTGCCGCCAGCGTCAGGAACCGCGCTACGTGCGGCTCTACGCCATGGCCGTCCTGCAAGGCCCGGTTTGCCTGCCGCACTACTTCCACCGCATCGCCGATCACTTCGACGTTCTCCAAACCCTGCTCCCGGCAGAGTTCGAGCGCATGAATAAGCGCCAGCCACTCGGCATCGCTGTTGGTGCCGGAGCCGCAATCCTCGAAAACGTGGACGACACCTCGAACCACCACAGCGACCTCGATCGGCCCCGGATTCGGGCGGCAGCCGCCGTCGAAGAAGACCTTGAGGCGCTTCATCAGCCCGAGCGGTGGTAGGGATGCCCCGCCAGGATCGCGGTGGCGCGCCACAGTTGTTCGGCCAGCATCGCGCGGACCATCAGGTGGGGCCAGGTCATGCGGCCGAAGCACAGGAGGTGGTCGGCCTGCGCCCGCGCCTCATCACCGTGGCCATCGGCAGCGCCGATCAGGAAGCGGCATTCGCGCACGCCCTCGTCACGCCAGCGGCCGAGCAGCGCGGCGAATTCTTCCGAACTCATCAGCTTGCCCCGCTCGTCGAGCAGGACTTCGCGGACTGGGGTGTGGGCAGGGGGTGGCACCTTGCCGCCGACATCGGGCAGTTCGCTGTGCCGGAACGGCCAGGTGATGCGCTTCGCGTAGCGGTCCAGCATCTCGCCTTCGGGCGAGCGGGCGATCTTTCCGCGAGCGATGATGTGCAGCAGCATAAGCAGGCCGGAACGCGGGGACGGAGCAGGACCCCCGCGTGTTTCCTTTCGATTTTCCGGTCACCGTCGCGACCGGAGGATCATCCTCTAGGCAGCGATCAGGCTGCCCCAGACGGGCCGTCGAAGCCCCACATCCGTTCGAGATTGTAGAACGTGCGCACTTCGGGACGGAACAGGTGGACGACCACGCTGCCCGCATCGACGAGCACCCAGTCGGCCGCCGGAAGGCCCTCGATACGCGGATGACCGAAGCCGTTCTGCTTCAGTCGCTCGCCCAGTTTCTGCGCCATGGACGCAACCTGGCGGGTCGAACGGCCCGAGGCGATCACCATGAAGTCGGCGATGCTCGATTTGCCGTCGAGGTCGATCGTCACCAGTTCCTGCGCCTGATCGTCGTCCAGCGACGAAAGCACGAGGTTCAGCAACGGATCATCGCTTTCGATCATGACCGCCGAAGCCTGGACATGATCTGGGGTGGCGCCGGTTGATTCCGGCTGTAGTTCTGCCTGTGGCATCTTGGTTGGGTTCTGCTCCTTTCAAAACCGACCGGGCAGGATGGAGGCCATCCTGCCGCGTTCGATCGTCTGCCGTGTAAGCCGGGTATGCGGGAAGAGGGCCTGAAAGCCGCTCATTCCGCCGTTCCGGGGATCAAGTGGAACGTGACTGCGTCACGCGAAGGCTTATCCGAAAACCTTCGTGCCCAGTCCGGATCGGCCTGGCGTATCGCCGTTGCCGACCGCGTATCGGGGTCGAATCGCAATGTCACCAGCGCGGGTGCGCTCCACTTTTCCGGACCGCGAAGGCTGGTCAGGGGTCTCCGGTATTTCCCCAGCCAGGCCATCGCGGGGCTCGCGAGGGCGGCGCCATCATACCCCGGACGCGCGATTACCGCAATCGGCATGAGTCGGGCGAGTGTCCGCCAGTCCTTCCAGCGGTGCAACTGGGCGAGGTTGTCCGCCCCCATCAGCCACACGAAGCGCCGTTTCGGGTAGCGGTGCAGCAGGGCGCGGAGGGTGTCGACGGTGAAGCGGGTGCCCAGTTCGCGCTCGATGGCGGTGGGCCTGATTCTCGCGATTCGTGCCTGCCGTTGAGCGGATTTCATCCGTGCAGACAGCGGGGCCATCCCCGCCTTGGGCTTGAGCGGATTGCCCGGCGAGACCAGCCACCACACCTCGTCGAGCGCCAGCGCCTCGATGGTGAACAGCGTGACGCGCCGGTGTCCGCCGTGGGCCGGGTTGAAACTGCCGCCAAGCAGCCCGGTGACCGGGCCGGGGCGAGTTCGGGTCCGCCTCAGGGCCAGATTCAGGGCCGCGCCTGTCCGGTTCCGCGCACCTGCCACTTGTAGGTGGTCAGCCCCTCCAGCGCGACCGGGCCGCGTGCGTGCAGGCGGCCGGTGGCGATGCCGATCTCCGCGCCGAGGCCGAACTCGCCGCCGTCGGCGAACTGGCTGGAAGCGTTGACCATCACGATCGCGCTGTCGACTTCGGCGAGGAACCGCTCGGCCGATTCCGCATCTTCGGTGACGATCGCATCGGTGTGGTGCGAGGAATGCGCGGCGATGTGCTCCAGCGCGGGCTCGATGCCGTCCACCACGGCGACGGCCAGAACGGCGTCGAGGTATTCGGTGTCCCAGTCCTCATCGGTGGCGGGCAGCACGCGCGGGTCGAGCGCCTGCGCGCGCGCATCGCCGCGCAGTTCGCAGCCCGCGTCGAGCAGGCCCGCGACGACCGATTCGCTCTCGGGGAACTGGGTGTCGAGCAGCAGCGTCTCCATCGCCCCGCAGATGCCGGTGCGGCGCATCTTGGCGTTGAGCGTCAGCTTGCGCGCCATCTCCGCATCGGCCGAGGCATGGACATACGTGTGACAGATGCCGTCGAGGTGGGCGAGCACAGGCACCCGCGCATCGGCCTGCACCCGGGCGACGAGGCTCTTGCCGCCGCGCGGCACGATCATGTCGATGAGGCCCGCCGCCGTCAGCATCGCGCCGACGACCGCGCGGTCCTGCGTCGGCACCAGCTGGATCGCCGCTTCGGGAAGACCCACGGTGGCGAGGCCCTTGGCGAAGGCGGCGCGGATGGCGTGGTTGGAATGGATCGCCTCGCTGCCGCCGCGCAGCAGCACCGCGTTGCCCGAACGCAGGCACAGCGCGGCGGCATCGGCGGTGACGTTGGGGCGGCTCTCGTAGATGATGCCGATGAGGCCGATCGGAATGCGCACGCGCGACAGCTTGAGGCCGTTGGGGCGCTCGCTGACGGCGATGACCTCGCCCACCGGATCGGGCAGGGCGGCGACCTGATCGACCGCATCGGCGATTCCCGCCAGCCGCGCGGAATCGAGCTTCAGGCGGTCGAGCATCGCGCCCGACAGACCCTTGGCCTCGCCCGCCGCGATGTCCTTGGCGTTGGCTTCGAGGATCGCGCCTTCCGCCTCGCGCAGCGCCGTGGCGGCGGCGCGCAGGGCGGCGGCCTTCTCGGCGTCGGTCAGCTTCGCCAGCACACGCTGCGCGGC
>JASGGD010000307.1:0-4740 GCA_047605225.1 Novosphingobium sp.
TTCGTCCTCGCCGCCGCGCGCGCCGGGGTGGAAGGCGGTGCGCCTGACAAGGCGCTGCACTGGCTCTCCTGGCTCCCCGACCGCGACCCTGCCGCCAACCTCCTGCGCGCCCGTGCGCAGCAGGCGCTGGGCCACGCCGACGAGGCCCGCCTGCGCTTCGCCCGCGTGGTGCAGTCCGGTGACCCGGTCGAGCGGATGGACGCTCGCCTCAGCAAGCTGGAAGGCGAGGTCGCCCGCAATGCGATCCGCCCCGAGGCGGCGCTGAAGGAACTCGACGCGATCCGCTATTCGTGGCGCGGCGACAGCATCGAGGAGCGCGCGCTGCGCCTTTCCTATCGCCTCGCTGACGCGCGCGGGGACCTGCCGGGCACGCTCTCAGCCGGGTCGGCGCTGGTGCGCTTTCACAATGTCGCCGACCTCGGCCCGGACTTCCTGCCGGGCCTGCGCGCCAAGCTGACCGCCGCGCTGGACCCCGCGCGCAAGCTGCCGCTGGACAAGGCCGCCGGGCTCTACTGGGACTACCGCGACCTCACCCCGAACGGCGCCGAGGGCGACCTCATGGCGAGCCGGCTTGCCGCGCGACTGCAGCAGGCCGGGCTCTACGAGCGCGCGGCGGACCTGCTCTCCTACCAGCTGACACAGCGCGCCGGAGACCTCGCACGCGGGCCGCTTTCGGCGCGGGTGGCGGGGCTCTACATCCTCGCCGGACGGCCCGAGCGCGCCTTGCGCACCTTGCGCGAAACCGACGATCCCGGCTTGCCCGATGCCATGATCGCCGAACGCAAGCGCGTCGAAGCGGCCGCCCTCACGCAAGTCGGCCGCGCCGACGAGGCTCTGGCGGTGCTGCAGGACCTGCCCGGAACCTCGGCGCTGCAGGCGGAAATCCTGTGGCAGAGGCGCGACTGGGCGCGCTATGCGGCGCTCTCGGCGGGAGAATTACCGAAGGGGCGGGCGCTCGATCCGGTGGCACAAGCGCAAGTGCTGCGCCACGCGATCTCGCAGGCGATGCTGGGGCGCGAGGATGCGCTGTCGGGGCTTCACGCACGCTATGCCGGGGCGTTCAAGGGGCTGGTGTCGGCGCCGGTGTTCGAAATGCTGACCGGCACGGCGGGGGCGGTTGATCCGGCGAAGCTGGCGCAGGCGATGGCGGCTATTCCCTCGGCCAGTCCGGCAGGGGATTTTGCGGATTTGCTGGAAGCGGGGAAGAAGTGAAGTCCTGGGGCCATCGCCCCAGACCCCCATACTGTCGTCGTTTCGCGCGCAGCAGTCTCAGTCTCACACTGCGCCGCAGGCTATTAGTCTCCCGACGCAGCCATTGTGCGTGACGCATCTGCGCGCGTACCCTCGACGGTATACGGGGTGCAGGGGTGGTAAACCCCTGCATGATTCAATCCAGGAAGTTCACCAGCGACATCGAGTTCAACTGCGAGAACACCGAATAGCTTGCCTGCAAGATCGTCTCCCGCTGCGAAATATCGATCGCGACTTGTCCCAGATCCGCGTCCTCGACCGAGCCGATCACGTTCGTCAGCAGCGTCACGCGGTCGTTGGCGCGGGTGCTGAGGGTTTCGACCTTGGCTTGCATGCGGCCGTTGCGGGCGTTGGCCGACTGGACTTGCGTGATCCCCTTGTCGAGCAGGGCGAGCGCGTCGTTGATCGCCTGTGTCTGTTCCTCGGTCAGCGAGTCGCCGAAGGGTCCGGCGGCGGCGAGGGCCTGGAAGGCGGGGATCAGCGAGCTGCCGATGTCGCTGGCGCCGATGCCGTATTCCACGTCGAGCCCGTCGCCTGCTCGGGTGGAGAGGCGCACGGAATCGTTGGTGAAGGCGGTGGTGGAATCGTAGTTCGCCAGATCGTCGAGCGAGGTCGGAGCGAAGGGCGTACTGGAGGTCTGCGACCCGGCGAATAGCGGAACGCCCGCTTCCTTGGCGTTGAGCGCGCCCCGCAAGTCGGCGAAGGCGTCCTCGATGATGTCCTGCAGGCCGGGCGAATTGCCCGTGCCGACGGCGCTGAACAGTTCGTCGCGCAGGCTGCCCATGGAGGTGTCCACCGCCTCGATGTTCGCCTGATAGAGCGAGAGCGTGGTGGATACGCGGCTGATGTTGGTCTTGTAGCTCTCCTGCGTCGCCAGCATCGACTTGGCCGAGAGCGTGCGGACGGCGTCGAGGCCGAGCCCGGCGTAGTCGTTGACCTTCTTCTCGGTCGCCAGTTGCAGCTGGCTGGTGGCGAGGCTCTGCTGCGAGCGCTGGATGGCGCTGGAGAGGGTCTGCTGGAGCGGGATGGTGGCTACGCGGGTCATCGGATCACACCATGTCGAGGAGGGCGTCGTACATCTGCGAGGCGGTGGTCATCACCCGCGCGGCGGCGGAATAGCTGTTCTGCAGCACGACCATCTGCGCCAGTTCCTCGTCGATGTTGACGCCGGAATAGGAGTCGCGCCGCGTCGTCGCGTCGGTGAGGCGGGCGGAGGCATCCTCGTAGGTCGTCTGCGCCAGCGAAGCCTGTGCGCCGACGTTGCCGAGCAGGCGGTTGGCGAAGGCGGCGATGGTGGACTTGCCGTCCTTGCCGAAGTCCGCCGTCGCCGCGAGGGCATCGACGAAGGCGGTGGCGTTGCGGATGTCGCCGGCGCCGATCGCGTTTTCACCCACCGCCGCGTCCGCCTTCATTTGGGCGAGCGGCACGCGCGAGGTGTCGTTGAGCATGTCGGCGGAGACTTGCGCGCTCGACAGCCCGCTCGCCGCGCCGGTGAGGCCCGAGAGCGCGGAGAAGGTCAGACCGGTGCCGTAGCGGTTGGTGCTGTCCACCGGCACTTCGATCGTCGCGCCGGAATTGCCGACCTTGGGCGTGAAGGCGACGCGGCCGGTGTCGTCGAGCGCGAAGCTGCCGTATTTCGCCAGCTCGCCACTGTTCAGCTGGGAGATGACATCGCCCCAGGTCTGGCCGTCAGCTGCCGTCAGGGTCTGGCTGGTGAGGATCTTGCCCGAGGAATCGCGCAGGACCAGCTTGGTCGTCTCGCCCGCGGTGAAGCCGGTCGGGTCGCTGCTGGTGAAGCCCGAAGGGGCCAGTGCGCTGGTGCCCGAGCGGACGAGGTTGTTGAGCCCGAAGAACTGCGAGAACCCCACGCCCGCGCGGTCGCTCGGCGCGTCGGCGTCCTGCGCGATGGCGACGCCGTTGGCGCTGGAAGCGGCGCTGATCGACAGCACGCCATCGGTGAAGCTGGCGGTCGCGGCGGGGGAGAGCCCGGCGTTGATCGCCGCGACCGCGTCGTCCACGGTGGCGTCGGCGGGGAGCGCGTCGAAGTCCACGGTGGTCTTGGCCACCATCGTGCCGTCGCTCGATACTACCGCGAAGGTCGCCTTGCCGGTGAAGCCGAGGCGGTCGCTGCCGATGAGGCCATTGGCCTGTCCGGTCAGGGTCTGCGGCGCGGGCAGGGTGGTGCCCGCGTTCGACACCGCGTTCAGCGTCTGGGCAAGGCCGGTGAACAGCTGGCCCAGCTGCTCGGAAAAGCCCGGCAGCACGCGGTCGCGCATGTCGAGCAGGCCGCCGAGTTTGCCGCCGACGGCGGTGGAAGAGATCGTCTCGCCGGTCGAGGCCTGCATCGTGCCGTCGTCGCTGGCGAAGCGGATGTCGATGGCGGAATAGCTGGTCTGCGCCGCCCCCGCGCCCTGATCGGCGTAGCTCAGCTGGCGCAGGCGCTTGTCGAGCAGCACCTGTCCCGATGCGGTGTCGATGGTGACGCGCCCGTCGGGCTGCTCGCGCACGCTGACTTCGACGAGGCTGCTCAGTTCCTCCAGCGCGCTCATCCGCTCGTCCGCCGGGCCGGACGTGCTGAGGCCAAGGCCCTGCAGGCGCGAGACATCGGCGTTGAGGCCGTGGATCTTCTGCAGCAGCACGTTCACCCGGTCGACGGTGTCGGAGACTTCGCTCTCCACGTCGGCGCGCAAGTTGGTGACGTCGGACTGCAGGCCCTGCAGGGTGTCGATCGTGTCGTCCACGTTGCCGGTGAACAGCGCGATGGACTCGGCCGAGCCCTGCAGGCCGGTGACTTGCGAGATCGAGCTGGTGATCGCCGAAAGCCTTGCGGAAAGCCCGCTGTCCGAACTCGGCGACCCCAGCAGCGACTGTAGGCGATCTAGGTAATTGGCTGCCGCTTCGGCCTTGCCCGCCGTGCCTGCGCGCTGGTAGACCGCGTTCTCGAGGAACTTGTCGGCCACGCGCGAGGGCTCGCCCACGACCACGCCGTTGACCGTGCCGCCCGCCACCGATGCGCTCTGCGACACCGTCTGGCGGGCATAGCCGACGGTGCCGACATTGGCGATGTTGGTCGAGACGACCTGCATCCCCGCCTGCGAGGCGGAAAGCCCCGAAATCGCGGAGCTGAGGATCGAGTTGATGGACACGGGCTAGCCGGGCAGCGGGAGTGTCAGCGCTTCAGGTTGCTCACTTCCTGCAGCATGTCGTCCACCGTGGTGATGATCTTGGACGAGGCGCTGTAGGCGCGCTGGAACAGGATCATGTTGGAGAACTCCGCCGCGAGGTCGACGTTGGAGGCTTCCAGCATGCTCGCCGAAATCTTGCCGCTGCCCGCGAGGCCCGCCGCGTTGATGGCGACGTTGCCCGATTCCTGCGAGACGAGGTAGGAGATGCCGATGATGCGTGTCAGGCAGTCCGGGTTCTTGAACGTAGCTAGCTGGATCAGGAACAACGCGCGATGATCTCATCGGCGTAACGCTTGATGCTGTC
>JASGGD010000308.1:0-4734 GCA_047605225.1 Novosphingobium sp.
TGCCGCACCTGCTGGAGGCGAAGCGGTGAAGAACGGTTCCTTCGGCTGGCAGACCTCGCTCGCCGACCTCTCGCTGATCCTGTTCATGCTTTCGGCGGCGGCGCTGCACCAGCGTCCGCCTGCCAAGGGGCCGGAACGCGCTTCGCCGCAATCGGAGCCGGTCGCGGTCTACGAAGTGGCGCCCGATGCGCCGGACCTCGGCGACTGGCTTGCGCAGCAGGCTGCCGATCCGCGTCAGCAACTGACCATTACCACGCGCTATGGCTCACGGCCCGGCGCGCGCGAGGCGGCCTTGCGCGAAGCCGCGCGCCTTTTGGCCGAGACCGGGCAGGCGGGACGTGCTGCACGCATCGTCGTCGAGCCGGGGGCAGGGCCCGCGCGGGTAGCGCTGGCTTATGACACACCGAATGGCACGGGACTTGCTCCCTGAGGCGCGAACCCGTTCACCGCCTTGGAGGTCGCTCCCTAGAATGTCCCTAAGTCTTGTGGTGCTTGCCGCCACTGTCTCGGCGCAGTTCGCCGATCTCGATGCCATAGACCGGCAGGTCGTTGCCTTTACCGGCTCTCAGATAGGGCAGGCTGGGGGTGCGATCACGCCGGTAGACCGTCGCCTGCGCCTGCAGCCCTGCCGTAGCGGCATGGCGCTGTCGTGGCGCACGCCCGCGCAGGACAGCGTCGTCGTCCAGTGCGGCGATGCGGGCGGCTGGCGCATCTTCGTACCGGTCCGCAGCGCTGCAGGTGCCGGTCAGGGGGCGGGGCAGGTCGGGCCGATTGCGGTCACGCGCGGCGATGCCGTGTCGATCGCCGTCTCGGGGGAGGGCTTCACCGTCTCCCAACCCGGCGAGGCGATGGAATCCGGTCCGGTGGGCGGATGGATCAAGGTCCGTCCGGTGTCCGGTACGGTAGCGCGCGGTGACGTGATGCGTGCACGGATCGAGCGGCCGGGGCTGGTTTCCGTGCCCCTGCCGTAAGTTTGCCGCTTTCCGGCAAAATCCTGCCGTCTCGATTTCGAAGCCGCCTTAATTAACCGCCGCCCTTGCCGTTCTGGGGTTCAGGACATCTCAAGGAGCGGCAACATGCCACCAATCGAAGTGGGGTCTGCGCAGCGCGTTGGCGCAATAGACAGCAGGCTGGCCCGCGTGACGGGCGGCGATACGACCACGACCGTCGCGAAGGCGACGACCAATTCACCCGTCTCGGCGGCTCCGTCGATCGAGACTTCACAGGCGCTGGCGGCCGGCAAGGCCCCGGTCGATACCGACCGCGTCGCACTCATCCGCCAGGCGGTGGAATCCGGGAACTATCCCTTGGTCCCGGCCAAGATCGCCGATGCCATGATCGCGGCCGGAATGCTGCTGAGGACAGGACACTGATGATGACTTCCGACCTTCGCGAGAGCCTGCGGCAGATGCTTGCCGTTCTGGAAGAGGAGCGGCAGGCGCTTGCCGCTCTCGACCTCGACGCGATCGTCGGGACCACGCGCGACAAGGACCGCCTGTGCGGAGCCATCGACGCTTTCGGCGCGCCTGAACTGGACGAGGAATGCCGCTCGATGCTGGACGCCGCGCGGCGGCTGAACGAGGTCAACCGGCAGGTGCGCAACATCATCGCCGCCAACGTCTCGCGCCGCCTGAATGCGCTGACCGGGAGCCCGCAGCTGTACCGGATTCCCAAGGGTTACGCGGCGATGGCGCGGGCCTGAGGGCGCGCAAACTTAGCAATAATACACCCGTCATCCCAGCGAAGGCTGGGACCGCTGGCAATTCTTCAGGTGACAGCTTGCGTCAGTGCGCCCTGCCGAGGGTTGGGCTTTTCACGGCCAGCGGTCCCAGCCTTCGCTGGGATGACGGGTGTTTTTTGATCTGGCACACCTCTTGCTGAAACCGCCCGGCAACCTCTTTTGCCGGGAGCAGTATCTTGAGTGACGGACGGGTTCTCAGCGGTCTAGGCACGCTGGCGGCGGCAGGCGCGCAAGTGCGCGATGCCATCGCCAAGGCGGCGCAGGCCACCGGGGTCGATTTCGACTACCTGCTGGCCCAGGCCAAGATCGAGTCCAGCCTCAACCCCGCAGCCCGTGCCAGCACCTCCAGCGCAGCGGGGCTCTACCAGTTCACCTCCGGCACCTGGACCGCGACGATGGGCCGCCATGGTGCCGAGCACGGCATGGGCTGGGTCAACGACGCGCTCGCCACGCCGACCGGCCGCGCGCAGGTCATGGCGATGCGCTACGACCCGGAAGTCTCGGCGCTGATGGCGGGGCATCTTGCCGCCGACAACCGCGCCGACCTCACCGCCCGGCTGGGGCGCGAGCCCGATGCGTCCGAACTGTACCTCGCGCATTTCCTCGGCTCGGCGGGGGCGGGCAAGTTCCTCGAAGCGCTCGCCGCCGATTCCACCCAGAGCGCCGTCGCACTGCTGCCCAAGGCGGCAGCGGCCAATCGCGGCATCTTCTTTGCGGGCGGCGCGCCGCGCTCGGTCGGCGGGGTCATGGCGCTGATCCGCGACAAGGTGCAAGGCGCGATGGAGGGCGGAATCACGCCGTCCACGACGATCGATTCCGGGATCGACTGGGCCAACCCGCAGATCGGCTACCAGACCGCCGGGCTCGACGCCCACGCTGGGCCGCTTGCGCGCGAGTTCCACCAGAACCAGCCGCAGGCCGCCACCGCTCCGCGCCCGATGTCCGAGACGCTTGCTGCCGCTTTCGGAGGGGCCAGCACGTCCGCTCCCGATAACGTCCGCGCCGCTTACGCCAAGCTCGCGAGGCTCGGTCTGTGAACCTGCTTGCGCGGATCGGCAATCCGGGGGCGATGGCGCTTCCGGCGGGTATTCTCGTCCTCATCTGCCTGATGATCGTGCCGGTTCCGGCGATCGTGCTGGACGTCTCGTTCGTGCTCAACATCGCGCTGTCGGTGGCGGTGCTGATGGCGGCGATGAATGCGGAGAAGCCGCTGGACTTTTCGGCCTTCCCCTCTGTCCTGCTGTTCGCGACGCTGCTGCGCCTTGCGCTCAACGTCGCCTCCACCCGCGTCGTGCTGGTCCACGGGCACGAGGGCGAGGCGGCGGCGGGCAAGGTGATCGAAAGCTTCGGCGCCTTCCTGATCGGCGGCAACTTCGCGGTCGGGATTTTCGTGTTCCTGATCCTGATGATCATCAATCTGGTCGTCGTCACCAAGGGCGCGGGGCGTGTCTCCGAAGTCTCCGCGCGCTTCACGCTGGACGCGCTGCCGGGCAAGCAGATGGCGATCGACGCCGACCTCGCCGCCGGGCTGATGACCGCCGACGAAGCCAAGGCCCGCCGCCGCGAAGTGGCGACCGAGGCCGACTTCTACGGCTCGATGGACGGCTCCTCGAAGTTCGTGAAGGGCGACGCGATCGCCGCGCTGCTGATCCTGGGCGTCAACATCGTCGCGGGGTTCTGCCTCGGCATGATCAGCCACGGACTGTCGGCCTCGCAGGCGGCTCAGACCTACATCACGCTCGCCATCGGCGATGCGCTGGTGGCGCAGGTGCCCGCGCTGCTGCTCTCGATCGCGGCGGCCATCATCGTGACGCGCGTGTCGGACAGCCGGGGCCTTGCCGGACAGATCGGCGGCCAGTTCGCCTCGCCCGGCACATGGCTCCCGGTCGGCGTGGTGCTCGCCGCGATCGGGGTGATCCCGGCGATGCCGCAGTCGATCTTCCTGCCCGCCTCGGCGATGGCGTTCTGGCTATGGCACTCCCTCAAGAAGCGTGCCGACAAGGCGCTGATGACCCCGGTCGTCGAGGAATTGCCGGAGGCCGCGCCCGACCCGTCGAAGATCACGCTGGAGGACGTTTCCGACCACACCCTCGTCACGATCGAACTGGGCTATGGCCTCGTCCAGCTGGTGGACGAGCGGCGCGGCGCCCCGCTGGTCAGCCGCGTGACCGGCGTGCGCAAGCAGCTGAGCCAGAGCTTCGGCTTCATCGTCCCGCAGTTCCGCGTGCGCGACGCGCTCGACATGCCGCCGCACGAGTATCGCATCGTGCTGGGCGGGGTGAACCTCGGCGGCGCGATGGTGCGCGCGGAGAAAGTGCTGGCCATCGATGCGGGAGAGGCGCGCCCCGGCAGCGCCCTGCGCGGCGAGTCCTGCTTCGACCCCAGCTTCTGTTGCCCGGCGATGTGGATCGACCCGGCCGCCCGCGATCAGGCGACGGCGGACGGGTTCCTGACCGTCGATCCCGGCACCGTCATCGCCACGCATCTCAATCAGCTGCTTTCGGCGCGGCCGCAGGATCTGCTCGGCCCCGATCAGGTGCGGGCGCTGATCGAGGCGCTCAAGGACCACTCGGCGGGCCTCGTCGAGACGGTGACGCCGCAGCCGCTGAGCCTCGCCGCCGTCACCCGCCTGCTGCGCGCGCTGCTGGAGGACTACATTCCGATCGCGCATCTCGTGCCGATCTTCGCCAGCCTCTCGCGCGCCGTGCAGCAGACGGTGGATCATGACCGCCTCGTCGAACTGGTGCGCGCGGACCTTGGCGCGCTGATCGTCGGGCGCATCTGCTCGCCGACGCAGCGACTGCCGGTGGTGACGCTCGACGCCGGGCTGGAGGGCGCGATCGTGCAGGGAATGGTCGATCCCGCGACCGGCCAGCCGGTGATCGAGCCCGACCTTGCCCGCATGATCGGCGAGCGCATCGTGGCGCTCGGCGACATGCGCGGGCCGCATGCCCTGCCGCTGGCGCTGGTGGTGCAGCCCAGGGCGCGCCGCG
>JASGGD010000309.1:0-4707 GCA_047605225.1 Novosphingobium sp.
CCCGCGCCTACGGCCTGCGCCTCGGCCGCCCGACGCTGGGCGCGGGGCTGCCCGGCCGCGCTACCTTGGTCGTGGACCCCGACCGCTACCCCGCCACCGGCGGCCTCGCCGTCGTGCGCGAAGGTGAGGCGCTGCGCGTGCTGTCCGTCACCGCCGATCGCCACGGGCGGATGCTGGGCTATTCGGAAAGCCCTGACCTCGAAGTGGCGCTCGACACCCTCCCCCCGACCGACGTGGCGGCAGTGCTTTCCGCAGTGTTCGAGTAAAAACCCTTCCGTCATCCCAGCGAAGGCTGGGACCGTTATGACCCTAACGCGCGCCCTCGGCAGGGCCAAACTGTTGCTGGAGAGCCTCGACGAGGGCTCGGCATAAAACGATGGCGGTCCCAGCCTTCGCTGGGATGACGGGGGGATTCTGCTCAGAACTCGCCGTTGAGCGAGATCGGCGTCGTCAGGTCGGCGCGGGCGAGGGTGCCGGTGGCGCCGTAGGCATAGGCGCGGTTGCCGGTGAGGCGCTTGGCCTCGGAGGAGATCGCGCCCATCAGGTCGGCGGACAGCTCGATGTGTCGCTCCAGCAGCGCAGCGTTGACCATCGAGGCGGCGCGCAGTTCGCCCAGTGCTTCGGCGAACGTCTCGCGCAAGGGCGCGTCCAGCTGCGCGGTCCAGCCCGGCTCCTGCCGCGTCACGCGGGCGAGGCGTTCCTCCAGCGTTCCCACGAGCCGCGCCTTGGCCGAGGCCAGTTCGGCGAGGTCCAGCGCACGGATGCCGCTCTCCAGCGCCCGCGTCTCCTCGCGCATGACCGAGGAGAGCGAGGTCATGATCTCGATCAGTTCGGCGGCGGTTTCGGTGTCACTCGGCATTGGAGCCACCCTGCAGGCGGATGATCTGCGCCTCGACCGCCGAAGCGATGCCGAGGCCCTTTCCCGACGCGATCGAATTGCCGATCTGCTCCGCCAGGATGCCGCGGAACATCTCCTCGCCGTGGCCGCCGGAGAACTGTTCGTCCTGCTCGACGGTTTCCATCATGATCTTGGTGATCTGACCTGCGAAGACGCCCTCGAACTGGCGCGCCACCGCCGCCGGGCTGCGGTCCTGCGAGATCACCGCCGGGCGGGTCGGATAGGTATTGATCGGATCGCTCATCCTACTGCACCGCTATTTCGGCCTGCAGCGCGCCCGCCGTCTTGAGCGCCTGCAGGATGGTGATGAGATCGCGCGGGCTGACGCCCAGCGCATTGAGGCCGCCCACCAGCGTCTGCAGCGAAGTGCCGCTGGTCAGCATCGCCAGCGCCGCGCCGTTGCCGTCGTTCGCCTCGATCCGAGTGCGCGGCAGCACCGCCGTCGTCCCGCCCGAGAGCGGGCCGGGCTGCGAGGCCACCGGGGTTTCGGTGACGCTGATCGTCAGCCCGCCCTGCGCGATGGCGACCGGACTGACGCGCACGTCGGCGCCCATGACCACGGTGCCCGCCGCCTCGTTGATGACGATCCGCGCGGGCTGGTCCACCGCGACGGTCAGGTTCTCGACTTGCGTGACGAGGTCGATCAGCGAGCCGCTGCCGTAAGGGCGCAGCTCCACCGTGCCGGGGTCGAGCACTTCGGCCGAGCCGGGGGCCTGCCGGTTGATGGTCTGCGCGATCTGGCGCGCGGTGGTGAAATCGGGGTTCTTCAGCGCCAGCTTGAGCGAGTGGGCGTTGCGCAAGTCGTAAGGCACCTCGCGCTCGATGATCGCGCCGCCCGCGATGCGCGCGGTGGTCATCACGCCCCGGCTGAGCTTCGCGCCCGCGCCTTGCGCCTTGAAGCCGGACACCGCGACGGGGCCTTGCGCGACCGCGTAGATCTCCCCGTCCAGCGCGCGCAGCGAGGAGACGAGGAGGATGCCGCCCTGCAGGCTGCTCGCGTCGCCAAGGGCCGAGACCTGCACGTCCACCGTCGATCCGGCGCGCGCGAAGGGCGGCATCGTCGCAGTGACGGTCACGGCGGCGACGTTCTGGGTGAGCATCTGGGTGCCGCGGATGTTGACGCCCATGCGCTCCAGCATCGCCTGCAGCGTCTCCTCGGTGAAAGGGACGTTGCGGATGCGGTCGCCGGTGCCTTGCAGGCCGACCACCAGACCATAGCCGACCAGCTGGTTGGTGCGCACGTTCTCGACGTCGACGATGTCCTTGATGCGCGGCTGCGGGCCGGCCAGCGCCACCGAGGGCGCCAGCAGGGCGAGAAGCGCGAGGAGGAACGACAGCCGGGGCATCGGGTGCATTATAGGATGAAGTTGGGAGGGGTGGGTCGCGGGTCTGGAAAGAAGGCCCACCCCCAACCCCTCCCGCAAGCGGGAGGGAAGAAGAGGCGCAACGCCCTCCCGCTTGCGGGAGGGCCGGGAGGCTTGGGAGCGCAGCGAACTAGCCGGACGGGGTGGGCACCTCCCACCCCTATTTCCGCGCCTTCTTCGCCAGCTTCAGCACGTAGCCGATGATCTCCGCCACCGCTTGATAGTGCTCGATCGGGATGGGGTGGTCGATCTCCACCGCCGCGAAGAGCGCGCGGGCCAGCGGCGGGTTCTCCATGATCGGCACCCCGGCCTCGGCTGCGAGTTCGCGGATACGCAGGGCCACCGCGTCCACGCCCTTGGCCACCACGGTCGGCGCGGCGGTGACGCCATGCTCGTATTTCAGCGCCACCGCGTAGTGCGTCGGGTTGGTCACGATCACACTGGCGGTCGGCACTGCCGCCATCATCCGCTTGCGCGAGCGCTGCATCTGGATCTGGCGGATCTTGGCCTTGATCTTGGGGTCGCCCTCGCTCTGCTTGTGCTCGTCCTTCACTTCCTGAAGCGTCATGCGCATGCGCTGCAGGAAGCTGCGGCGCTGCCACAGGAAGTCGAACAGCGCGAGCCCCGCCACCAGCATCGCCACCGCGCGCAGCGCCTCGAACGCGAGGCCCCCCGCCGCCGCGCCGATCGCGCCGGGAGAGCGGCCGACCAGCCCGTCCACCCCGTGCAGGCGCGGCGCCAGCACCATCCACACGACGAGGCCGATGGCGCTCATCTTCGCCAGCGTCTTGGCGAATTCCACCAACGCGCGGGTGCCGAACAGGCGCGAGAAACCGCTGGCGGGCGAGAGCTTCGACCATTTCGGAGAGAGCCGCGACCAGCTCATCACTGCGCGGCCCTGCAGGAAGATCGTGCTCACCGCCGCGACCATCAACACCGCGAAGACCGGCAGCAGCGACACCAAAGTATGCCACGCGACGCCGGTGGCGAGGCCCTGCGCGCCCTCGGGATCGAGGCTGAAATCCTCGGCATCGCCCCAGAGACGCTTGAGCATGGTGCCCAGGCTCTCGATCGCCGAGAGGCCGAGCCACCCCGTCACCGCCAGCGCGCCCGCCATCATCGTGGCGTGGCGGACCTCGGGCGCGATGGCGACTTCGCCGCGTTTGCGGGCGTCGTCGAGCTTCTTAGGGGTTGGCTCGTGAGTGCGCTGGTCCTTGTCGGGGGCGTCGTCGGCCATGTCAGAGGGTCCATCCGCTCTGCATGAATGTGGCCATGGCGTTCGCGAAGGCAGTCAGCATCGCGCCCAGCGTCATCGCCAATACCGAAAGGCCGAGCAGCAGGTTCGCGGGCTGCATGATGAAGAACACCTGGATCGAGGGCGCCACCCGCGCCGCCAGTCCCTGCCCCAGATTGAACAGCATGCCGTAGAGGATCAGCGGCGCGCACAGGCTCAGCCCCAGCGCCGTCGCCTGCCCCATGACCGAGACGGCGAGGTGCGCGAAGTCGGCCGCAGGCGGCATACCTCCCACCGGAAAGCTGGCGTAGGACTTGAAGATCGAGGCGATCCACAAGTGATGCACGCCGGTCGACAGGCACACCACGATCGCCGCCACGCCGATGAAGCGCGCCAGCAGCGGCACTTGCCCGCCCATCGCCGCATCGACCACCAGCGCCGAGGACAGCCCCACCTGCTGCGAGGCGAGCGCGCCTGCAATCGCGGCGGCACTGAACAGGATGCGCACGATCATGCCGAGCGCCAGGCCGACCATCACCTCGCCGATCACCAGCAGCGGCATCGACAGGCCCGAGTGCAGCGCGGGCGTGACGTGCGGCTCCAGCATGCCGTACATCCCGAAGGTGAAGGCCAGCGCCATGACGAGGCGGATCTGCATCGGCAGCCCGTCGTCGGAGAAGGCAGGCAGCAGCATGATCACGCTGCCGACACGGCAGAACAGCAGCAGGAACGCCGCCGTGTCGATCGGCAGGCGCAGCAGGGTCGCGAGGTCGATCGCGTTCATCGCGTCAGTACGCGACGATGGCGTCGGCCACGCGGTCCATGAAATTGCCCAGCGCATGGCCGATCATCGGCAGGCTGAGCAGCATCACCACGCCCAGCACCAGCAGCTTGGGCACGAACGTCAGCGTCATTTCCTGCACTTGCGTCAGCGCCTGAAGCAGACCGATGAGTACGCCGACGATCAGCGCGGCGATCAGCATCGGCCCGCAGATGGTCAACATCAGCACCAGCGCGGCGCGGGCGAGTTCGATGGCGGCGTCGGGGGTCATTGGGTCATGATCATGGGATGGCGCGGTGCCGCTCTGGATTGCCGCGCCCCTTCGGGGCTCGCAATGACGACGGGAGAATATCGAGCGCCGGCCCCTCCCCCACACGTTCGTCATTGCGAGCGTAGCGAAGCAATCCAGGGCGGCTCAAGACTGCCCTGG
>JASGGD010000310.1:0-4627 GCA_047605225.1 Novosphingobium sp.
TGTGGGAGGGCTATGCCACGATCGCGACCCGCGAAGGCGACGACAAGTGGCCCGACGGCATGATCGCCACCAAGCTGGCCGGCGCCCTGTTCGACAACTTCCCCAAGGCGGACGCGATCGGTCCGGACGGCGTCGGCCGCGCGGGATAAGGCGGAACTGCCGGGCCCTGCAGCGGGTTATATAACGTCCGCTCAGGCCGAGCTTGTCGAAGCCCCCTCGGCAGGGCACTGAGGCTGCTTTACAAGGCCCGCGAAGAGGACTTCGAAATCATGCGCACCCTGCCCGCACTGCTCGCCCTCACCGCCGCGCTGGCGCTCAATGCCTGCGTCGCGCCGGTCGGCCCGGTCGAAGTCACCCGTTTCCATGCGCCGGACATGTCGCGCCTCGGCCGTGGCACGATCCGCGTCGAGCCTGCCTCCGGACAGGCCGACAACCTTGAATTCCGCACATACGCCGCCGCCGTGGCGCGCGAACTGACGCGCATCGGCTATACCGAACCGCTTCCCGGCCAGAGCGCCAGCGCCCAGGTCGCGCTGCTGACCTTGGAGCGCAACACCTACCAGCCGCAGCGTTCGCGCGGCCCCGTATCGGTCGGCGTGGGCGGCGGGACCGGCGGCTATGGCTCGGGCGTGGGGCTCGGCATCGGCTTCGATCTTTCCGGCAAACCCAAGGAGCAGGTCGAAACCCGCGTGTTCGTCTCGATCCGCGATCGGGGCGCGGCGCCCACCGCCACCGCCTTGTGGGAAGGCCGCGCCGGGTTCGTCGTACGCGGCGATTCGCCGCTGGCGCAGGCCCCGCTCGGCTCGGCGAAAGTTGCCGAAGCGCTGTTCAAGGGGTTTCCGGGACAGTCGGGCGAAACTATTCAGGTGAAATGACCGATATCCAGATCACCGCTTCTTTCGATTCCGGCAACATCGAAGTCCTCTCCGTCTCCGGGCCGGAGGCGAGCCTCGCGATCCGCAAGGACCACGAATCGGACTTCTTCCAGTGGTTCCACTTCCGCGTCTCGGGCGTGGCGGGCCGCGAACTGGTGCTGCGCATCACCGGGCTCAACGGCTCGGCCTATCCGATGGGCTGGCCGAACTACGACGCCGTCGTCTCCGAGGACCGCGCATACTGGAGCCGCGCGGAAAGCAGCTTCGACGAGAGCCGCGACGGCGGCACCCTGACGATCCGCTACGAGCCGGTCGGCGACCTTGCGTGGTTCGCCTACTTCGCGCCCTATTCGATGGAGCGCCACCACGACCTCGTCGCCGCGATCGCCGGGGCTGACGGCGTATCGCATCGCTCACTGGGCCTCACGCTCGACGGGCAGGCGATCGATTGCCTCGACATGGGTGAAGGGCCGCTGCAGGTCTGGCTCTACGCCCGCCAGCACCCCGGCGAATCGATGGCTGAGTGGTGGATGGAAGGCGCGCTCGACCTGCTCGCCGATCCCGCCAGTTCGGTGGGCCGCGAACTGCGCAGGCGCTGCACGCTGCACGTCGTGCCCAACGCCAACCCCGACGGCTCGCGCCGGGGGCATCTGCGCACCAATGCCGCAGGCGTGAACCTCAACCGCGAATGGGCCGAGCCCACGGCCGAGAAGTCACCCGAAGTGCTCGCCCTGCGCAACGCGATGGACGCGAGCGGCGTGGACTTCGCCATGGACGTCCACGGCGACGAGGCGATCCCGGCGGTGTTCCTTGCAGGGTTTGAGGGCATCCCCTCGCTCAAGCAGGAGCAGCAGGCGGGCTATACCCTCTATGCCGACCTGCTCGAGCGCCGAACGCCCGATTTCCAGACCAAGGTGGGCTATCCGCTGACCCGTCCGGGCAAGGGCAACCTGACGATGTCCACCAACCAGCTGGCCGAACGCTACGGCGCGGTGTCGATGACGCTGGAAATGCCGTTCAAGGACCACAACCCGGCCGCCGACAAGGCGCAGGGGTGGAGCCCGGAGCGTTCCGCGCAGCTGGGCCGTGACTGCATGGCCGCGCTGCTGGAATGGCTGGTGGAGCGAGAAACGGCCTGATCCGGGCGCAGCGCGTTCTGCAGGGGCTTCGACAAGCTCAGCCTGAGCGGACTTGAGAGACTATCTCCATTTCCCGCTCACCCTGAGCTTGTCGAAGGGTAAGGCGCGACCCTCAGAACGCTGCCCTGCGCCGTTCCGCGCGAACAGCGCTGCTGGCCCAGTGCGGCTCGGCGAGTTCCACACCCAGCGCGCCGACGATGGACTGGAGCAGCACCCATCCCCCGGCCCAGTCGCCGCGCGGTTCGTCGGCGATCGGGCAGGCGCCCCAGTCGCTCGCCAGCCGCAACATCGACCTCTG
This sequence comes from Novosphingobium sp., assembly GCA_047605225.1. Lineage (GTDB taxonomy): Bacteria > Pseudomonadota > Alphaproteobacteria > Sphingomonadales > Sphingomonadaceae > Novosphingobium. The sequence goes on from JASGGD010000310.1 coordinate 2,313, forward strand.
CGCCGAGCCATCGAGGTCGGCGACAAGGAACGAGGTGAACGGCAGGACCGTACGCGGGCAGGCCCCGAACGCGGCGAGGCGCGGGTCGGAGCCCGGCAGGTCCACGTTGGGTGCATCGACGATCAGCGCGCCGATAACCGTGCTATCGGCATCAGCCGCCTCGAATTCCACCCACCACGCCAGCGCCAGCGCGGCGATGTCGTCAGTGACGACCACCACCGGCCTGTCGGCACCACGAATCGCGAGGTTGAGCTTGTTGACCCAGGTATTGCGGTGCGGCTCGTCCCACAGGCCGAGTTCGACCACGCGGCAGTGCTCGCTCCACTGCGCCCAGCGGCTCATCCAGTGCCCCGGCTTGAGGGGAGCGCCGGACACCAGCAGGATCAGCGGTGTCTCATGTTCAGGGGAATTGCGCATGCCAATCTCCGGTTGATCGAGGTTCCGCCGGTCGACTCTGCAAGCGGCCCGACTGCCCTGGAGATTATCTCAACCCAAAAGATAGACAATACACCTTGCGACGGTTCGTGCGTGCTCGTCGGCAACCCGGCTGAAAGGATCAGCCGAGGTTCGCCGGTCCGAAAGCGTAAGGCAGCAGTTCCGAGAGCCGCGTTTCAAGCACACCTTCGGCGCCGTCGCACCAGACCACCGGGTCCGTGCCGCCAATCTGCGCGATTTCATTGATGACCTGCCGGCAACGCCCGCACGGGGTCACTTGCGGCCCCTGCCCGGCCGCGCCCGGCGCGCCGCCGGTGACCGCCACGGCATGCAACTGCGGCCGGTCGCCCTTAGCCAGAATCCCGGCGATCGCGACCGTTTCGGCGCAGAGCGACAGGCCGTAGCTGGCGTTCTCGACATTGGCGCCGGTCACCACGGTGCCGTCGGCCAGCAGCAGTGCCGCGCCGACGTGGAAGTTGGAATAAGGCGCATAGGCCCCGCCGGCAGCCTTGCGGGCGGCGGCCATCAGGGTGTCGCGGGTATCGCTGTTGATCTCGGTCGTCATGGCAGCACGACTACCCAGCGCAGCCCCCCTTGCGCAACCTCGTTGGCGAGCGAATGGTTCGCCGTCCACATCGTCCAGGGCCGCCCGGCATAGCCCGGCTCGAAACGGTCCTGCACGAGCCACAAGTTGCGATCCAGCTTGTTGGCGATGGCATAGCGCGCCTGGAACGTGGGCGTGACCTTGAGGATCACCGGCTTGCCCGCGTGGGTCTCGACCTGGTTGAGGAAGGTCATCAACTCGCTCTCGACCCGCGCGTCGGAGACTTTCACCGGGCAGTTGTCGGCCAGCATGTCGAGTTCAACAGCAGGCGGCAGCAGCTTGGCGTCGCGCGGGACAGTGGTAACGAAGTTCGCCGCCTGCGTTCCGGCGGGCTGGCAGGGATCATAGCGGTGGAGCGCGCCCACCTGCATACCTGCCGCCTTGGCCGCCTCGAAGTTGTCGACGAAAGCAGGATCGCGGGCAAAGGCGCTGGCGCTCGCGTCGATGTACGCGAAGTCGGCACCGATGGCCTTCAATGACTTCCAGCTCACTTCGCCGTCATCGACGCTGATCTCCACGCCTTGCAGCGGGTAGACGACACGCTCCGGCGTCCAGTGGCGCAAGTGCCACCAGCCCCACGCCCCGGCGATCATCGCCACGAGCAGCAGCGCGCCCAGCGCGCGCCACAACAGCCCCCTGCCGCCCGACGCGGTCCTTGCCTTGCGTGCCACGACGTCCCCCTCAGCCGCGGATATGCAGGACGCAGATCAGCGTGAACAGCCGCCGAGCCGTGGGGTGGTCGGTCTCGACCTTGCCGTGCAGACGTTCGAGCAGCAGTTCCGAAGCCTCGTTGTGGATCGCGCGGCGGGCCATGTCGATGGTTTCGATCTCCTGCGCGGTCGCCTTGCGAATCGCCTGATAATAGCTCTCGCAGATCGCGAAATACTCGCGGATTGGCCGCCGGAATCGCGCCAGACCGAGCACCAGCGTCTCCAGCGCAGACCCGTCCTCGGCCGTGATCTCCAGCGAAAGCCGTCCGTCCTGTACCGATAGGCGCAGGCGATACGGCCCCTCATGCCCCGCCTCGGTCGAGCGCAAGGGCTTGAAGACATTGTCTTCTATGAGATCGAAGATGGCGATGCGCCGTTCCTGTTCGATGTCGGCATTGCGCCACAGGATGGTCGCATCGTCGAGTTCGATGTGGGAGATACGCGGGTCGGCCATTACGGCACGCCTTTACGCGGTTGCGGCATGGCCGGGCAAGTGGGCTTAGTTCCTAGAAAGCCCACCCCCACCCCCGCCCCCCCCCCCCAGCGGGTGGGGGGGGGGGGGGGGG
>JASGGD010000311.1:0-4623 GCA_047605225.1 Novosphingobium sp.
CCCTCCGTCAGCCCTGCGGGCTGCCACCTCCCCATCGCTGCGCGACAGGGAGGAGAAACTCACCTCTGCCGCAGCGCTGCCACGCAGGCGGCGCGGTCCACGTTCTGGCCGTCCGAGCTGCGCCGCGTTTCCACGTAGGTCGCGTGCGGCTCTTTCGAGCTGGTGCTAGGATAGAGGAACACGTCGAGCACGCAGGCGGTGCCGGTGAACTGCAGCTTGCGCGCGTCGCCTTCCCACACGTCGAGACGCGGTTCGCCGAACATGCGGGTGAGCTGGCCCTGGTTGGCGCCGATCACGCCTTCAAGGCCGGGCGCCATTTGCACGGCGGCATCGCGCGGCGGCTGGCGGGTGGGCTGGCGGGTGACGGGGACGCCCTTGATCCGCTTGCCCTGTTGAGGCGCGGGCGTGCTCGCGACGCTGCCGCCGGTGGCCGAACAGGCGGACAAGGCAAGCGCCAGCGCAGCCGCACTGAGCGGGAGAAGGAAGCGGGGCTGCAGGGGAACTCTCCCGGTAGACGTCTTGCTCATGATCGGCTGCGGCATCGCCCGAGGGCGCGGCCGAGTCAACGGGCCATCGCTCGAAGCCCTCCCCCTTGCGGGGAACGGCGCCTTTCCTACAGACACGGCGCCGGGGTATTCTGGCGCCATGTTCCGGATCACCTGCTTCCCAGACCTGTCAACTTGCAAGCCGCGCAAGGTTACACTTTCGGCCTGCAAGGTGACACATCACCCGCACAAGGTGACACCTTTTCGGCACAAGGTGACACATCCGGGCGCACAAGGTGACACTTTCGGGCCGGAAATGGCTCAAAATCGCCGCAAGGTGACACCTTTTCCCTCTGGACCGTGTAAACCGTGTAAACCCTGTAACCTTGCGGCGCCTCCGCCCCCGCGCTAGTCGCTCGGGCAATCGAAATTTCCGGACACTTCCGGCCTCCACTGAAGGACTTACCCACCCCATGACGCAACCCCGTCTGGACGTCATCGCCATCGGCAACGCCATCATCGACGTCATCGGCAACTGCTCGGACGCGCAGATCGACGAACTCGGTCTGGTGCGCGGCGGCATGCAGCTGATCGACGGCGATCAGGCCCGCACCCTCTACGACGCGATGGGTCCGGCCCGCGAAGTCTCGGGCGGTTCGGCCGCCAACACGCTGGCGGGCCTCGCTGCGCTGGGCGCCAAGTGCGGCTTCATCGGCCAGGTCGCCGACGACCAGCTGGGCGAAGTGTTCACGCACGACATCCGCGCCGGCGGCATCGAATTCGACGTGCCCGCCCGCGCCGGCGAGACGCCGACCGCGCGCTGCCTGATCTTCGTCACCGCCGACGGCCAGCGCACGATGAACACTTTCCTCGGCGCCTCGCACCTGCTCTCCGCCGACATGGTGGCCGATGAGACGATCGCCGAGGCGGCCGTGCTCTACCTCGAAGGCTACCTGTGGGACCCGGTCGAGCCGCGCGCGGCGATGCGCAAGGCGATCGCGGCGGCACGCGCCGCCGGTCGCAAGATCGCCTTCACGCCGTCGGAATCGTTCATCATCGACATGCATCGCGGCGATTTCCTGTCGCTGATCGACGAGGGCCTGATCGACCTCCTCTTCTGCAACGAGACCGAGCTGGCGACGCTGACCGGCCTGTCTTCGTTCGAGGACGGCATCGCGATGCTGGCGGCCAAGGTCTCGGTGCTGGTCGTCACCAAGGGTGCGGACGGCGCCGTGGCGCTCTCGGGCGGCGAGCGGGCGGAAGTCGCCGCGCAGCCGATCGAGCGCGTGGTCGACACCACCGGCGCGGGCGACCTGTTTGCGGCGGGCTTCCTCTACGGCCACGTACGCGGCAAGGGGCTTGAGGAAAGCCTCAAGATGGGCGCAATCTGCGCGAGCGAAATCATCTCGCACTACGGCGCACGTCCGGAATGCGACCTGGCGGACTTCGTCGCGGCCAGAATGTAACGGGCGGATGTAACGAAAGGAACCACCGGTTTGAGCTGTCCCGCGCTGATCGACTTCGAGGCGAGCTGCCTGCCCGAGTATGGGCAGTCCTATCCCATCGAAGTCGCGGTGGCGCGGATCGACGGCTCGAACCGGGCCTGGCTCATCAAACCCGCCGAGGTCTGGCGCTACTGGGACTGGTCGGACGAGGCGGAACAGCTTCACGGCATCAGCCGGCAGATGCTGGAGGACGAGGGCCTGCCGCCTGCGCAGGTCCTTGCCGAAATGGCCGAATTCGTAGCCGGGTGCCCGGTCTATGCCGACGCCGATCTCGACCAGTACTGGCTGGAAGTGCTGTGTCAGGCGGTGGGCACGAAGCTGCCGTTCCCGGTGCACTACCTCGGCGAGTTCCTGAAGGACGGCGGCTACTCGCGCCCGCAGGTCGTCGCCGCGCTGGAAGAGGCCAAGCGCCTGCTCCCCAAGGAACATCTGGCGCGCGAGGACGCCAAGCGGCTGGCGATGGTCGTGAAGCTGCTGGTGGACGGCGAGGTGGGGTAAACCCATTCACCCTTCGTCATTGCTTCGCTGCGCTCGCAATGACGAGGGAGGTTACCCCTGACCGCCCCGCTGGGCCGCCTGCAACTGCCCTGCGCACTGCGCCTTCCGCTGATCGCGCGCTTCCGAAAGCGACTGCGCGGTCTGTGAGGGCAGCGCGCAATCCTGCGCCGGGCGGATCGGATGCTTGGCGAGACACCCGCTGCGGGTGCTGAACAGGTCGTCGGCGCAGTCGTCGAAGGCAGCCTGATCGGCCTCGTGCATTGCCTGACAGGCTTGCGTCCAGCGCTGGCGATAGGCGCTCTCGGCAAGATCGGTGCACTGGCCATAAGCAGCCTGTGCTTCAGCCTCCCGCCGGGCACGTTCGGCCAGCGCGCGGGACTGCTCGGCGGCCTTGGACTGCTTCTCGGCCATCGCCAGCGTCTGCTGGTGAATGTCCTGCGCGGGCAGGTAGATGCCGTAATAATACCCGACCCCGGCGCCGCCCATCAGCGCGCCGATCGCCAGACACAGCTTCAGAATCGGATCGATGTGCTTAAGCACGCTCGCGCGCCACTTCGCGCCAGCCGATGTCGCGGCGGGTGAAGCCGGTGGGGAAGTCGATGGCGTCGACGGCGGCGTAAGCCTTGGCCTGCGCCTCGGTCACGCTGCCCGCGCGGGCAGTGACGGCCAGCACGCGCCCGCCGCTGGCAACCAGTTCGCCGTCGTTCAGCGCGGTGCCTGCGTGGAAGACCCTGGCACCGTTCGCCTCGGCCTCGGCCACATTGCGGATCGCGCCGCCCTTGGCCGGGGTGCCGGGGTAGCCATCCGCGGCCATCACCACGGTCAGTGCGACGTCGTCGGAGAAGCGCGGCGGCTCGATCGCGGCAAGGCGGTTCTCGGCGCAGGCGTGGAGCAGTTCGACGAGGTCCGATTCGAGCCGCATCATCATGACCTGGCACTCCGGGTCACCGAAGCGGCAATTGTACTCGATCAGCTGCGGGCCCTTGGTGGTCAGCATCAGGCCGAGGAACAGCACGCCCGAATAGGGCATGCCCTCGTCGGCCAGCGTCTTGACGGTCGGCGCGATGATCTTCGTCATCGCCTCGGCCTGCAGCTTGGAGGTCAGCACCTTTGCCGGGCTGTAGGCGCCCATACCGCCGGTGTTGGGTCCGGTATCGCCGTCGCCCACGCGCTTGTGGTCCTGCGCCGAGGCGAAGGGGACGATGGTGGAGCCGTCGGTCAGCGCGAAGAAGCTGGCTTCCTCGCCTTCGAGGAATTCCTCGATCACCGCTTCCGCACCGGCTTCACCGAAACGCCCGGCGAAGATGTCGCGCACCGCCGCTTCCGCTTCGTCCATGGTCATCGCCACGGTGACGCCCTTGCCCGCCGCGAGGCCGTCCGCCTTGATGACGACGGGGGCGCCGAACCGGGCGAGGGAGGCCATCGCTTCGGCTTCGCTGGAGACGCGGTCATAACCGCCGGTCGGGATATTGGCGCGGGCGCACAAGTCCTTGGTGAAGCCCTTGGAGCCTTCGAGCTGCGCTGCCGCCTTGCTCGGGCCGAACACCGCGAAGCCTTCGCCGCGCAGCGAGTCGGCAAGGCCGTCGACCAGCGGCGCCTCGGGGCCGATGACGACGAGGCCGATGACGTTCGCCTCGCAGAAGGCCAGCACCGCGGCGTGGTCGGTCGCGTCGAGGTCGATGCATGTCGCGAGGCTCGAAATGCCGGGATTTCCGGGCGCCGCCCACAGGGCATCGCAGCGCGGGGATTGCGCCAGCTTCCAGGCCAGCGCATGTTCGCGGCCGCCCGAGCCCAGTAGCAGGATGTTCATTTCCCGTGCCTTCCGATCAGTTCTTCTACGATGATGACTATAACGACGGTCGTTCTGGCGGGCTGGTAGCGAAGGACACGGCCGGGGACAACGCCGCGCCGCTCTCGATCAGCGAGATTTCGAATCTCCTCAAGCGCACGGTGGAGGACCGCTTCGGCTTTGTGCGCCTGCGCGGCGAGCTTTCGGGCGTGAAGCGCGCGGCCTCGGGCCACCTCTACTGCGCGCTCAAGGACGACAAGGCGGTGATCGACGGGGTGATGTGGAAAGGCGGCGCCCAGCGCCTCGCCTTCCGCCCCGAGGACGGCGTCGAAGTCATCGCCACCGG